>CAJTZS010000003.1 GCA_910584055.1 uncultured Muribaculaceae bacterium | reverse complement strand
CAAAGTTCACAATCAAAATCGCTACTTAAAAGTCGGCTTATTTCGGATGGATACGATATATCGCCCACCAACTTTATAATGCAAGACAGACAACCCCGACAATCATTGCCGAGGTTGTCTGTCTTTGTTTGTCGTAGGATTAAGATTCAACGATGTGTGAATGGATGCCATGCAGCGCTCTTGAATCATCAGATATTGTCCATACGGATGATAATAACTGAAATCTCTCACTGTTTTATAAACACACTGTTGACTCTGTAAACAAGGACTCCAACAATAATTACGAATACTATCGCACATAATCCGGCACACCCTCTCAAAAACATATATAATTTAATAGGCATATTTGGCCAAAATATTTTGGTCATAAGAAGGATAGGGATAATAACACCTATGGCAATTGCTATATATTTCAATCGGAGATTAGCCGGAGTATTATATAGTTCTTCCAAATTTTTAATTCTTGTTTTTGTCGTCCCATAATGCTTTTTCTTAATAATTAGAAAGACAGTAGCCCGACAATCACTGCCGGGGCTGACTGTCGTTGTAGTATGATTAAGCTGCTTCTATTTCAAAATGCTTGAAGCTGTACCCATTTGTTGTGTTGCTTCGTTACCACGCTGTACTTTCTTACCAAAGCCAAATGTATATGTCGCTGACACCAGTACATAACAATGATAATTGGTATTATAATACTTTGTGGAAACATCGTAGTTGGCGCTTGTGGTCTCGGATGATGAAGCGTGCCAGTTCCAACGAAAAGGATTTGTCAGTGTGCCTTTCAAACTCCATTTTGAGTTACCCCAGCCCACGATAGCGGTATATGCGCTTTTGTTTTTAATCCATGCGCCGTTGACATATCCATCACAATAATCCTGCGGCGATTGATATTGCAGACCAAAGTTCCAGCCTCCTGTATAATAAAAGGCCTGAAGATACCACAGTACTTTATTCCGGGTCCAATCGAAAGGCGAGCCATTTTGGACAATGCTATGTGCAATCTGTCCGTTTATCATCAATGAATTGTTGAATAGTCGTGCTGTTCCTTGGACACCATAAATAAGTGATGAATAATCACCCATACCTTTCTGCTGTATCGTGCGGAGTATTCCATCGGGAGTTGCTTGATAAACAAACGCATAACGATTGGTGATGAGAGCTCCATTGCAAAATGCTGCGAAATTGAATTTGTTGTTGGGTATCAGCACATATCGCAGACTTGCATCAAAACTTTTGTATGGGCTGACATCGGGATTTCCTGTATAGCTGAACAAAGGATTGGATTGTATTACAGCCGTGCTGCGATAAGATGAGGCGAGAGTCCATGTGGCGTGATGAAATTCAAGACTGATGGAATTTTTGCTGTTGAAACCATATTGGATTGACAGGTCCATCCACGGCTGTGTGGAGTGTTCAGATGTATCGCCCAATTTTGAATGGTCGTAATTGAAACCGCCACCTATAAGTCCATTGAATTTCTCGGTCTTGAAGTTATAGAATGCTCCGGGGCCTACACGATAGGTTGTCAGTCGATCAGACGCATCGGAAGTACCTGAATAAGAGGTGCGGTTTGATAGTAGCGTACCGTTAAGTATGCCGGTTACACTACCATATTTCCCAAAATCATGTATGAACCGTAGCTTTGCAGTGGCTCGATGCGAATCATCCTTCGCTCCATTGGCAAATGTAGAGCCTCCAACCTCGGAATAAAGCGTATGCTGAGTTGTATGCGCATATGAGTAGTAAGGATTGAAGCTCAAACTATTACCTTTTGGGAAAATAAAGTTCCAATTTCCTGAATAGGTAATTGAATTCGAGTGGTTGTCCTGCTCGTTGGTATATTCCATAGAGGGATAATCTGCTGGAATAAAATGAACGGATCCAGCGGTGTTCTGCTTCGGTGACCTAAAGAAATTTGCGCCTAAGGTATTGACCATCGTTATATTGTCGGTGTTGTATGTAGCCTTGAAGGTCGGCCAATAGGATTGTTGGCGTGTCTTGGCATAGTCCGGCTCGGAAATACGTTCAAAAGTTTTGATTGAACCGTCGAGTTGGGGCAATCTATAAGTTTCGATTGTCGACTGGCTCTTATGGTCGTTGGCCGAATACCATGAACCAACGCCAATATCGTATGTCATACGTTTGTATTGGAGCTTTGAGAACAGATTAAGCTGCCCGGAGTTGGCAATGAAGAACTCGTTGGCATAAGCCTTTACATATCCGCCGTATTCATACTTCTGCATGATGAAGTTGACTACATGTTGCGAGCCTTGAAAGCGCGGGTCGGTCGGAAAATCGAAATACTCCACTTTCTTCACGTCGGCCATGCGCATACCGTTGAGGTCTTGCTCCGATGCGGGCACATAGTCGATATATAGGTCAACCTTTTGTCCTGAGTTGGTTGTAACAGAATTGCCTGAAACAAGTCCGAGTTGTGGAATAGCCATGTGGTTAAGTAATTCTGGACCATTCTGTGCGGCGTTACGTTGGCGTTTGGTCGGGATGTAGGTCGATACTGTAGCCGAAGTGCGTTGCAGCTTCGCCTCGACAACCACTTCGTTAAGTTCTTTCGCATCGATAGTGTCGGGCGTTTCTGTCTGTGCCAATGCAACAAAGGTACAGAGAAACACCATGATGAATGTGATTATCGGCTTCATATTAGTGTTGTTTTATTACGCAATATTACAGTCGGTTCATTTCAGCTTCTGAGGCTGCCTTACCTTTGTATTTGCTTTTCTTTGGCTGGAATTGGTACTGTACGCTTAGAGTTATTCCCCTGCGGTCGTAGCTCTGGTATTTGTTCATCAGTATGCCGTAAGTATCCATGCTCCAGTCGTTGTTACGAGTGTTGAAGATGTCTGTTGCTGTCAGCTTTATTGCAAGAGCCTTGTTGAAGAACGTCTTTCTCAAGCTCATGTCCAAAACAAACCATGATGCGGCAAAACGGTTGGTGTGCATATCACCGGAACCTTGTCCCCTGACATTTGCCGATATATAGAAACCATGCGGCAGAGTGATGGAATTCTGGAAACTATAGGAAAAAATAGGTTTGTTGTATGTGTCATTCTCGAGTTTCATCCACGGTTTGGCCATCCCGAGCGTGACCTCCGGAACCCAGCGGCGTATCGGGCGGCTCCATATCAGATAGGTGCTTAATTCTGACACGTTCACGTTGACGGGATGAAGCAGCATCTGTAATGAAGATGCGGGGTAAAGTTCTTTGACGAAGGCGTATGTGTCAAGGCTGCGGATATAATCGACCTGCAATATAAAGTCGTTCCACTGCCCGAATAGTTGCACGTTGTGCATCTTTTCATCGCGCAACATCGGATTTCCTCCTTCTATCTCATGCTCTCCAGCATAGGACATCCCTCCTGTAAGTTGTGAATACGGCGGTTTGACAGTCGCCATTCGATAGCTTAGATTTAACATTGAGGTCTCATTGAAGAAATATCCTAGTGAAATATCAGGGGTGATGGAATTATCCGTCCGGCTGACATTATTGTCTTTCTTTCCGTCAACGGTAAACAGATAATCGACATATTCATACCTCAATCCGGCTGACAAACTGAAATTTCCGAATTGTTTTGCCCATGAAGCAAACGCGGCCAGAGATGTCTGTTTCGCATCGGTAAGTGACGAGGGTATATAGCTGCCGACCTCCGGATTGAGCATATTATAGTCAAGTCTTGTATTTGTGTATGAATCCTGTGTACCAACAGTGAGATTGCCTCCGGCCATAGGAAAGTCCACATATAGTTTCCCGGCCCAAAGATAGCTATTTCTATGTTGAGTGGAATTCACATCCGGAAGCCGGTTGGCAGCATATAATGTAGAATTGTTCTTATCGCTATTTATGTTTCTGAAATTGCCGTCAAAGTGAAGATGATACTTGTCGATGAAAGTATTGTCGTAATATACTGATACGAGATGATTACGGGTGTTGCCTTCACCTGAAATGTCACGCTCCAAAGGAGTTTCCGAATTTATCCATTCCGTGCCTTGATTGAACGGATTGGAATGTGAGTAGGAGAACCTGTAGTATGCGCCTAACGACTGGTTGCCCTCAGAGAAATTAAATCCCAGCTTGCCGAAAGTGCTGTTTTCAGGGAATGAGCTGTTGAAGGTCGTGCCGACTGAGGTCGGTTTGCCTTCGTATATCAGATGATTGATTGTAGAGCCTTTTATGACGCTGTTGTCATGGTCATAATATCCTGTTCCGAAAAGCTCCCACTTTCCGTTATGATAGCTGAAATCAAGAAGATTGGTTACTGACCATTTGCGCTTGGCGCGTATCTCTGTTTCGTTGCTCGCGCTGAGACCCTGTACGAAATTCTTTCGTGTAATGATTTTTAAGACAGCATTGGTAGTGCTTTCATATTGGGCACCGGGTGCAAGAACAAGTTCCACAGTCTTGATATTTGAAGACTTCAATGAGCGCAATTCGGTATAGTCACGCATAGGGCGTCCGTCTATATAAATGGCCGGTGTTCCTTTGCCGGTGACTGATACGGCATCGTCTTCGACTGAAAGCATAGGAAGCTGCTGAAGCACATCAAAGGCATTCCCGGCATTTTGCAGATTTGAGCCTGCAATAGTTGACACGAGTGAATTGCCGACAAGTTTTGTTGCTGGCTGCTTTGCTGTGACCACAATTTCTTGCAGTGAGCGAGTAAGGCTATCAGTTGCTTCTTGATTCTGTGCCGAAACTGCAAAGGCGCAGAAGAGTGTGAGGATGAATGTGATTATCGGTTTCATATTCAGATATTTATTCAGAACGAATAGCGAACACCCACTGATAAATTGATTGTTTTTCTTACCCACCCCTCTTTAAGAAAAGGATACCGTGTTCTGACCATATAGGCAAAATGTGTGCCTGTTTCAACTGCAATTTCTCCGACAACGCCCACATTGAACCGATTACCGAAATTTCCCGACATAGATACTTTTTTATCACTGTCAGATTCATATCGATGACCGGAGATTGCTTCCTGAATATATGGGCCGGCTCCAATGCGAAGACCTGTATAGTCTGTAATCGGGAATCTAAAACTTGTTATTATAGGAATGTTCAGACTCCAGATACTCTGCCAGTTCGCATGATTGGCATAGAACCCCAATTCTTTGGATGATAGCGATGCCCCATTGTCGTTAAAAGCAAGTTCCAGCTGAGGGGTAAGACTCCAATGGGGATTGAAATTGATCTCATAGCCTCCACCTATGAAAGCTCCACCTCCCCAACCGTATGATTTATCGGAGCTTATCCACGGTTTCTCACACAAGTGGGAGATACTTCCACCGGCATATAGATGCCAGCGGTTCTGCGCCACGGCACTTAATGCACAAAGCAGCGCGATGATGAATGTGATTATTTTATTCATAACTTATATTTTTTTCTGCTGCAAAATTACAGCCGTAGAAAATTCCTTGCCATATCCAAAAGTATATGATTGCACCCTGCTATGGCGCAGAGGATAAAATATATACTTTTGTATATGGCACAGCCTTTGGGGTATTTCTAATTTTGCAGTGTAGTAAATAATTCAATATGACCGACGAAGAAAAACATCTTATCTCGGAGTGCCGTGTAATGATTATCGGCTCACGACGCTTTATAGAGTACGTGTTGCCGGAGATGACAAAACTCGGTTTCCGGGATGTTCATATCAATCATGGCGGCAACTGCTTCCCAGAACAATCCTCTGTAAATATAATGGCGGAGTATGGCGGTAACGGATCTTCTTGCCTGAAAACGATAGATAATGTGGCTGTGCCTTTGATTTATCCATTCGATTTTGTGAACGGCGCAGGTGCTATGGTCGTAATGTCCGGTGATGACAGGGAATTGCTTGGCAAGAGTGATTTGCGCGTATGGGCGGCTGAGTATATGGCGGGGTACTGTGCTTTCTGGAATGTGCCTGATTGTGACTGGCTACAGCAGTCACACCCTGCAATAAGGAATGGCGATACAAGTGAATCCGCACAAAAGACGGCGGCACATATCTGCGCACGCATAGCGGCAAATATCGCCGTAGGTCGTGAGGTGAAGCACTTTCCGCGATTCTATCTCTGCCGCAATTTATAGTAGCTTGTTGTTGGTAGCGGCAACAATCGCTTCGGAGATGTTGCGGACATCAAGTTTCTCAAAGATACGTTGACGGTATTTCTTGATTGTGACTGGAGAAAGGCACATACTGTCGGCAATATCCATCATGGTATAACCTTGTATGGATAGAGTAAGCACCAACTTTTCGCCGTCGGTCAATATCGGCATCTGCCGCTTGTCCCAACGGCAAGTGTTCATATTATACTCAAAGAAATCAGATGAATCGACACGGTGCATCTCGATATGGCCGGCATCGGTATGTGTCGCAGCCGAAACAACGCAAAGGGCAAGCCATATCCGTCCGTCGGAGGTGAGGGCCAGCGGGGTCAGCTTGTGGTTGACAAGTATCTTGCGCCCTGCATTGAGAATATGGAAATCGTAAGAGATATACCAGTCCTTGCGTTCAGCGACAGGGATATTGTTGTAGAAATCAAAACCGGCTCTGTTCAGCAAAAGCAACATCGACTGTTCTTCCTCCGGCACATAGTCGAGGTAGAACCGATAGCCCAACTCTTTCATTTCTTCCGGAGATAATCCGCACAGAATCATCGGATTGGGCGAAACGTACAGGAAATTCTGCCTGAAAAAGTCAATGATATAGACGCTCTGGTAGGTGGAGCGGGAGAAAGCCTCCGCCGACCTGACATATTCCGACACACGGTTATAGTCAAGCTCGTCGGGAAGCCTGACCTCGTTGTCGGGTATGAAGAAATCGTTGGTGTCGCTCATTTTATGTCGAATTGCCGGATTCATGTGTAGCCGTATTACGGCTTTAATCAAGCAAAGTTATGAAATATGAAGCATATCGGACTTGACAAATGTTAAGACCGACAAAAATGGCCTCAGAAATGGGTTGTCTTCCCCTTTCGTAAAACACTGGGAAGTCGATGAATTTGTGATAAAACCGAAGTTTTCCAACCTGCAAATGCGCTCATGTCGAGAAAATTAGCTAACTTTGCATTTGATTATGGCACAGTTCAATTCATATCTGGATGTTTTGGATCCCACGGCTGCGACAGACTATTGCCGTGAGAATGGAACCGTATGCCATTATAAAAAGGAGGAACGATTTATACAGCAAGGCACCGTAGCGCGTTATGCCGCACTCGTGGTTTCCGGCTATTTCAAGCTGACCACGCTCAATGAGTCTGGCAACGAGGCAGTGATCAACTTCGCATTTCCGGGACAGATCATAACCGACATTCATTCCTCTATTTATGGCGAGCCATCAGAAATGTCGGTTATCGCCGGAGCCGACAGCGAGATTCTGAGAGTGCAGTTAAAGGAGTTTGCCTCATTATTATCATCAAACCTCTTTGTGGAGCATAGCGCACTATTCAAAATGACCTATATGCGCTGTCTCAACCTCTATCGCAAGTCGCCGGAACAACGCTATGTGGAGTTGTGCCGCGACTATCCCAATATTGTCGAGACCGTTTCACTGAAGGATCTGGCCTCCTACCTACTCATCACACCCGGCCATCTGAGCCGTATCAGGCGCAAATTAGCCGCTATACTCCGATAAAATCCTGAAAAACCGGGGCGTCTTAACATTTGCGAAGAGCGAACCGGATTTTAATGCCGAACTTTGCCAAAATTTAATTGGCAAAAAGTTACGGTTACTCTTTGCTACATATCAATAATTTACTAATTGCGAGCAACTTAAGTATAATACTTAAATAGCTTAGGGGCATATTCTACGCCATAAAAACTAATTTTTTACTGACTGGGGTTAGCTAAATCGGAATTCGCGGTTTATATAGATGAATGACGACAACAGATGACATAGAAAAACTCTTCCGAACCAACTATAAGGCAGCGCTGATATTCGCCAACCGGTTGGTTCATGATGATGAGGCGGCACGAGACATTGTGCACGATGTCTTTGCCTCCCTACTGTTGGGAGATGTCAGATTCGTATCTCCGGCTTATCTCATTAAAGGAGTGCGTTATGCATGTCTGAAGCATATACGAAATACCTCTGTCCGTGAACGTATTAAGATGATGTATGCCATCGACCTTCAGGAGATAGAGGATGAGGAATGGCCTGATGATGAGGATATAGCAAAGCTCAATATGATAATTGACCGACTCTTGCCAGTGCAGACACAGAAGATTGTCCGGCTTAGGTTTGAATCGAAAATGACATATAAGGAGATTGCGGAGGAGATTTCTGTCAGCGAAGTCTCGGTTTATAAGCATCTAAGTCGTGCTATGAATGTTTTACGTCAAAATTTCAACAAACATGAAAGATAGAACAGACCAGCTGTTTGAGGCAATCGAGAATCCTGACCACTTTTCTGACGAAGAGATTCAGGAAATGCTTGATGATTCCGGTATACAGGAGCTTTACAGGCAGATATGCAAAACCGCCGACGCACTGACCACAACGGAAGAACCAGATATAGACCTCGAGTGGGAACAGTTTGTAAGCCGTCAGAAGAAACCTGTCACACTGGGATTTCTACATTCCATCCGGGCATTCTTTAACCGTAATGTCGCTGCTGTATTACTATGCACAGTGGCATCCCTCGTTGTGGTAGCGGCTACATTTGGGGTATCGTATTCACTCAGTAACCGGGCAATAGTCACTGAAGTTTCGGCGGACATTGCGTCTGCCCCAGACAAGTCCGTCTCGGGAGCAAACTTAGCCAAAGATTCAGTGCAGGTTGACGAATCCATACCGGAAGAACCCCGGATTGTGATTTTCAAAGACAAATCATTTGAAGAGATGATTTCTTCGATAGCTGATTTTTACGGAGTTTCAGTAGTCTATAAAAATGAAAAATCAAAAGAACTCCGTTTGTATTTCCAATGGGATCAGTCGTTGCCTCTCAATGAAATTGTGGAACAGTTGAACAATTTCGAGCAAATCAAGACTAGTATCTCCGATAAAACCATAACTATAGAATAACAATGAAAAAGGGTACTTTTTTACTTGCGGCTATGCTATGTGTTATAGTCACATACGCAGATACTTTCAATTACAACTTTCATTCGGCACGCCTGTCTGAAGCCCTTACTCAGATAGCAGAACAACATCCAGACCTTCATATCAATTTCATATACAATGAACTTGACAACTACAAGACTACGGTCGTTGTGAATACTGACAATGCTTACGACGCATTAAAAAGAATAGTCGGACTTAATCCTGTTTCGGTCATGAACAAAGGAGGCCGTTATTATGTAGAGGCTCTCCAACATGGCAGGTATGTGTATTCTGGTCGTATTATAGGCAGCGACGGGGAACCGGTCGTGGCTGCAACCCTTATGCTGCTTGCCCCGAATGATTCCACTGTTATAACATACGGATTTTCCGATACTGAAGGGCATTTTAGTGTCCCGTGTGATGCGGCGAATGTAATTGCCAAGTTCAGTTGCTTAGGATATAAGACAATACAACGCACACTTGATGATTACAAAGTTGGCACCATAATAATGAACGAAAATGTCATTCAACTCAATCAGGTCACTGTATCCGCAGATCCGGTCATTAGGAAAATCGATAGGCAGATAATAACTCCGAATGAACAGCAACGTCGAGCATCGTCAAACGGCATAAACCTGATTCTCGCATTGAATCTGCCGCGTATATCAGTCAGCACCCTTAACAATACCATAAATATTGACGGACAGGATGCCGTCCAATTGCGGATAAACGGTGTCGAGGTTGCCAATGAAGAAGTGCTTGCACTGAATCCCAAAGACATATCCAGAGTGGAATACATAGACAATCCCGGATTGCAATATGGAGGAGTCAAAGCAGTGATGAATTACATAGTCAAGTATCGGAATATCGGAGGCAATATCAACGGAGATTTCACGCAGGCTGCAAACTATGGAGGCTGGGGTGGCTACAATCTTGCCGGACGATACAACACGGAGAAATCTATGCTCAATGCGGTAGTCAACTGGGAGCGAAGGGACAATGATTGGATACGAGAGAACGAGGAGACCTATCATTTCCATGACAGGACAGTAACGAATAAAGAAGTCGGTGCAAAAACTCCGTTTAAGTATGACCAACTCAAGGCCTCTCTGAGATATGTATGGCAAGATGCCGACAAGCAAATGTTCAGTGTCAATTTTAGGAACTATTATCGGGACGAGCCTAATTCTTCGGGTGACAGGAACAGCACTCTGTATCAGGGAGACCGTGAATACAACATATTGGACAATACTACCACCCGACTCAATGTGCCGTCTCTTGACATATATTATCAGTTAAACCTTCCACACAAACAAAATCTGTATATTGACATCGTCGGGTCCTATCTCGACAGCCGTAACCATCATAAATACAGCATGACCGAGGGCAGCAAAATTATCGATGCTTTTGACTCTGACATAGACGGAACAAAATGGTCTTTGTTCGGGGAGGGTATATATGAACGAGAATTCAATTTCGGCAAACTCAGTGGCGGAATTAGACAACGTCAGGAATGGATGAAAAATATCTATTCTGGAGTTGAGAATAATGAGGTGAGTATGAACTCGTCGCAGACAAATCTTTATGCAGAGTTTCAATCGCGGATCAGACAGGTCAACTATTCTTTTGGTCTCGGAGCTTTGCGGACATATAGTGTTCAAGATGGACGACAACTTGAAAAATATATATTCAATCCCCGCCTTAATCTTTCTTGGGGTGGTGCAAGGGGTTTATTTATGCGGTTCAGCGGTGAAATATCCGGATATGCGCCGTCGCTTGCTGATTTAAGTTCGGTGACCCAACAGATTGACGCTTATCAGGCTCGCAGGGGTAATCCTAACCTGAAAGCGGTCACTTACTATAGCGCACAACTGATGGCAAACTGGGATTTCTGCAAATTTCTGGGGGTTGGCTCTATTGCTATATATAATTATGACCATCGTCCGGTTATGGAGCAGGATATTGTCGAGGACGACCTTATTATCAGGACAATGGACAATCAAAGGGGTTTCCATAGACTCAACTGGCACACATGGCTATTTTTCAAGCCTTATAAAGATTACATCACACTGAGATTCACAGCGTTATATCAAAGGTTTATAAGTCAAGGTAATAACTATACGCATACACATTCCAATCTGGGATTTTACGGAGAACTATTTGCCTCTTGGAGAGACTGGTCATTTATGTTTGAATTCACGACCGCAAGCAACAATCTGTGGGGTGAAACGCTCAGAAAGGGAGAGCGTAACCATCAGTTTTCAATAAGATATAATCGACCTAAGTGGAGTGCGGCTGTATGTATCTACAATCCGTTTGAGAAAGAATATCGCCAAAGTGTGGAAAATTTCTCTGCGGTAGCTCCATATACCCAGACATTATATTCAGGCAATCTTACAAAGGTTTTCTTATTGAAATTCTCGTTTAACCTTGATTTCGGTAAATCAAGAGGAAATGCCCGACAAAGGATGTCAAGCGAGGATACTAATACAGGAATTATGTCTGGTTCAAGATAAACCGTTATAAAACAAATAAATCATGCAACGAAAGCGAATCCAAGACAATGTGTAAGGATTCTTGTAACTGGAACGCTGCCGAGAGAGGCTATGCGTCTCTCGGCAGCGTTGATGTTTAGAGAACATTTGATGATTCTAAACGAAGGAAATATGGAATAAAACAAATATAGGTTTAGATGTATCGGATACTGATTATAGATGACAGTCCGGCGGATTGTGAGGATTTGGGTCGCAAGTTAGCGTGTTTCGATGTGGAGAAGGTGACGGCTATGAGCCTTAAAAGCGCGAAGGAGCTGCTGAAGAAATCTTCCTACCGTGACATAATCATCTGCGACTACAAGCTGACTGACGGTACTTCGGTTGAACTGCTCGAATGGCTTGCCAAGAACAGGATCTACCGTGATGTAATTGTTGTGTCCGATATGCTTGATAATCCGTTGTCAATCGAGGCTTTTCGCGCGGGGGCAAAAGACTATATCCAGAAACGGCAGACCGACCAGCTGCTGATACCGAGATTGAAACGGCTTATCGGTGGTGGCTTTGAATCCGAATACAAATCGGTGGTGTTGCCCCGCAGTAGCGCACAGTTCAACGAGATACAAAGAATAATATCCCGGATTGCACCCACACGGTTGAACGTGCTTATAACCGGCGAGGGCGGCTGTGGCAAAGAGCCTCTGGCACAGGAGATATACAGAATGAGCAACCGCTCCGACCGCCCGTGCATGGTCATAGATTCAGCCATGTTGCCAATGATGTGTCCGGCCAATAATAAACAATCGGTCTGTCAGGTTGTGGAGGATTATTTTGCGAAAGCCGAACACGGCACAGTCATCCTCGACCATATACACCTGCTTCCATTTGAAATGCAGACGATTATATTGAATATGCTTGACCGCCAGCGCCCGGATATAAGGCTCATAGCCACGACCAATGCCGCCGACATTGCCGAAAAGGTTATCAAAGGAGAGTTCAGGCAGGGATTGTATTACACTCTGCGGCAGACACATATAAATATTCCGCCTCTCAGGGAGTGCAAGGAGGATATTATACCGCTTGCCGAGTTCTTTCTCCAACGATACAGTTACGAGTTCTCCCGACGTATAAAAGGCTTTGACACGAAAGCGAAAAAGAAACTGTCACTCCATACTTGGCCCGGCAACATCCGGGAATTGAAACACGCCGTGCGGTTTGCCGTGATAGAGGCCACTGGCGATGTGATAACATCCAAAGACCTTGACTTCGACAACCCCGGCACGGGACCGCCGCCACGGTTCACCCTGCGCGATGACGGCGACGAGAAAGCAAAGATCATAGCCGCCCTGCAACAAGCCGACGGCAAGCGACAGACAGCGGCGGATTTGCTCGGCATAAGCCGCGTGACGCTCAACAATAAGATCAACAAATACGAAATCGGCACCAAATACGAATGAGCATAACGGCTAATTCGCCGAAAATTATTAACTTTGTGCTGAAATTGTAATATCGCGGTCGGAGAGCCGACCGTCTGAAATAAATACATAACATAAGAATTCTTATAGTTTCGTATGGGAATCTGGAAAATTAACATCGAACAAGGCTATAGGATGACACTTATGCTATGCACTCGCATAGCGTACGTTTTCCTAACTTGTTCAAGGCAGTTTCCAGAGCCTCCATACTTTTAGGGGACGTGCGCTATTTTTATATCCTGCCATGAACTATCTGCAATCCAACGAACACCCAGCCATATTAACAATCGTAAGATTTTTTTACAAATAATCTCCTGTATAGGACATTACCGATTTGCATTTTCATTCCATAAAGCACTATTTTTCAGTCATATCCGAATTTTAACATATCGGCGATAAGCCAATCGGTGCTTTATCGGGTTACTATCAACGTGATAAAAACAAAAAATAAAACCCACTATATGAAGCACCTTATACTACTGCAATCGCAATTCATCTCCCACGTCAAGGAGGGGCGGCATGAGCTTTTGGACGGCTCGCTGTCGGAGTTCAAACAGACCGCCACAGCAATGTGTTACGCGCCGGATGTAATCTGGCACGACGTCCACTTCTCGTTATCATACGTTGAAGAAGAACTGCAAATCCTCCACGAAACGGCCGCCACTGAAATCTCCAAATTCCTCAAACGAGCAATCTCCTTCCTTCACCGCCTCATCCATCATGTAAGGCTGATGATCACCCATCCGCCCAAAGTGTCGGCGATACCGACCGACAATTCGGCCCTGCGCTCACTCGCCACAAACGGCAAACTTACCAAAGCCGACATCGTGCAGCTCGGCAGAGCAATACACGAGGCCGCATACCGCAACACCGGCGTAACGATATTCGAGGTAATATCGGGCATGGCCGCCTTCTTCGGCATGGAAATCTCCGAGGCATACGCCAACAGCTGCTACACCGATATGAAATACCGCTCCAAGAAAAGCTACTCCGACTTCATAGACCGTCTGCGCGATGTGTTCCTCGCCAAGATCCAGCGCGACATGGACAAGCCCGAAAAGTAAGACACCTATATATAATTATATAATAGCGCCACCCTGACAAAACCCGTCGGGGTGGCGCCGTTTTTGGTAGGTCGCAGAATTATATCTGCTGTTTCAGTAGATGGCTCAATGCCGGGTCGCCGGCGATACGCTGTTTCTCGTCCGCGACAATCTTCCTTACCTCAGCCTTTATGCGGTCATAGTTTGCCTTTATGCACTCGTCCATACAGTCATTGCCCTGCTCGTCGATAAATTCATGTATCACCGGGATAGGCTTGTACTTTGCCGCCTCCGCCGACACGGTGGCGTTGTCAACCACAATCTCGGCATGAAATATCTTCTGGTCTATGCGCTCATCGAAGTTGTCGCAGACCGCCCCGACAAACATGCCCTGCGTGAGTGTCGAAATCTTGCTTGCCGGGATAAGAGAATCCATCTGCGTGTTGAAAGAGGTGCTGATATCCTGCCTGTTGATTGATATTGACTGCCTTTTCTGGAGAACCTTGCCGAACCTCTCCGACAGCGTTTTGGCAGTGGAACCCACCACCTGCCCGGAGAAGATATTGCCGACGGTGTTCATCACCACCGCTGCCTCCGGCTTGCCGTAATCGCGCTCCAGTTGCGAGAAATCCTGAAAGCCGAGGCATACCGCAACCTTGTTGCTTCGGGCGGTGGCAATGAGATTGTCGAGCCCCTTGAAATATATCGTTGGGAGTTCATCAATAATAACCGATGACTTTATCATCCCTTTCTTGTTTATCAGCTTGACAATGCGTGAGTTATAAAGACCCAACGCCGCCCCGTAGATGTTTTGCCTGTCCGGGTTGTTGCCGACGCACAGGATTTTGGGCGCCTCCGGATTGTTGATGTCGAGAGTAAACTCACTGTCCGACATGACCCAGTAAAGCTGCGGTGAAATCATCCTCGTGAGCGGGATTTTTGCCGATGCTATCTGGCCCATGAGCTGCTCAGCCGCCCCACCGAGCCATGCGTCCATGAAGGGCGAGAGATAGTTTTCCAGCTCCGGATAAGATGTGAGAATCGGGAATATATCCTCGTAAGGACGGCATAGAAATTCTATTGCATGGGGGAATGTGCAATACTTTCCATCCTCGTACAGACGGAGATACCAGATTATCGCGGCCAGCAGGATAATCGGCGACTCCACAAAGAAATCGCCCTGCTTCTGCACCCATGTTTTGTTGAGGTTAAGGAGTATGGTGTATGCCGATTCATAAGCGTCCGATATATCCGTCATGAAAGCCGGGTGAATGGGGTTACAGCGGTGGCTGCGTCGCGGATCATCGAAATTTATCACATAGAAATGCGGCTCCACGCCGTAAGCCTCGACATATTTCGCCTTGTTCTTCAACATCTCGTTATATGCTATGATTGACAGGTCGGCATACTTGTAATCATAGACATACATCGAATATGACTTGCCAATCTGCTGGCGGATAAAGCTGTTCACCACCGCATAAGACTTGCCCGAACCCGGGGTGCCCAGCACGATGGTGGCACGGAAAGGATTAACAACGTTTATCCAGCCGTCATTCCACCTCTTTTTGTAGTAGAACCGTGTAGGCAGGTTAACCGAATAATCATTATCCATGAGCTTTGTTTCCTGTTGGAACGATTCATTCTCGTTGTTGAAACGGTCGTCCATCATGTTGTTGCGCAGCAACCGGCTTATCCATACCCCGGCCATCAGCAGGCATATATAGCCGGTCACGGTAGTGGCGACATATATGAGCCAGTGGCCTTTCGGGAAAAAGAACAGCACCATGCCCGAAAGCAACAGCGCCCAGATGGTGCGCCACGTTATGTTTTGATTCTTCACCCCCTTCGTGCCGAAGCACGATGTTGCAAGTAGAAGGAGCGAGAACCATTTTGTGAAATACACGGAATTGAACATCCCGCACGACGACTGAAAGCCGTTGAGGACTTTCGCCGTTATCTTTACAAACCACCCGTCGGGCGGTCTCAGCTCCGGGCAGAACCAGTAAAGGTTTGCCACTGCAAGGAGTATGCTTATGGCGCGGAGGAAATCCATTATCCTCGCCAGCGCCCTTAAATCGTCTTCCTGTTGCGACATAGATTATGATATTTGAGATTATAGCTTTGGCCCGCGACGGCGCTTTTTCTTACGCCGCTGCATGGCACGGTAGAAAGCCTCTTCCTGCGGGTCGAACCCCGGCCCTGTCTGGAACAGGTCAAGACCCGGCAATATCGGCGCATTGTCAAAGTCAACGGATTGTTGGGCGCCCTGCTGTGTGGTGTTTGGTGCAGGTGTCGGTGGTGACTGAGGCTGTGATTGCTGACCGCCGTCGGTCTGCTGCGAATGATCGCCCTGCGAAGATGTGGACTGTGCCGTAGGCACGACGGACATCGTTGGCTGCTGTGCCGTCCTGTTGCCGTTAAATCTTTCCTCGACAGCGTTTGCCGAAAACTCCCTGCCGAGGCGGGAGCCGTTGAGCACCGCAAAATTATTGTGGTCTATGAAAGTCACGCCGTAAATGCGCCCTTTATCCGTATAGCGGAAAAGCACATCGACATTTGCCGCCTTCAACCTATCCACAAAATCATCCTTGCCGTTGCAGGAGTTGAGTATCGGCTCCACAATCGCCCGTGTCTTCTCCGGCTCGATCTTGTCTTTCGCCCTGACAAAGCGTTGCTCGACAGCGTCACGCCCTGCGAACTTGCCGAGGCGTGACGCCTTGTATGGCGCCGCGATGGTGTTGCCGGCGTCATCGGTGGCGAAATAAACCAGTCCGTGATACTCGCGTCCGTTGACCCTGCCGTCCGCCGTCTCACACCTTATATTATATAAGGAGAGTACGGCGTTGTATTCGCCGAGGGTCTGGAACCGGTAGCGCATACCCACCATCTTGACAGTATTGGCAACCTGCCGCTTGAGGTCGCCCGCCGGGTCAACCTTGCGTATGGGCATATCGGGCGTGATCTTCTGGCGCTCCGATGAACGCAGACCGTATTTGCTTTCCAACTCACGGCAAATATCCTTACTGCGGTAAAAATTATTCCTGTCCGACACACATCGCCCGTCGGTATCGACCCGCAGGGCGACAATGTGGATATGGTGGCGCTCAATGTCCTCATGTTTGAAAACGAGATACGGCATATCGCTGAATCCCATCTTTTCAAGATACTCGCGGGCGAGTCGGGCATACTCGCCGTCGGTCAGCCTGTCGTCGGGGTGAGGGTTCAGGGAGATATGCACCATAGGCCGCTCGGTGCGTGAGGCAGTCGGCATCCAACTTTTGAAATCCTGATAGGCACGGGCGATATTGACCTTGCCCGTGCCGTCATTGTAGATTTTGTTGGTGGCCAAAAGCCGTCCGTTCTCCTTGTTTATCTTTTCACCGTTATACACAAGTGCCCGGTAGAGCGAGTTGCCTAACGATATTTTTGCAACCATTCGCGGTCAAATCGCGCGGCCAGTTCAACGATTTTATGGCTCACGGCCACAAGCTCGCGTGTAGCCTCTACCAGCGTCCTCACGGCAGAGGCGGCTTTCTTCTCGGTGAAATTCTCCCGTAGGGCTTTCACAGTTTGGTCGTATGCCACGCCGATGGTGCGGTATTGGGCGTTGAGGTCTGAAAGCCGGTCAATGAACACGCGGCTGTTCTCGTCAACGTAGAACACCTTGAATGGCTTGCCGAAAATCTGCAATTTTATGAAAGCAGACATAGATTCTACGCCGGATTTTTCGTGCATGGCTTGAAGCTGTACCTGCTCCGAGGCGTTGAAATTGACCGAACAACGGAATACCGTTGGGTCAAGTTTGGGATGTCTCCCTGCATTTTTGTAATTCTTTGGATTCATTAGTTTGGAGATTTTAGTGGGTCTGTCGTAGAGATGAAGTAAAAGGCACCGAAGGTTATTGGCTCAAGGAAGTGCGACTTTGGAGCGACTTCCCCCGGTGAAAACCGGCAAGGGTGCGATGCTGCAATTCTAATTGTTTGCAGCAGAGCACATACCTTGCAGGGTTCATGTGAACCTCAATTCCATAAAGAAATCGGATAACCGCAGACATTACATAAAATCCGGTGCCGGTCATAACCGGGATATGCAAGACCGATGGTGTTTGAGCCGTCAATGAAAGAGCCATGCCTCCGCACTGCCGTTTCATCATCTTTCCGACGATGCAAAGTTACTGCCATTTCCGCAACAATTCACCATGCCCGGATTAGTCAGTATCAGTCAAGCGTTAGTCAATGCAAGTCGCAAGCCTCAAAATGTTAGGATTTTAGCGATTCAGGTGTTTACTTTGCAGCGTCAATCACGACATCAATCACTCAATGGAGCGATGTATCGCTCACTCAATCACGTTAGAGAACGATAGATTGATATAGTGATTTATCGAGGTATTGATAACGGTATCACTCAATGGATGGATACATCGCTCAATCGCTCACTCACTCACTCAATCTATCGATAGATTGAGTGATAAATCGAGTAATCGATCAATCGATTGAAACATCGATGGAGTGATGGATAAAGTGAGTTATCAAGTTATCCATAGAGTGACCGATTGATAACTCCCTTGAACGATAACTCAATCAAATGATGGAGCGATAGAGTGATTGACCCATATATCGAATTATAAATCCATCACGCGAGTGGATTATACATAACACATTCGGCTGAAGACGATACAAAGCCGGTCAGCAGTGGCAGCCCGAATGATTAGCCAAGCGGAACGAAGGCCGATGGCGAATGTTGGCAGATGTGCCTCCCCAAGAAAACATTTTATCAACACTAAAAAATCATTCAGAATGGCAAAACCACTCTACGTTGCCATCTCCACCCAGAAAGGGGGAGCCGGCAAAACCACCCTTACGGCGGTACTGGCAAGCTATCTCTACTTTGTCAAGGGGATAGACCTTATCGCCATCGACTGTGACTATCCGCAGTACAACCTTGCCGACCTGCGGGAGCGTGACTATCTTCTTGCCGAGAAAAGCAAGAAGATCAATGAAATCGTGTTCCGCACATGGAAGGCCCGCAACGGCGCGGCATATACCATAGAGCGCTCCACGCCCGAAGACGCCCTGACGCTTGCCGAGGTATATGCCGAAAGCGAGAACCAGCCCAAGATCATCTTCTTCGACCTGCCCGGCACGGTCAACAACGACCATGTGATAGCCACAATCTCGAAGATGGACTATGTATTCTGCCCCGTGACCACCGACCCTATGGTGATGGAATCCTCGGTGGCCTTCGCCAACATCGTGCAGAACAACCTGATCTCCACCGGTCAAGCGGCCATAAAAGGCTTCTATATGCTTTGGAACAAGGTCCCGTCGCGTGAGCGTGACTCGCTCCAGACACTGTGCGAGCAGTTTGTGGGCAGACTGGGCATATCAGTGCTGGATTCGGTGCTGCCCGACAGCACCAAGTTCCGAAAGGAGGGACAGGGCGAAAAGCGTTTCAGCGTGTTCCGCTCCACAGTCCTGCCCCCTGACAGAATATCGCTCAAAGGGAGCGGCATAGAGGCAGTCGCCGAGGAAATAACGGGCATAATGGGTATCTGAGCATGGCCGAGGACAAAGACATACATGAAAAAGGCCAAGAGTTCCTCCATGCCCTGCGGCCTAAACCGGCTCCGCCCGCCTCCCGGCAGAAAAAAGAGGATATGACAGCGCAGGCGCCCGATGACTGTAATAATGACGCACAGGCAGACGGGTTCAGCGAGGACGAATATCGGTTCCTGAAAACATACGTGCTTGACAAAAGCAATTCGGCCTCCCCGTATCCCGCAAGGCAGGTGCTTATAACCTCCGAGCTGCATGAAAAGCTGCAACGGTTCGTGAAGACCGCCTCAAACCAGCGCGGCGCGTTGTCAAACTTCCTCAACAACGTGCTCACCAACTTCCTCAAAGAGAATGACGGGGTGCTTCAAAGCATATTCGCCAAATGCAACAACAAAAAATTATAACACAAAATAGCTATGTTCTTCAACAAGACCAAAAAGAAAAAGAGTTCCGGATTTCCGGAGGAAATAGAGTTTCACGGCACCGCCAACGTGGTGACATCCCCTGCAACGAAAGAGGCCGAGAAAGAATACCTCGACCGCTTTCTGTCGCGCAACCGCATAGAATCGCCCCGCAAGGGTATATTCGTCAACCGTGACCTCGTGCACCGTATCGCCAAGTATGCCGGCGTGATGGGTCAGGGCGAGGCGTCCATCGGCGCCTATGTCGAGGAAATAATCCTTGACCACTTCGAGCGCAACGCCGCAGTAATCAAATCGCTGTTCCACGCCAGCCCCGCCCACCGCCTATGAAAATCCTGCTCACATTGCTGCTACTATCCAATGTAGCCATCATCTGGTTCTTCTTCCTTCGCGGCAACGTGCGTATCAATTTCGGCAAAAACAAGGACGAGGTTCATGCCGAGATGAAGATAAACACCTCGGGCACCGGTGACACCGCGCCCCAAGACGATGAAGACCTCGTGCCGAAAAGCACCGTCCGCATAGAGGACATACGCGCCGCTGTCGCCGGTATGCTACCCGGCATGGTGAGGTCTGAGGTTAAAGAGTATCTCAACGAGAAAGACACCGAGTTTGACGATACGCCACGGCACACCGACACCACAGTGAACGCTGATAACGACGCTCCCGGCAAGCGTTTCGAGGCCGAAAAGGATATAGACAAGGCGTTTGAGGATAACCGACTGGAGGGTCCGGCCGAGGGGCAGACCGCCGCCCCTGCCGATGATGACGGCGACGGAATTTCGTTTGACGAGCTGAACAAAGGGCTTACAACGCTGAAAGACAGCACCGCCACTGCACAGGAAAAGAGGGCCGCTGTAAAGGCGCTCCTGTCGGTCGAGGGCACAAACCTCGTGGTGTCGCTGCCAGAACCGCTGCACTCCAACTTCCGTGACATGCTCACCGACTACGCCGCCGGGCAGATAGACGCCGCCGAAGACGCAGAGAAGAAAAAAGCGGATATTCCCAAGCCTAAAGCCGCCAAGAGCGTGCCTGACAACATCGAGGATTTCAACATCCTTGATTTCAAGAACTGAGCCATACACTAAAATCCAAGACAACTGAATCAATAACCCGTGGCGGGAGCAATCCAACTCCCGCCGCACAAAACCAAAAAGATTTTATGATTAGAATAATCAAAGCGAAAATCGAAAACATCAAGCTCCGTTTCCTTCTCGGAGTGCTTGCCGGATTCTGCACAGTGGCAAGGGCCGCAGCCGCCGGCAACGGCATGGCCGGTATCAACGAGGCGACATCGCTCGTGACCGGGTATTTCGACCCCGGCACCAAACTGGTCTATGCCATCGGCGCCATAGTGGGCCTTATCGGAGGTATCAAGGTTTACAGCAAATGGTCGTCGGGCGATCCCGACACCAGCAAGACCGCCGCGTCATGGTTCGGCGCCTGTATCTTCCTCATCGTCGCCGCCACTATCCTGCGCTCCTTCTTCCTCTAAACCGCACTATATAACAATGTGTGATATGGAGTATTCAATCAACAAGGGCATAGGCAGGAGTGTGGAGTACAAGGGGCTGAAGGCGCAATACCTCTTTATCTTCGCCGGAGGGCTGCTGTCGCTGTTCGTCGTATTCGTGATAATGTATGTCGCGGGCGTCGGCCAGTGGGTATGTGTCGGGTTCGGCATAGTGTCAGGCTCAATGCTCGTGTGGTACACATTCCACCTCAATGCCAAATACGGAGAACACGGCCTGATGAAAAGAGCCGCCGCGAAATACCACCCGCGCTATATCATCAACCGCCGCCGTGTGGGGCGCATTGTGAGAAAGGGGGTGGCCGCATGAGGAACACACTGAAAGCCACAACTTTGGAAAACAAGCTGCCGCTGCTTGCGGTGGAACACGGCTGCATAATCAGCAAAGACGCAGATGTCACCGTGTGCTATGAGGTCACGCTGCCGGAATTGTTCACCGTCACATCAGCCGAATACGAGGCCATGCACGCCGCATGGTGCAAGGCAATCAAGGTGCTGCCGCATTTCTCCGTCGTGCATAAGCAAGACTGGTTCATGTCGGAGAATTACAGACCGGATTTGCAAAAAGATGACCTGAGCTTCCTTGACCGCTCCTTCGAGCGTCATTTCAACGAGCGCCCGTATCTGGATCACAAATGCTACCTGTTCCTGACAAAGACCACAAAGGAACGTGCCCGCCAACAGTCCAACTTCTCCACTCTCTGCCGGGGTCATATCGTACCGAAAGAGATAGACCGCGAGGCGGTGACACGTTTCATGGAGGCTGTCGAGCAGTTCGAGCGCATACTCAACGACACAGGCCACATATCGCTGCGCCGTCTGGCTGATGATGAGATTGTCGGCACCGGCACAACATCGGGCATAATAGAGAGATACCTCTCGCTGTCCGGCAGCGACACCGCCTGTCTGGAGGATATGGACCTCTCGGCGAAGGAAATGCGCATAGGCGACAAACTGCTGTGCCTGCACACGCTGTCGGATACCGACGACCTGCCGTCGAAGGTTGACACCGACAACCGTTATGAGCGTCTTTCCACCGACCGCTCCGACTGCCGCCTGTCGTTTGCGTCGCCCGTAGGTCTGTTGCTGCCGTGCAACCACATCTATAACCAGTATATCCTTATAGACGACCACGACGAGAATCTGGCAAAGTTCGAGAAAACGGCACGCAACATGAACAGCCTTTCACGTTACAGCCGCTCCAACTCCATAAACAAGGAGTGGATAGACCGCTATCTGAACGAGGCCCATAGTTACGGCCTCACATCGGTCAGGGCGCATTTCAACGTGATGGCATGGAGCGATGACCCGGAAGAACTGCGCCGTGTGAAAAACGATGTCGGCAGCCAGCTCGCCGTGATGGGGTGTATGCCGAGGCACAACACCATCGACTGCCCGACACTGTTCTGGGCGGCGATACCCGGCAATCAGGGGGATTTCCCCGCCGAGGAAAGTTTTTATTCCTTTATCGAGCCTGCGGCCTGTTTCTTCACCGCCGAGACAAACTACCGCAGCAGCCTTTCGCCATTCGGAATAAAGATGGTGGACAGGCTCACCGGCAAACCTATCCACCTCGACATATCCGACGAGCCGATGAAAAGGGGCATAACCACCAACCGCAACAAGTTCATCCTCGGGCCGTCGGGCAGTGGCAAGTCGTTTTTCACCAACCACATGGTGCGCCAGTATTACGAACAGGGAGCGCATATCGTCCTGATAGACACTGGCAATTCCTACGAGGGCCTTTGCGGTCTTATAAACCGCAGGACACATGGCGACGACGGGGTGTATTTCACATATACCGACGACAACCCGATAGCCTTCAACCCTTTCTATGTCGGCGACAACACTTTCGACATAGAGAAACGCGAGAGCATAAAGACCCTGCTGCTCACGCTCTGGAAGAAGGAAGAGGCCACACGCGCCGAGGAAAACGCAGTATCGACGGCATTGTCGCTGTTCATCGACCGGATGAGGAACGTGCCGGGCACCGAGGCGTCTTTCAACGGGTTCTACGAGTTCGTGCGTGACGGATACCGCAAGGTTCTGGAGGAAAAGCGTGTGCGCGAGAAGGATTTTGACATTGACAGTTTCCTGAACGTGCTGGAGCCGTACTACAAGGGCGGCGAATATGATTACCTGCTTAACTCCGACCGGCAGCTCGACCTGCTCAACAAGCGGTTCATCGTCTTCGAGATAGACGCGATAAAAGACCATGCCATCCTCTTCCCCGTGACCACGATAATAATCATGGATCTGTTCATCAACAAAATGCGGCGCCTCAAAGGTATCCGCAAGATGATACTGATCGAAGAGGCTTGGAAGGCCATCGCCTCGGCTAACATGGCCGGATATATCCGCTATCTATACAAAACCGTGAGAAAGTATTTCGGAGAGGCCGTGGTGGTGACACAGGAAGTTGACGACATCATTTCGTCGCCGATAGTGAAAGACTCCATCATCAACAACTCCGACTGCAAGATACTCCTTGACCAGCGCAAGTATATGAACAAGTTCGGGCAGATACAATCGCTGTTGGGGCTGACCGACAAGGAGAAATCGCAGATACTCTCCATAAATCTGGCCAACAGCCCCGGCCGGCTCTACAAGGAGGTGTGGATAGGATTAGGCGGAACACAGTCGGCGGTCTATGCAACCGAGGTGTCGCCGGAGGAATATCTCGCCTATACCACCGAGGAAACGGAGAAAATTGAAGTTCAGCGTGTGGCGCGTGAGTATGACGGCAATATCGAGTTCGCCATACGGCAGCTTGCAGATGAAAGGAGAAAGGGCGATGTATGAAGGCTCTGAAAACCGTAATAAAGGCCGTCGCAGTTCCTGCACTCTTTCTCGCGGCCCTCCTGACAATCACTTTGAGGCTCTTTGCCGCAGCCGCAAAAACCGTGTGCCGTATGGCGGCGAAAATAAACTGAAAAACAAACCAAAACAAAAATTTCAAATGAAAAAGATAAGATTCATAATCCCACTTATCGCCGTGTGCCTGCTGTTGGGCACCGGCAGGGCCTCGGCCCAGTGGACGGTGATAGACCCGTCGAACATAGCCCAAAGCATAGTCAACTCGTCAAAGGAGCTGGTGCAGAGTACCTCGACGGCGAAAAACATGCTCAACAACTTTCAGGAAACGGTGAAGATCTACGAGCAGTCAAAGAAATACTACGACGCCCTGAAATCGGTGAACAACCTCGTGCGCGACGCCCGCAAGGTGCAGCAGACAATCCTTATGCTGGGCGATATAAGCTCCAACTATGTGAACAACTACAAGAAAATGCTGACCGACCCCAACTTCACCACCTCCGAGCTGTCGGCGATAGCCTCCGGGTACACCCGTATTCTGGAAGAGGCAAACGGGGTATTAGGCGAGCTGAAGAATGTGGTGAACATCACAACGTTATCCATGACCGACAAGGAGCGCATGGATGTGGTGGACAGGTGCTATAAGGAGATGTTGCGCTACCGCAACCTGACGGCATATTTCACCAACAAGAATATCAGCGTGTCATACCTCCGCGCCAAGAAGAAGGCGGACACACAGAGAGTCGTCAACCTATACGGCAAGGGGGCCGAAAGATACTGGTAGCCTATGCTGTGCGCGATAGATTTCTCAAACCTGCACACCATCCTCCGGTCGCTCTACGACGAGATGATGCCTATGTGCTCCGACATGGCCGGTGTCGCGCAGGGGATAGCCGGATTGGGCGCCCTGTTCTATGTGGCCTACCGTATATGGCGGTCGCTGGCCAACGCCGAACCGATAGATGTGTTCCCGCTGCTGCGTCCTTTCGCAATCGGCCTGTGCATAATGTTTTTCCCGACTGTGGTATTGGGCACCATAAACTCCGTGATGTCGCCGATTGTGCAGGGCACCGCCTCTATGCTGGACGGCCAGACTTTGGATATGCAGAAATACCGCGAGGAGAAAGACCGCCTGGAATATGAAGCCATGATGCGTGACCCGTCAACCGCCTACCTTGTGGATGACGCCGAGTTTGACAGGCAGATAGACGAACTGGGCGTGACCGAGATAGGCACCGCCGCCGGCATGTATGTGGAGCGCGGCCTCTATAAGATCAAGAAATGGTTTCAGAACCTCATGCGCGAACTGTTGGAGCTGCTCTTTCAGGCGGCATCGCTCACCATCGACACGATACGCACTTTCTTCCTCGTGGTGCTGGCGATACTGGGACCCATCAGTTTTGCAATATCGGTATGGGACGGTTTCCAGAACACGCTCGTGCAGTGGCTGTGCCGATACATACAGACCTATCTGTGGCTCCCGGTGGCCGACCTCTTTTCGAGCATACTCGCCAAGATACAGGTATTGATGTTGCAGAATGACATTTCGGAGCTGACAAACAACCCGTCGGCAGACCTTGACGGCAGCAATACCGCGTATCTGCTTTTTATGGTGATTGGAATAATCGGCTATTTCACAATCCCGACTGTGGCGGGCTGGATCATACAGGCCGGAGGCATGGGCAGCTACAACCGCTCGATCAACAACACTGCCATGACCGGCGGGTCATGGGCCGGCAGTGTCGCCGGAGGTGTGGCGGGCAATGCCGTCGGACGGATAGGCAAACTGCTCAAATAATATTCAAATGGTATTAAAATGGAATTCAAATCATTAAAAAACATCGAATCCTCTTTCCGGCAGATACGCCTTTTCGGGATTATCGTCGTGAGCCTCTGTGCAGTGGTGGCGATCTCGGCGGTGTGCGTGTCGCTCAATTTCGCCGAGAAACAGCGTGAAAAGATATATGTCCTTGACAACGGCAAGAGCCTTATGCTCGCCTTGTCGCAGGACATGGAGCAGAACAGGCCGGCCGAGGCCCGTGAACACGTGCGCCGCTTTCATGAGCTGTTCTTCACCCTCTCGCCTGAGAAGTCGGCTATTGAGAACAATATCGACCGTGCGCTGACACTCGCCGACAGGAGCGCCTATAACTACTATTCGGATTATGTGGAGAAGGGTTACTACAACCGCATAATCGCAGGCAATATCAATCAGGTGTTACAGGTTGACAGCGTGGTATGCGATTTCAACAATTATCCATACACCGCCAAGACCTACGCCCGGCAGATGATTATCCGCCAGAGCAACGTGACGGAGAGGTCGCTTGTCACAAGTTGCCGCCTGTCGAACACCACCCGCTCGGACGACAATCCCAACGGCTTCATGATAGAGGGGCTGACCATCCTTGAAAACAGGGATATAATAACGACAAAACGATAGACACTAAAAATCCATACAGATGAATCTGAAAATCAAATCAAGCGTCGCGGCCATATATAATAATGTATGGCGCGACAAGACCGCCCGGCTCAAAGGGCAGATCAGGGCGAAATGCGACGCCATGCCGCACAAAAGGCGTATGCGTGTCGTGGCGGTGGCCTTCACCGTGTTCCTGCTGACGGCATTCTTCGTGTTCGGCCATGCCTGCTATAAGATCGGCAAAGGGCAGTCACGCGACATAGAGCCGTCGCACATCCACAATCTCGAACTTCCGGCAACGGATAATCCTGACGCCTTAAAACTCCCGCCCTATGAAGATATTGGATAAACTGAAAGACCGTATCATGCCCAAGACCGAGGCGGAGCGCCAGAAGGTGAAAAAACTGGCGGTGTTCACCCTGCTGTCACTGTCGTGCCTCGTGTGCCTGTGGCTAATCTTCCTTCCCGACGGGGATAACGGCACCGCCCACGGCAAGGCGAACATGGAGTTGCCGGAGGGTTCAAGCGACGGCATAAGCGACACGAAACGCGAGGCTTATGCGCTTGACGAGGCCCAAAAGGACAAGGCCGCACAGGATAGTACCATCTCGGTGCTTGAAACATCGCTCGACACTGTTCCCGCTGCGCCGGTCATGACCGAACAGATACAATCCTCCGCCGAGGCTTACCGACAGGCTCAGGCGTCCATACAGGATTTCTATGTGGAAGATACCGGCACCGACAATGTTGAGATGGATGCTCTGAATGAGCGTATTGCCGAATTGGAGGCGCAGAACGCTATGGCACAGCAACAGGCGCAACAGTCCAACGACATGGCGATGTTGGAACGGTCATACCAGCTTGCGGCGCAATACATGGGCAACGGCAACGCCAATGCCGGTTATCAGGCACCGCCACAAACCGAGGAAAAGGGCAAAAGGGATGTTCAACCCGTGGCACAGGTCAACCGCAATGTGGTGTCATCGCTTAGCCAGACATCAACCGTGAGAGGTTTTAACACCTCGGTCGGAACGATGAGGGCGGTCGCCAAGAATACTATTTCGGCGGTTGTCGCCGGTAATCAGACCGTCATAGACGGTGAAAGTGTAAAACTCCGTACCACCGAACCTATGTGGGTCGGCAACCGCCTTATCCCCCGGAACACAACCATTATAGGCTCTGCAAGAGTGCAGGGCGAAAGGCTGGAGATTGAAATATCCTCCATAGAGTGTCAAGGCTCGATTTATGATGTGGAGCTGCTTGTTTATGACTCCAACGGACAGGAGGGTATCAACATCCCCGGCAATATGGAGTCCGATGCCTTGCACGAGATCGGTGCCAACATGGGCAGCACTATGGGCAGTTCAATCAACATCTCCACCAATACGGGAGCGCAGATAGCGTCCGATGTGGGGCGGGGGCTTATCAACGGGGTGTCGCAGTATCTCACCAAGAAAATGCGAACCGTGAAAGTCCACCTCAAAGCAGGATACCGTGTCATGCTCCACCAACCCGAAAACGATTAAACCACAACACTAAAATCCAAACAGATGAAATTAAAAACAATTCTTCTCGCTGCAATAGCTGTGATATGCTTTGCAGTCGCCGCCAACGCCGGTAGCGTCAAGGGTGGCAACAAAATCGAAAACACCGATAACTCTGTATCGTCTGACACCGAACAGGTAGCCGAACACGACATAAACGTGTACGGCGAGAACTACACCGACGGTGACAAGTTCAGCGGTCTTACCCGCAAGGTCGGATTTGACCGCATGATACCGCCCCATGCCCTCGAAGTGTGCTATGAAAAGACTACGCACATCATCTTTCCCGCTGAAATAGTGTACGTTGACTTAGGCAACGAGAACCTCGTAGCCGGTCTTACCGACGGAGCGAAGAACGTGCTGCGTGTCAAATCAGCCTTCAAGTCCTTCAAGCAGGAAACAAACCTGTCGGTAATCACCGAGGATGGATCATACTATTCGTTCAACGTGAAATTCGCCAAAGAACCGCTGTTGCTCAACATCGAGATGACCGACTTCATCCACGACGGCGAAGCGGTGAACCGCCCGAACAATGCGCAGGAAATCTATCTTGAACGCCTCGGCTGCGAAAGTCCTATGCTTGTCAAGTTGATTATGAAAAGTATATACAAGCAGAACAAACGCGAGATAAAGCATATTGGCTCAAAGCGTTTCGGGGTGCAATTCCTCCTGAAATCCATCTATGCCAACAATGGCCTGTTGTATTTCCACACCGAAATCAAGAATACCAGCAATATCCCATTCGACATTGACTTTGTATCGTTCAAGATTGTGGATAAGAAGGTTATCAAGCGAACCGCCATGCAGGAGCAGGTGCTTGAACCGCTCCGCGCCCAGAACTATGTAACCGTTGTGAGTGGCAAGCAGTCCGAGAGAACGGTGTTTGCTCTGGAGAAATTCACAATTCCCGATGACAAGCAGCTCGTTATCGAGGTCGCCGAAAAGGAAGGCGGTCGCCATCAGTCCTTCGTCGTTGAGAATGAGGATATAGTGAGAGCCAACGTGATTGATGAGTTATCCATTCAGTAAAATCCAGAAATCAGATTAACAATGATGAGAAAAGCGATATTCATAATCGCTGCCATGCTTGCCCTGTTCGCAGGGCAGGCAATGGCCCAGCGATGCCTCCCCGGTATGTCGGCGGTTGAAATCAAGGCTGACATGGCAGACGGTTTCTATACCGGCAAATCCCGCGACTGCGGTTATTCATTCGGGGTTTATTACTCGGTGTTCAAGGGTAACGCCAACACATGGAGTTTCGGCGGCGAGTATCTCCAGATCTGCAAACCCTACGGCGAGAAAGGGCGTATCCCCGTGGCACAGTTCACGGGTGAGGTCGGCTACAACCTGCACCTAATCAGCGACTATTCGCAGACATTCCACCTATATGGCGGCGTGTCAGCTCTCGGCGGATATGAGACGGTGAACTGGGGCGATAAGGTTTTACCCGATGGCTCGACGCTCCACAATGGCGACGCCTTCATCTATGGTGGCGCACTCACTCTGCAAGCCGATTTCTATCTCTCGGATAAAATCGCCCTGACCGCCAACGTAAAAGAGCGGTTTGTGTTCGGCAACTCAACAGGCCATTTCCATACGCAGTATGGTGTCGGTGTCAAATTCATAATAGAATGAGCCTATGGGATTGATTGTGATAGACCTCGACATAAAAAATCTTCCATTGGAGGATTTTATGAAGGCTCTCGGCTATGAGCCTATAAAGAGAGAAGGCAACCGCCTGACATACAATGCCCCGTATTCAGCCGACCGCAACGCCACTATGGTGGTGGATGCCGAAAAGAACGGCTGGTACGACAGCAAAGAACCCGAAAAATACTACGGCGGCATTTATGATCTCGCCTACGAGTTGACCGGGAGCTGCAACCGCTCCGAGTTGAACCTATACATCGCCACGCAGATGAAAAATATCCGTGAGGTAAAAAGTTACGGAGTGACCGCCAACGGCGAGGAAGCCGAGGGCAATGTTGTGGTGGCTATGCCCGTCGGCAAGCCTGAAACGCCCAAAGTGACAGCAAAGGTTGAACCGCTATCCCCGGATGTAAAAATTGACATAAACAATATCCCCATTGTCGATTTCATGAAAGCTATCGGTTTTGAACCTCTTAAACGTGACGGCAAACTGCTGATGTTTGATTGTCCCTATGCTTTCAGCGAACCAATAAGAACCGTGGTGGATACTGAAAAGAACTATTGGTATGACACTGAGGATGATTTGTTCTGCGGTGATATTTATAGGCTGGCTGCCGAGATTACCTATAAAGAAAGCCGAGCAGAACTGACAAGATATATCGCAACGCAGATGAAAAATCTGGAGCGATACAAATCATGCGAGTTCACAGACAAGTATGAAAGACCGGGAGCCAAAGTTTTGGTGATAGGCTTTACCATCAGTGATCCGGGTTTGCCAAAACAGCCGCCGAAAGAACAGCCCAAGCAACAGACGCCCAAGCCCAAACGCAAAATGCGGTTTTAGCCTATGGACATAGACGTTATCAAGGGAATATCCCTCGTGGATTTTCTCCATCACCTCGGCTATGACCCGACAGGGCGCGACAGCAAGGGTCTGTGGTATTATGCCCCGTACCGCAACGAGCGCAGACCGTCATTCCATGTACGACCCGGCAAGGGTGTATGGTACGATTTTGGTACGGGTGAGGGCGGCGATATTTTCACCCTTGCGGGTCAACTCTCCGGTAAATCAGACTTCATCGAGCAGGCAAAATATATCGCCGAAACGATGAATATGCCCGTGGCAGAGCCTTACAAGCCGCTGCCATTCGTGGAAGAACCGACATTTGAGGATGTGCGGGTGTCAAAACTGGTATCTCCGGCTCTCTTTCGCTATTTCGCCAACCGTGGCATACCCGCCGACATCGCCCAACGCTATTGTGTGCAGGTGGATTACAAGTTGCATGGAAAATCCTTTTATGCCATCGGCTTTGAGAACAACGCACATGGTTTTGAACTGCGAAACGCCTTCTTCAAAGGGAGTTATCCGCCAAAGCACATCACCCATATTAATAATGGTAATCCCCGGTGCAATGTCTTTGAAGGCTTTATAGACTTTCTTTCGGCTGAACGCCTCGGTTTCAATGACGGCACAGACACCGTCGTCCTCAACTCGGTCGCCAACATCGGCAAGGCTATCCCGGCTCTAACGGATTATCCGCTTATCCTGTGTTACCTCGACAACGATGAGGCAGGGCGAAACGCACTCGCCAGACTTCAACGCGAGTTCGGCGACAGGGTAATGGACAAATCGGCTCTCTACCCGAATCACAAGGATCTGAACGACTATCTTATGTCGCTCAATCCGAAAAAATCAAAAAGAATAAAACTCTAAAAAATACGAAAAATGAAAAAATCCAATAAAAAATCATTCGGCGTTATCGCCATTCTCACCCTTGTAATCGCTGCCGTGTGCGGCCTCACTTCATGCTCCGACGACCTCGACGTACAGCAGTCCTATCCCTTCATGGTGGAAGTGATGCCATTCGCCGACAAAATCACGCAGGGGCAGACCGTGGAGCTGCGCTTTGAGATTATCCCCGAAGGCAACTATGCCAACACCCTCTACACAATCCGCTATTTCCAGTATGACGGTGAAGGCACGCTCAAACTCGTTGATGGCCCGGTGCTGGTCAACAACGACCGTGTGTTGCTCGAAAGCAAGACATTCCGACTGAACTACACAGCCAAATCAGCCGACGCCCATAAATTCCTTGTGGTAGTTGAGGATAACTTCGGCTCTACCCCGTGGGAGCAGACTTTCGAGTTCAACGGCAAGGACAGCGGCGATGATGACGGCGGCAAGATTGCCGGTCCGATTGTGACACCCGTAAATCCGGTTATCCGATGAAGAAACTCCTGTTGATGTTCCTCGCGTTGCTCACCGTCATGGTGGGCAACGCCGCCGGGCGGAAGATAAACATCATGGATCTGCCGCCATTCGAGAGAGCCGTGATAATCATCAAGAAATTTGAAACGCTCCATAAGCCGAGACATTGGCCATACGTTGGCTATGGGCACCAAGTTCAGCCGGGAGAACCATACCGTCGAGGTGTGCAACTCACCGAGAAACAGGCTGACGCACTTCTGCGGAAAGACCTGAGAAAATTCTGTGCCCTCTACACCCAGTACGGCAAGGACAGCCTTCTTCTCGCTTGCCTCGCCTACAACTGCGGACCCGGCGTAGTCCAGAAATCCACCGTGCTGAAAAAACTGAAATCCGGCAACCGCGACATCTTCAAGTCCTACACCGCCCACTGTCGCTACAAAGGTAAGTTTCACAAACAACTCCACCAACGCCGCTTGACCGAGTTCGCCACTTTGTTCTCTAAGTGATAGCTACAAGAAGATTAGTCAGTTATTATTGATTAATCTTCTTTTTTTGATTAATTTTGCGTATGGAATTATTTGACTATGACTACCTAAATGGCACTGCCAGCAAGTACGATACAAATCATATTCACATGTATATTGAGGGAGATATTTCTCGATCAATATCTGAATTGTCTAATGTGGATATGGGTAAGTTTGTACATGAATATGTGCATTATTTGCAACATATAATGACATTATTTGGATTAAATATATGTACAGCTTTTGCTCGTGCAAGTATTTTATTCATAGAATATTGTAGAAATAAAGCTGAAATCATATTACCTATTGATCTCTCCACTATATGTTCTCCCATGGCTGATTATATTGCTTATTTTAATAGAGTCAAAGGTGATAAAACTGCCCGTTGTGCTGTTGATGATATTGAAATAGTTACTCAAAATATTGCAAAAGCAAGAAAAAACAAATCTGCCGTAGAAATAGGAGCTTATGATTATGACTACAATGTCGCGTTGGAATCTGCGTTTAAGTTCGGTTACACTTGCGTGATAGAAACTATGGCGCACATAATTCAAACAAGAATTAATCCAATTGTTCAACATGATATAGTTCCATATTTATCAGGTATTAAAATTTTTGAATATATAACAGGGCGTAAGGTTACAACGGAACAAGATGAAAACTTGATTGTTACTCTATGTTATGGAGCATTACAACATGATAATCCCGGAGTTGCATTTATTGAAGGTGCATACGTGATAAAGGATGACTCTATAACAGATTGGCACGTCTTATATAAGCGTATAATGAATAATATCGTCGTTATCGAGGGCAATAAATTTTCGCTTAAACAAATGTTAATTAATTTCTTAGATAGATATAAAAAATATCTGCAAATATCTATTGGAAATGATTTACAATATTATAATAAGGTTATAGAGAATATTCAGATTGAAGTAGCGAATGACCGGAACTTGTTCCTTGAAATGTTTTTTAGTGGAGAGATTTTTAATAGAGAACTTTTTGAGAATAAATTAACCAATTATTATGGCTTACCATTCGTGGAATCTGATAAAATCCATATATTCCCTAAAAATTTAGATACAGCAACTTTAAGAAGTTTGGAGATTCTGATTATTCGTTTTCAATGTGGAAAATCAAATACTATTTGTCCATGGTATAAAAGTTGTAGTAAAGAAAATCAGGAAGAATTATCTAAAATATCAATAGAATGTAAGGAAAACCAATGGGATAAAACCGAGAAGTGCCTTTTTACTGAGGCATTACGGTATTTTAGATTATCCGATAAAACAATTATTCAGAATTAGGTCTATTTTATCGCCGCCTGTGGCGGCCGAAATTTTGAGCGAAAAAGGCTGAATGACTTCATCACGAGGTCATTCAGCCTTTCACATTGACTATGGCAGGTCAATTATAGTTTCTTTTTCAGCCATTCATCACGGCGTTGTCTGCACTCTTTGAGAGTGGGAGCTACGCAGGAGAAAAGTTCGTTTGTTTCGGGATTTCTCCAATCATACATTATGCGTATGACCTTTTTACCTCGGTGGGAGGAATAGAACTTTTCGTATTGTTCTCCGCTGACGGTGGTAGATACACCGTCTCTTGTCATTTTCGTTGCCATATCAGTGAATTTTAGAATTTTACAATCAGTATGCGATAATTGAATACCTTTTCGGGGTCGGTGATTTTCTTTTGCGATACCCATAGATGGTTTCTGCCGTAGCCATAGACGAAGTATTTGTCAAATGCCGTTCTTTCGGTATAGTCGGCTACCAATCGCCTTAATGTTTCTTCGTTGTATGCTATAAGTATATGGTTCACAAAACCTATCAGCACCTCGGCTATCTTGTCGTCATAGACTACTGTCGTATGTTCAAATGTCACGTTCATAATCGGTGGGTTTTGTGACTACCGATATATTTCAATCGGTAGTCGGGTTAACATTTAGGCAGTCATTCTCTCTCGGATTAGTTTGGCGTTGGAGTTCACAAGGTCTATGATACGGTCGTGATACTCGGTGTCTTGGTTGTACTTGCCGTGGCATTGCACCACTTTTAGGGTCTTCAAGTCAACCTCAACGGTTTCTATGATAGTGCCGTTAATCCTTGCCGACAACACCAACGTGTCTTTTTTAAGATAGTATTCCGATGAGAATACGCAGATATGCTGGGTTTCACCTTCATTGAGATATTCCTCAATGCTCTCCAATACTTTCACCTCAATCTCGCTGTCGGTTATCACCAATCCGAAGAATTTGGCTTTGAGAGTGTTGAACTTTTCTTCATTCTTCTTTTCTCGGAGTAACCTTTCCTCGTTTATTTTGCGTTGCTGTTCCTCACGCTCACGCCTGCGGATAGCCTCAATCTTACGGCTGATTGTGTCGTGTGCGTTGATGAAATCCGCAGGGCAGATGTTCTTGGGGTTGCGGACATCCTTGCCCAATCGGTCAAGCATACGCAGGTAGTCGAACCATAGGGAGAGGTTGTTGATTTGGTAGCGGTGGCGCATTGCGATTTTGTAGGAGTCCCAATACTTTCTGCCGTTTTCCGGATTGTTGATAAAGTGTTTCATCTCGTTTATCTTCCCGGCTTTCATCAGAGTTTCAACCGGTGGATTGGATAGGAGTTCCTTCATCAGCGTCACGGGCATAATGCCGTAGAATTTACCGTTGAAGCCGTTGCGTTTGAGTTGGGGGATATATCTCTTTGCAGGATATTCATCGCTCCATTGGCATACATCGTCATATAGGGAGTTGTTCGGGCGTACCTCCATTTCGCTGTCCAATGCCCAAAGGTCACAATAGAAGAATGGAAATCCTCGGAGTAACGCCATATTCACTACCTTCCCTTCGGGTGAAATCCAACGCTGCACAACCTCATGGCAGTAGAATTTCATTGGCTCGCCTTTCTTGCTCTCAAAGCGCAACTGCGACACTCTGATTACCTGAAAGCCTTTGTAGGTGGTGGTTACGCTGAAATATTGCGTGTGTCTGAATGTCCGTTTGCGAGTGTCCTGCACTTTGAGTTCAGCACCGCAGTGGGGACATTTGCAACCTGCGAGGGTGTCACATAGACTGCCGTTCCCACTTTTCCATTGGTGTCCGCAGTCGGAGCAGGTCATTGTTCCGCTCTTGGCTCGGTAGGCGATATGTTCAACGCAGTGGTCGTATGCCCATTGTATCTGTTTAGGGGTGAGGGGTCGCAAGGTGGCTGAGAGTTGAGCCACTTTCCTTTGTATTGCGGTCTTGGGTTTCATAGTCGTAATGTGTTAGAGGTCAAATAGACTGGGTTGAACATTTGCGGTTTCTTTCTCGGTGGTTTTCTTCGGCTGTGAGGGTCTGCGCATTTTTGCCATTTCCTCGTCACGGAGTTTGTTGATGGCGTCCTGCCGTGCCTGTTCCTTTTCTTCCTCGGTGAGTTCTACCGTATGGTTTACCACCACCTTGCAGTTGATTGGGTTGCCAACCTCAATCTCGTTTTCTTCCCAATAGTGAACTGCCATGCCGTAAATCTCGGCGTCCTCAAATCCGTTGCAACCGCTTTTCTTCACTTGGTTGATGATATAGGTCACGCAGTCCTCCACTGACTTTGAGGGGTTTGCGAACCTGACTGCAAATAGTGCGTCATTCTCGGCTCTCTCTTCAAGATAAGCCTTGATGGTGTCGTTGAAGGCTCGTGTGCCTTTGTTTTCTTTCGTTGCCATAGTCGTAAATTTTATAGAGTTAATATCCAATAGATTGCTCCGATTGCGGTGAGAATTGATATGAGCCAGCCTAAACCTCTCAATATGGGTTTCGCTATCGCCCACAACGCTATCCCGATAACCGCTCCGATGATGACTGCCACCACCTTGACCGCCTTACTTATGCGGTATTGATAGGAGGTTTGGTGAGCTTGCCTTGACCTAAAATCCTTATGTTTTCTTGTGGCTTTCATATCGGTGGGAGCTTTTTTTTAACCATGCGTCCAAAGACAGTGTGGCTGTATGAGTTGCTTGACACCTGCAAGACGTGGGGCATAATGAAGTGATGTTCACCGTGAAGATGAAAAATACTACATCGCAGATTGTGGAGATTTTTCAGCGTAGCGGTGAATGTCGCTTTGCCACACGTTTAATCATGGCAAGCAACTTATACCTGCCCACATGCCGGTGGCACGCTTAGTTCAAATAGGCTTCCCCGTATGAAAGGCCAAGACAACATAATCCCTGCTGCCCTCATCGGGCAGCATAGGATTGTACTAAATGGAATAGGGATAATGCGCCCCCGAAAAAAGAAAGTATCCCGACACACGGCCAATGTCATGGACTTGACCGGGCGACGGGATTGTTTCTTAGGTTGGCGCCTGTAATCAGCAAGTGATATGGCGGTGAAATTCCATACAAGGCGAAAGCGTCGGTAAGTCGGGATAGCGGAGGCTCGTCGCGCGGCAACTGCGGCACAAAAGACGCAGATCCGCACGGCGCCGCAGTGAGCCGGACTTCAGCTTTCGCCCATAGGCGGATTGCGGTCGTATTGTGTCAGTGGCTTGCCACCGTCACGATACGAAGGCTATACGCCGCCAACACTTCGCCGCCATATCTCTTGCCGATTTAGACAAAATCAAATCACCTCTTTCACAGGTGATTATTTTTCAGTAACTTTGTATTCAATATCACACCCAATATTGATATGACAGCCGAAAAAATAAAAGAAATAGTCCGTTGTGGTGAAACATCCACCGTGCAGTTCAAGAAACTTTTCAAGACCGCAGAGGATGTGGCCAATGAACTTGTAGCCTTCTCCAATTCAAACGGAGGCCAGATATTCATCGGCGTCGATGACAAGACCGGAGAGATATTGGGTCTTGATTATGATCAACTCCGGGAAATAGGTAGTCTGGTCGCAAGTGCGGCGGATGACAGGGTGCGTCCGGCTGTGTTCCCGCAGGTTGAAACGGAGCCGGTTGATGGCAAGGCCGTAATGATTGTGACTGTCAAGAAAGGTCCCGATGCCCCGTACACCAACAAGAAGGGTGAGATATATGTGAAACAGGGTCCTGACAAAAGGCGGGTATCTGACAACAACGAGATTTTACGCATATTCGCTGAAAGCGGTTCATTCCAACCTGACAGGCAGTCAATCCGAGGAACATCAATAAAGGATCTTGACAGATATCTGCTTGATGAGTTTTTCCAAAACTCTCTTGGCAAATCAGCCGACAATCTGGGGATACCGCTTGAAACAGCCTTGAAGAATCTGTTTATCCTTGATGAAGATGGGCAGGCTACTTTGGGAGGTATGATGTTTTTCGGCATAAATCCTCAACGGTTCTGCCCGGCATTCAATATAAAGGCCGTCTGGTTCTATGGTAATTCAATAGGAGGTACGGAATACAGGTCTTCACGGGATATTGGCGGCACGATACCGCGAATGTTCAAACTCGGCATGGAGTTTATTGACGGTTGTCTGCTACGTCGGCAGGAAGGGCAGAATTTCAATTCAATAGGTGTCCTTGAAATACCCGAAATTGCTCTCACCGAACTGTTGCAGAACGCGCTCGTCCATCGCTCATGGCTCAAACCTGCGCCTATAAGGATACTTGTTTTCGATAACAGGGTCGAGATTGTAAGCCCGGGGGCATTACCGCCCAGCCTTACGGTAGCCGATATCAAACTCGGAAACGCCTTTCAACGCAATCAGCTTATCGCCAATCTGTGTGCCAAGACAATGGATTACCGTGGTCTCGGCTCCGGCATAATCCGCGCCCTTCAGACTGACGCCAACATAGAGTTTCAAAATGAGGCGTCTGGTGATCAGTTCAGGGTGATATTATGGAGAACTGAACAGAAAAGTAAGGAGGAAACTCCCTCAGAAAAAGAGCCCGACATAAATAGTAAGGAGAAAAGTAAGGAGAAAGAGATTGTGGGTAAGGAGAAAGGTAAGGAGAAAATATTTGAACTTCTTAAATCCATACCCGGCATAACATCTTCTGAACTGCAAGAACAAACGGGGCTTTCAAGATCCGGTGTCGAGAAAATAATCCGCCAGTTGAAAGAGGCTGGAAAAATCCGTCGTATCGGCCCCGACAAAGGCGGCCACTGGGAAGTCATGGATAGAGAATAAGCTAACAATTCTTACAATTATCCTACCAATTTTTAACATTTAGGATGGGTTCGATTTAAGAATTTATTTGTAATTTTGCAGTGTATCAGAGGATATTGAGCCGACATATGATGACAACGGCAAGACAACACAAGTCATCCCTGTGCTACATCCGTGCTACACGCAGAGATTTGCAGAATCCAATACATTGGATTTCAGATATTTGGGGAGAAGGTTCACAAACCTCTCTCTCCGCAAACAATGCTGAATATCAGCAAGTTGCAGAGTTAACACCCAATTTTACACCCAAAAGGTTGAAATTGGGTGTTTTTATGTATTCTTAACGGTCAGAGGGGTTGTGCGCCGATACATGGGGTCAATTCGGGTGTGCGTAGCGCAATGTCGGAGCAAGCGATGTGATGTGTGACGCAAAGTTACATCCAAATCTGCACCCAAGCAAAATTGTTCTTTTGCCCAGCCATATCTATATTTTCAAGAAAATATACTTTCACCAAGAAAAATTTAGGGCTGTTATTTAATTGTTATTCAATGGGCATAGCCGCTGTGTAAAAGAAAATTTTTGAGTGGTAGCGAGTGGTGACGGGTGGTAAACAAGTGGTAGTCGGCTATCACTCATAAGCAATCATGGGCAATCTTCAACACTCACATATGAAAAAAGCCCTGCCGAAGCAGAGCCTTTATGATGTGTTTGAGGTGCAAAACTTGCACTTCAAAGAAGTTTCTTTAATTCCTCTCCCATTGTTATGAACTGGTTTTCTATCTCCCGTTGAACCTCAATTTCACGCTTGGTCTTGTAGGTAGCCACTCCCATTGCTTTGAATGTGTCGCGGAAAGAGAACTCTACAACCTTATCATCCTTGGAGCGACAGAGTATAATACCTATTGACGGATTTTCTTCAGGGAGTTTTACATACTCATCAAGAGCTGACAGATATAGATTGAGTTTCCCGACATATTCGGAATGGAATTTACCTCGTTTCAATTCAACTGCAACAAGACAGCGCAAGCGCCTGTGATAGAAAAGCAAATCCACATAATAGTCTTCCTCTCCTACTTTCAGATAATATTGATTGCCCATATAGGTAAAATCCGTGCCCATTGCCATGATGAAGTTCTTTATATTGCGGACAATCTCGTTCTCCAATACTCGCTCATCCACGACCTCACCGTCTTCAATATTGACGAAATCAACAAGATATTCATTTTTGAATGATTGCAGGGCTTTCTGACGGTATGCGGTATTGTCTATCGTTGTGGCGAAGTTGGTAAGTTGTATGGTGTTGGGCTTATATAGCTTTTCTTTCAGATGGTATTTCAGTTCATCAACATTCCAAAATTTGGTTGCACACAATTGGATGTAATAAAGTCTTTCCTGTAAAGATTCGGCTTTCTTGATTATTTCATAGTGGTGGGTAAATCCGATATTCGAAAATGCTTGGACTTCGGCAGACGTTAATTCATCCGTTGCCAATGGGCGAACCATTATCTCGCTCAAATTCAAATCGTGCGTTGTCAATGCACGATTTGATATAATGTCTATTGCAGAATCGTGCGTTGCTGACGCACGATTTCGGTCAAACTGAGGCCATGCTTCGTAAAAGAGTCTCATTTTCTTGATATTACCTTCTGAAAATCCACGCAATCCCGGCAATTCCTGTTTCAGCATTGCCGAAATGGTCTTGATTGCGCTACTGCCCCATTGTGCGCTACGGCTCTCATTTGAGATAAATCCACCAATACCATAATATAGAGCCAACATCTCATGGTTAACCATTTGAGAAGCACGATACCGGCTTTTCAAAATGGCATCCTTGATAATCTTGACTGCCGAAATATAATCGGCATTATTGATATGTGATATATACTGTTCCATTATGATTGGCGATTTATAGTTGCAAAGGTAATCAAAATAATCGGATTTTCGGCTCAGGCCGGAATCCCGGTACACATGTTAAAATCGGGTAAGGTATTTTATGGAGGACTGAACGGGAAAGTAAGGAGGAAAATGCTTACGAAATAGAACCTGATATAAGTGCTGTCAAGGCGGAATAATAAATGCCAATTAAAAAAGTTGTTAAAGAAATTTTTTAATAACTTTTAATTATTCTCCCCAAAGATGACAACTACAGTAAAAGTCAGATTCCGCCCTTCAGTTGAGGGAACAGAAGGCGAAATCTATTATCAGCTCCTCCACGGTCAGAAAACAAAAACCCTGCACACCCATTACCGCATTTTCACTGATGAATGGAATGCAAAAACACAAACGTTGACAGTCGATAAACTCAAACCGAGAAACTCCTACATTCTTGATCTCCGGGAAAGGATTCAAACCGACATGGATTTGTTCAAAAAGATTGTACACAACCTGAATACCGCCTCTATATCATTCACTTGCCGCGACATTGCCATGGAATTTGAAAAATACTCAAAAGAATACTCCCTGACAAATTACATGAACAACATCATTTCCGAACTACATAAAAACGGGAAGGTCCGAACATCGGAAACATATCGCGCCACTCTCAACAGTTTCATCAAGTATTATGGACATGAAAGCATCCGCATCGACAATATAAACCGGGAACTGATCGAAGGATACGAGGGATGGCTCAGGCATCAGGGGCTGACACCGAACACCGTATCATTTTATATGAGAATCCTGCGGGCCACCTACAACCGTGCGGTGGAAGAAAACGTGATTGACAACAAACACCCATTCAAGCACGTATACACGGGCATCGACAAGACCACAAAGCGGGCGGTGCATATATCCTCAATCCGCAAGATATATTCATTGGACCTGCATCATACCCCGCGGCTCGATTTTGCCCGCGACATGTTCCTTTTGAGTTTCTATCTGCGCGGCATGAGCTTCGTGGATATGGCTTTTCTTCGCAAAACCGATCTCAGAAACGGCTATTTATCATATCGCCGCCGCAAAACGGGACAGCAGCTACATATCAAATGAACCGGAGAGATGCAGCGCATCCTCGACAAATACCCCGAGAACAAATCAAGCTACCTTCTTCCGCTGATACGCAGGGAAGGGGGCAGCGAAATCTATGCATACCGGAATATGAGCTACAATATCAACCGAAGCCTTAAGGAAATAGCGCGAATGGTCGGCATGGGGCTGCCGCTTACAATGTACGTGGCGCGTCACAGTTGGGCAACCGCCGCAAAATCGAACGGAATCCCGATCAGCGTCATTAGCGAGGGGATGGGGCACGACTCCGAATCCACCACCCGGATTTATCTCGCATCGCTTGACGGCACTATGATCGACCGTGCAAACTCGTTAATTCTCAAATCGCTGATATCCGAGACCTCACAAAACAAAGAGAGACGCAAATTTGTTAACACACTATGAAGCTCACGACAATACTCTGCATAGCATCTTGTGTCCTACTCGCATATTCCGTCAATGCCCAGACACAGGCATCGTTCATCAACGAGGATTATTCAAGGCATGTTTTCAGGGACCCTTACACTGTCGCCATGCCATACCGCATGCTTTCTCCCGAAAAAATCGCTGACGGGAGGAAATATCCTCTCGTGCTTTTCCTCCATGGATCAGGAGAAGGGGGAGACGACAATGAGAGCCAGCTCTCGGTAGGGGCCAACATTTTTTCCAACCCTGCAAACAGGGAGACTTTCGAGGCATTCGTGGTATTCCCGCAATGCGGAGAACGCACATGGACCGGGAAAATAGACGAGCGCACCTTTATGCCCGGATCTTCAGTTCCGGAAGAATCACCCACAGAACGGTCACTGATGAACCTTATCGACACCATAGTCGCGAAAAATCCGGTAGACACCGACCGGATATATCTCATCGGCGTGTCAATGGGCGCTATCGCAGCCTATGACCTCGCTTGCCGCCACCCGGAAAGATTTGCCGCCGCAGTACCTATCTGCGGGGCTGTCAATCCCGACAGGCTGAAAGATGCTAAAGATGTGAAATTCTATATCTTCCATGGCGAAAAAGATGATGAGATCCCGGTAATCAGCAGCCGGGCGGCATACCGCGCACTCAAAAAAGCCGGAGCGGAAGTGGAATATTCGGAGATCTCTTGTGTGGGACACGAATGCTGGCCGTGGGCATTCAACTACCCCACCCTCCTGCCTTGGCTGTTTTCCCAATCACGATAAAAATTTCGCAATTTAGACCAATTTTATGCAAAATCCAACTAATGATTCATTCAGTTGGATTTTTTTTGCTAATTTTGTAAATCAAATGATTACATCATGAACCTGTCATCTGTTTACGATATATTGTTCTCAGGCAAATCCTTGTCCCTTCCGGCCGAGGAGATGCAGAATGTAAAGGAGTGCCATGAGTTTCTTAAAGAATTTGTTGCCGACAAGGTCATATACGGCATCAACACCGGTTTCGGGCCTATGGCGCAGTGGCGCGTCGATGACAGCCACCTAAAGGAACTCCAATACAACATAATCCGGAGTCACGCAACCGGTGCGGGCGCTCCCCTTTCCGACATCGAGGTTAAATCGGCAATGATCGCCCGTATCGGCACTTTCCTTCAGGCGCGTTCCGGCATCAATCCGTCGGTAATCCTATTGTTGCAGGAATTCGTGAACCGGGGCATATATCCTTTCATCCCCATGCACGGCAGTGTCGGAGCAAGTGGCGACCTCGTACAACTCGCCCATATCGCCCTCTGTCTCATCGGCGAAGGTAAAGTGCACTTCAAAGGTGAGTGGCGCGCAACTGCCGATGTGATGAAAGAGGAAGGGCTCACTCCGATGGGTATCTTCGTACGCGAAGGGTTGTCGGTAACCAACGGCACATCCGTGATGACAGGTATCTCGATAGTGAACCAATATTATGCTGAAAACCTTCTGAAATATGGAGTGATCGCCTCGGCATGGATCAATGAGATTGCCGACTCTTTCGATGACTACATGTCGGTAGAGGAAAACATATGCCGTCGCCAGCCCGGACAGCAGGTCATAGCCCGCTGGCTCCGTGAAGTGAGCGAAGGAAGCCTACATCTGCAAAAAAGAGAGCATGAGCTTTACGACCCGGCGAAAAACAAGGACACCTATTTCGAGCACAAAGTGCAGGCTTACTACTCCCTTCGCTGCATCCCCCAGATTTACGGACCGATTTTCGACACTCTCGAAAATACCGCGGACGTTCTTCAGAACGAACTCAATTCCGCGTGCGACAATCCCATCATAGACTACACCACAAAGAATATATACCACGGCGGCAACTTCCACGGCGACTATATATCGCTTGAAGAAGACAAAGTGAAGATAGCAATGGTGCGTCTCGCCATGACGGCCGAGAGACAGCTCAATTATCTCTTCCACGACCGCATCAACGGCATCCTTCCCCCTTTCCTCAACCTTGGGATTCTCGGTCTCAACTATGGAATGCAGGCATGCCAGTTCACAGCTACTTCAACAACGGCGGAATGCCAGACGCTCGCGATGCCGAACTATGTGCACAGCATCCCCAACAACAACGACAATCAGGACATCGTGAGCATGGGCACCAACTCGGCGTTGCTATGCAAGAAGGTTATCGACAACGCTTATCAAGTGATGTCGATACTCTTTATAGCCCTCGCCCAAGCCACAGACTGCCTTGACCTGGCAAACAAACTCGCTTCCAAGACAAAGGAACAGTATGACGCCATCCGCGCCATATGCCCCAAATTCATTGAAGACACACCCTTCTATGAAGAAGTGGCTGAAACCGAAAACTACTTAAGGACAAACATTATCCAATACTTGAAATAATGAATTTTGCATTAGTTACGGGGGGATCCCGCGGACTCGGCGCTGCAATCTGCAAACGTCTTGCTTCATTAGGGCTTGGATTAATCATAAATTATCATTCCAATGAAACTGCGGCACTGGAGGTTGCGGAAGCTATACGCAGCCACGGTGGAATTGCAGAGCTTCTCCCGTTTGACGTAAGTTCCGAAAGCTCTGTTGATTCGGCTTTGGAAAAATGGGAGCAGGAACATCCGGAAGATAGAATCACAGTATTGGTGAATAACGCCGGTATCCGCGATGACAGTCTGCTGATATTCATGCAGACCGAGCAATGGCACAAAGTGATAAACACCACTCTCGACGGATTCTTCTACGTGACGCGCCGCGTGCTGAAAGGGATGCTGACGAAACGTTACGGCAGGATTATCAATGTCGCATCCCTCTCCGGCCTCAAAGGCTTGCCGGGACAGGCGAACTATTCGGCTGCCAAGGCAGCATTGATAGGAGCGACAAAGGCCCTTGCCCAGGAAGTTGCCCCCCGCAAGGTCACTGTGAATGCCGTGGCCCCGGGGTTCATCCGTTCCGACATGACAAAAGACCTCGATGAAGGTTCCTTGAAAAAAACCGTGCCACTCGGACGGTTCGGAGAGGCGGAAGAAGTGGCGGCACTTGTGGCTTTTCTCGCCTCCGATGAGTCGGCATACATCACGGGAGAGACCATCTCTATCAATGGAGGGCTGCTTTGAATGTTTAATGTGGAATCAGGAATTGAGATATGAGTAGAAGAGTAGTGATAACGGGCATGGGGATATGGTCATGCATCGGGAAAAACATAGAAGAGGTCAAGGATTCGTTATATAACGGCAAATCGGGAATAGGAATCGAGCCGGAACGCAGCGAATACGGCTACCGTTCACCGCTGACAGGAATTGTGGAACGCCCTAAGCTGAAGGGTCTTATCGACCGCCGCCAGCGTGTCTGCCTTTCGGAAGAAGCGGAATACGCTTTCATGGCATCCAAAGAGGCTTTCAATCAGGCAAAGGTGTCTGATGAGTATCTCCTCAATAATGAAGTAGGTGTGATTTTCGGTAATGACTCATCGGCCAAACCGGTGATAGAGGCCACAGAGATCATGAAGGAGAAACACGACTCCGCCCTCTTGGGGTCAGGATTCATATTCCAGTCGATGAACTCCACTGTGAACATGAACCTCTCCACGATATTCCATCTCAAGGGAATCAATTTCACTGTCAGCGCGGCGTGCGCCAGCGGCTCCCACTCCATCGGGCTCGCATATATGATGATCAAGCTCGGTCTTCAGGATATGGTGCTTGCCGGTGGCGCTCAGGAAACCAACTACTATTCGATGGCCACGTTCGATGCCCTTAACGCTTTCTCTGTCCGCATAGATGAGCCGACCAAAGCTTCACGCCCGTTCGATGCATCCCGCGACGGGCTCATACCCAGCGGCGGGGCAGCTGCTCTCGTGCTGGAGGATTACGACCACGCTGTCGCCAGAGGTGCCGACATACTTGCGGAGGTGATTGGTTATGGCTTCTCATCAAACGGAGGTGGCATTTCCCAGCCAAGCGACGACGGCTCAGTAAAAGCCATGACCCGCGCAATGGAGGATGCAGGGGTAACTCCCGACGACATCGACTATATCAACGCCCACGCCACCTCCACGCCTCAGGGCGATGAATACGAGGCAATGGCCCTCGACCGCCTGTTCCGGGGGAAGAAAGCCTTGATCAGCAGCACCAAATCGATGACAGGTCACGAATGCTGGATGGCAGGAGCGAGCGAGATAGTGTATAGCGTCATCATGATGCAGAACAACTTCGTGGCTCCCAACATCAACCTCGTAGAACCATGCGAGGCGGCAGTCCGGCTGAACATCGCACGCGACAGGGTTGACACGCCCCTCGACATCATCCTCTCCAACTCCTTCGGCTTCGGCGGCACCAACTCCGCCCTCGTCATCCGCAAACCATAAACAAAAGAGAGTCATGCAACGCCCTCAAAATCTGAATAAATTAAATATTAATCGGAGATTATTGGTTTTTGTCGGCAAAATTTTATAATTTTGTGGAGGAAAGAGCTATCCGATATTTGGATTTGTATTAAAACCGCACATTATGAAACACGCCATCCTGAAATTTTTTGCAATCATGTGCATGGTCATGGCCGCTGCCTTAGGCGCAAACGCCGCGGAAATGCAGGAAGTAGTCTACCTCAAGAACGGAAGTGTAATCCGGGGCGTGATTCTGGAACTTGTGCCCGAGAAGTCGGTAAAGATACAGACCGCCGATGGCAATATATTCGTCTATCAGATGTCGGAAGTGCAGAAAATCACGAAGGAGAAGCCTTTTAAAAGAAACGAATCCGACACTTACACCGAACGTAGCTATGATTATAACTACGACGACGGCTGCCGACAAAATCATAATTACAATTATAAATACACCTATACCTACGGGCGCGACGACCGGCAGAGCTGTCGCGACAGATGGGATTATAAACCATACGGATGGGAAAAGGCCCCGCGCTATCGCGGGTTCGTCGGTTTGTCGGCGGTTATTGGGGTCGGTGACTATGATCTCGACCGCGTAATGCTTTTCACCACACATGGCGTGCAGATTACGCCGGAAATTTTCGTAGGTGCCGGAGTCGGCATAACCGGATGGTGGGAGTATGAAGACATCTGGGACGACAGCACAACTTATACGAGTGTGCCGATATTCGCCAATTTCAGAGGAGAGCTACATAATGTTTTCCGTAAAAATTTCTCCCCCTACCTGGATGTGAAACTCGGATATAACGCGGTGGACCTCACCGGAGTGTTCTTCGCTCCGGAAATTGGTTGCCATTTCTATTTCGGGCACAAGAAAATCGGTCTCGGATTCGGCATCGGCTATCATCTCCAGTCGGCTGAAGTCACGGAATATTGGTATGATTACAGCCACCGCAACCCCGTTGAACGCTGGTCAACAAGCCGCGAAATCCTCAACGGAATTGCAATTAGCGTTGCTTTTGATTTTTAACTAATTATATATCAGGGATTTACCCCCCCCCGAAAATATATTTCGTTTTGTTTGTATTACTCGGAAAGTGGGTTTCATTACGTAATTAAACAAGGTGTCTTGAACGGGTCATAAAGAAGGTTCAGCCACGTTCAAGACGAAAAGTGTAATTTCAGAACCTGATTGACAACAAAACGATGAAAAAAATTCTTTTCATGATCGCAGCCATGTTCTTCATGGCAACTTCCGCTTCTGCCGAACTGAGATACAAAGGTTACGTTGAAACAAACGGCGGAGTATTCATACCAGCTGATTATTATGGCACAGGAGTCATGGCAGGAATCAGCACAAGCCACGGAGTCGAACTCATCCAGGGACTTTTTGTCGGAGCAGGCATTGATGCCAATTATGTCACTTATACTGAGCCGGGACAGGGAAGACATTCAGTTGATGAAAGTGATTATTCCGGGAACTTTGCTGTTTTTGCAGAAGGTCGCTATAATTTCCTCCGTAAGAAAAGAATTTCTCCGTTTGTAGGTTTGCGATTAGGAGGCGGTTATGAAGGCGTTGAAGAAGATGGCTGTTTCTACGGCTCTCTGGCTGCCGGTTGCACATTTAACATAACGAAACGTTTTGGTCTCGACGTGAGCCTCGGTTATAGCATATGGAGTGGATCTGATTCTTATAAAGATGAATATGATTCATATCATGAAACAACATGGAGCCGCTCTTTTAGTGGACTGGCACTCCGCGTTGGTGTACATTTCTAATAATTGACAAATGATTAAAAAGTCAATATTACTTCTCATGGTGTTTGTCCTTAGCTGCGGCATGGTCGCAGCCAAGACAAACCCCTTGCGTCTCAAGAGCGGCACTCTCCTGCCACTCAAAGGGAAGGGCGGCACGATAAGCTGCACGGCAGATTTCAGCAAGACCCGCGCCAACCGCAAACCCCTTGCGGAGTATATCGTCAATGACTACCAGAGCAACATGGAGACATTCGACCGATATGTGCCCGAGATGATGGAATGGTTCTGCGACCGTTGGGACAAGGACATAGAGAACGGTCCGAAGGTCACCACATCCGACGATGCCGACTTTCATCTACAGATAATAATCAAGACACTGCAGATGGGGTCAAAATCCTTTGGAGGAGGATCTTCAATCAGCGGATATGCTGAATTCTACAAACGGGGCGAGACTGAACCTTTCGCTGTGGTTGAGATCCTTAAGATGCACGGGACCATCATGGGAGGCGCGATGCCCGGATACCCGGGGCTGAAACAATGTTTCAGCGATCTGGGTGAATATCTGTGCGATTTAATCTACCACGCCAAATAACGCCCAGCCCTCTTCTCTCCCCATAAAGCCCCATCCCGCCCCATTAAACCCTATTTAAAACCCCACTTAAATTAAAGAAAGAATTATGAAAAAGTATTTACTTTTCATAGCGGCAGTGGTGACGTCACTGACAGCATGGGCTGACGCCGAAGTTAAAAGCGGCAGCATGAAAGACCTCAAGAACCCTGATGCCCGCGTGCTCGTAACTTGGGATTATTCCAAGATGACAATCGAAGACAAAGCTCCCGCCGAGTTCCTCAAAGAAAAAGGTCCGGACTGGGAAAAGGATTATCCCGCAGAAGTTGCGGCAGGAGAAGCGGCATTCGATGTGCTTTTCAACAAGAAAGATAAAAAATATGCCCAGATCACTGACGATGAAGATGCAGCGCAGTATGAATTCATAATCCATGTAGATAAATTCCATTACGGTTCACTCGGTGCGGCCATCGCATTCGGAGGTTTCGCCCGCGGAGCACACATCGAAGGAACTGTCGATGTGGTGAAGCTTTCTGACAAATCAGTTGTTGCAACCTTAGAGTTTGACTGTTCAGGCAGCGCGGCATACAGCAACGAGGCCCGCAGGGTGCTCGCATACCAGGACCTTGCAAAAGATCTCGCCAAGCTCGTGGGCAAAGCCAAAAACAAATAAATTCAGAAATCCAAATGAATTTATTTCCTGAACTGAAGGATAGATACACCAAAGAAACGATGAACGCCCGCGAGGCACAGCGCCTCGCGGAGTTCATCGCTTTTGGTCCTGTCATATTCCAGACAGCCCGCATAATGCTCTCCACCGGCATCATGGACATGCTGCGCGACAGCAAGAGCGGCATGACAATAGAAGAGGTGGCTCAGAAAGCCAACCTCTCGGTGTATGCCGCCAAATGTCTGTTGGAAGCGTCACTCTGCATCGGTATCGTCTTGATTGATGACAAGACCGACAGATTCCGCATCTCCAAGACCGGATGGTTCCTGATCAACGACCCAGCCACAAGAGTCAACATCAACTTCAATCATGACGTCAACTACCTGGGCTGGTTCAATCTTGAGGAAGCACTTAAGGAGGGTAAGCCAGCAGGGCTCAAGACACTTGGCGACTGGCCGACAGTATATGAAGGGCTGTCCTCTCTTCCTGCGAACATTCAGAAGAGCTGGTTTGATTTCGACCATTTCTACTCAGACCATTCCTTCGACGAAGCCTTGAAGATTGTCTTTGCCGACAGGCCACGCACCCTTCTCGACGTAGGAGGCAATACCGGGAGGTGGGCACTCCGTTGCGTAGCCTACGACAAAGAGGTGAAGGTAACAATTCTCGATCTCCCTCAACAGATCGGAATGATGAAAGCCAATATCGAAGGGAAAGAAGGTGCGGAACGTATCGACGGAATGGGAATCGATCTGCTCGATGAAACAACGGAAATGCCCGCCGACCGCAAATTCGACGCCATATGGATGAGTCAGTTCCTCGACTGTTTCAGCGAAGAACAGATTGTAAGCATCCTGCGCCGCGCATCTAAAGTGATGACAGAAGACTCGCGCCTCTACATCATGGAAACGCTCTGGGACCGTCAGAGATTCGAACCCGCCGCTTTATGCCTCACGCTGACAAGCCTTTATTTCACCGCCATAGCCAACGGCAACAGCAAGATGTATCATTCGGAAGATATGGAAAGGCTGATAAAGGAAGCGGGACTTGAGATTGAGACCGTGCACGACTCTCTCGGTCAAGGCCACTCCATATTGGTCTGCAGATTAAACATTAAGCATTAAACATTATCATAAATGAATAGAAACGAGATAGAAAGTAAAGTAAGAGATTTCCTCATTGAGGATCTTGAAGTAGATGAAGAGAAAATCTTCCCCGATGCCCGTCTCAAGGAAGATGTGGGCATCGACAGCCTTGATTTTGTTGATATCGTGGTGATTGTAGAGAAAAATTTCGGATTCAAAATCAAACCCGAAGAAATGGCCGGGGTCAAAACCCTCAGCGATTTCTATAGCTACATAGAGAAAAAAGTCAAAGGTTGAGCGAACTTAAACACGATAAATGGGTAGGCACGACCTACGGCAACGGGTGGATGCACCGGTGGCTTATCAGATTCCTGAAAGTTATCGACGTGCGTCTTCTCTACGCTTTTACATACCTGTTTGTTGTGCCGCCTACTTTGATGGTGAATGCAAAGGCACGGAGTGCAATCTATTCCTTCTATCGCCAAGGGATGCAGTATGGAAGAATGAAAGCCGCGTGGATGACATATAAAAACCATTGCGCATTCTCCCAGGTGGTGATTGACCGTTTCGCCATGTATGCAGGCAAAAAGTTCCGCATCGATGTAGTAGGCTTTGACGAGTTCAAGAAACTCAGCGAACGCCTTGAAGGTTTCATCCAGCTAAGCTCACATATAGGGAACTATGAGATTGCCGGCTATTCATTACGCACTCCGGAGAAACGCTTTAATGCCATGGTGTTCGGAGGGGAGAAGGAAAGTGTGATGGCAAACCGGACCAGACTTTTCGAAAGCAACAACATCCACATGATCCCAATGAGACAGGACATGTCACATCTCTTCGAGATTAATCAGGCACTTGCAGACGGAGAGATACTGAGCATGCCCGCCGACCGTGTTTTCGGGTCACAGAAAGCTTTTTCCTGCGAATTTTTAGGGCATGACGCCAAGTTCCCTCAGGGACCCTTCGTGCTCGCAGCGGTCAGGAACGCGCCGATGCTTTTCGTGTCGGTGATGAAGACAGGAGCCAGGCGTTATACAGCCACAGTCACCCGGATTGAAGCCGAGACCGAGGGCAACACAAAAGCCAAGGCGGCCGCTTTAGCCCGCAAATATGTAGAAACGCTTGAAAAGACAGTGAGGGAATACCCGACCCAATGGTACAACTATTTCAATTTCTGGGAAGACAATGGATTTAGAAAAGATTGACATACACGAATTGCTCCCGCAGCGGGAACCGTTTGTAATGGTGGGACGCCTCACTCATTACGACGATGTGGACACCGTAACGGCAACGAAGATTTCCGATGAGAATATCTTTGTTGAAGGAGGAGTGTTCACCCCTTCCGGAGTGATCGAGAACATTGCCCAGACCTGCGCCACCCGTATCGGATATATCAATAAATACATCCTGAAGAAGGGAATACAGATAGGTTTCATCGGTGCGGTGAGGAATCTCCGGATTCACCGCCTTCCCAAGGCAAGAGAGGAGATAACGACAACAATCTCAGTGATAGAAGAAGTGTTCGGGATGACACTGGTCTCGGCATCGGTGAAGATGGGGGATGAAATAATCGCAGATGGGGAAATGAAGATTGCGGTGAGCAACGTTCAAGAGAAAGATGAATAAACTGACAGCTTCACATAAATTCGACATACGCTTCAGCGAGGTTGACTCGATGAATATAGTATGGCATGGCTCTTACACCCTCTATTTCGAAGACGCAAGGGAGGCGTTCGGCAAGAAATATGGATTGGGATACATGACCATTTTCTCCAACGGCTATTTTGCACCGCTCGTGGAATTGTCTTTCAAATATAAAAAGCCGCTTGTCTATGAGATGCAGCCCTCTGTCGTCATAACTTATGTGCCGACAGAAGCAGCAAAAATCGTGTTCGATTATGAAATCATAGATGATTGCGACGGCTCGGTAATCGCCACGGGACGTTCTGTACAGGTATTTATGGACCGGAATTACCAACTCGTATGGGAAAATCCGGAATTCTATCGCAAATGGAAAGAGAAATGGGAGGTGTTATGATAACGAAAATCGCGGACAACATTATTTCACCCTTGGGTCTCACATCGGAAGAGAATCTTAAAAGCGTGATTGCCGGAGAAACAAAGATCCGGCAGCATGAAGGCGCATTCGGATTGCCGGAGGAGTTCTGCAGTTCGCTGATCGACCGTCAAATGGTCTCGGATATGTTCGGAAAGCATGCCATAGGTTGCGATGACTTCTCGACATTCGAGAAACTTTGCATACTCTCCGCCACGGAAGCCATCGCCGAATGCTCTCTCCAGGCAGAGAATGACGATGTTCTATTTGTACTATCCACAACCAAGGGAAATGTGGACATGCTGGAAGGTAACATTGATGATCCACGTTGCTATCTTGCAGAATCAGCTAAAAAAATCGCCGGATATTTCGGCAACCGCAACACTCCAATAGTTGCGTCGAATGCCTGTATCTCCGGCGTATGCGCACAGATAGCGGCAGTCAGGGCATTATCGACAGGGAAATACAATTATGCCGTTGTTATCGGCTGCGACCTCCTCTCCCGGTTCATAATATCAGGATTCCAGTCATTCAAAGCATTGAGTCCCGAGCCGTGCAAACCTTTTGATTCAGACCGGGCCGGTCTAAACTTAGGAGAAGCCGCCGGCACCATAGTGCTGAAACGTGTTGCAGAGAATGATGTGAACGAGAAAGCAGCGGAGCTGGAGAACAGATGGCAATTTCTTGCGTGCTCCAACCATAACGATGCCAACCATATCTCCGGGCCGTCACGCACGGGAGAAGGTTCATTCCGCGTTCTCTCGGACCTACTCCAAAATGTTGACATGGAGGATGTGGCTTTTGTCAACCTTCACGGCACAGCCACCGCCTACAATGACGAGATGGAATCCATCGCGCTTCATCGTGCAGGACTCGGCGATGTCCCCGCTAACGGTCTCAAAGGTTTCTACGGCCACACTCTCGGAGCCGCCGGTATAATAGAAACCATCCTTTCAATGCATGCCATTGACGAAGGCATCATACTTCCCACAAGGGGCTTTGATAAAAAAGGCACAACATACGAAGTTCAGGTCTCGCCTGAAATAAGACATACCGAAAAAAAGACTTTCATCAAGATTCTGTCGGGATTCGGAGGTTCAAATGCAGGAATAGCCTACGGCAAACACCACGGAACGAAAACGGGCACTCTATGTCGGGCATCCGAAACCATCTCGAAAATAAGGATTTCACCCGAAGGGACATATCTGAAGGGGGAAGAAATATCCGATGCCTCAATAACGGAACTATACCGACAGTTTGCCGGCGATTATCCTAAATTCTTCAAGATGGATTCGCTATGCAAACTCGGTTTTATGGCGGCAGAGCTGCTCTTGAATGATATTCCGCAGCAAGAACGCGAGGCCATCGCCGTCATACTCTTCAACCGCAACGGTTCGTTGATTACCGACCGAAATTATCAGAAGACAATCGGCGATGACAATTATTTCCCGAGTCCTGCCCTGTTTGTCTACACATTGGCAAACATAGTGACCGGTGAAATCGCCATCCGCAACAAGACATACGGGGAGACTTCATTCTACCTCCTTGATGAATATGATCCACACAAAATAGAAGAGACATTGGCTATAGTCAAGCCAGAATCTCCCTTGATTCTCACGGGATGGGTAGATTATAATAACGATAGCGACTATCTCGCCGAACTAAAATTAATAAAGAACTCTATAAATTGACACATATGAACGGACTTATCGACCAGCTTAAAACCCAGATCATCGAGGCCCTCAACCTCGAGGACATGACCCCGCAGGATATTGACGCAGAGGCTCCCCTCTTCGGAGAAGGTCTCGGCCTCGATTCCATCGACGCCCTTGAACTCATAGTGCTCCTTGAGCGCGAATACGGCATAAAACTCACCAATCCCGCCGAAGGAAAAAAGATTTTCAAATCCGTTGCATCCATCGCGGATTTCGTCAGCAAAAACCGCAAGAAATAGGCTTTAGGTTTTAGGCTTTAGGCTTTAGAACCATTCGGCGAAACTTTCTAACGCCTAAAACCTAAAACCTCAATTAAACATTAAACATTAAACATTAAACATTTAAAATTAAACATTAAACGAACGTGTCTGAGCGGATATTGATCACAGGAGCGGGAATCATCTCGGCATTAGGGTGCGGAACGGAGGCGACTTTGCAAGCTCTCCTCGAAGGGAAGAGCGGCATCGGCACCATCAGGCATCTACCGACGGAACATACTGAGTTTCCGGTCGGTGAGGTCCCCATGTCCGATAAGGATATGGCCGATATGCTCGGTGTCGATTATCCGGAAGCGGAATTACGCACGGTCCTGCTCGGCATCATTGCCGCCAAAGAAGCCGTAAATTCTGCCCATCTCGGAAAGGGTGACATAGAAAAAGCAGCCTTTATCAGCGGAACCACAGTCGGAGGCATGGACAAAACCGAAAGATATTTCAAATCGGTTTTTGATTCAAAATGCGAAACCGATGACAGCAAGGAACTGAAATATAACGATTGCGGTTGTTCCACCGAACTGATAGCCGCCAATATAGGCAAATTCGCAATTGCCACAACCACCTCCACCGCCTGCTCCTCCGCTGCCAACGCCATAACCCTCGGTGCGACGCTCATACGCAACGGCATCGTGGATATTGTAGTTGCCGGCGGAGCCGAGGCTCTTACAAAATTCCATCTGAACGGTTTCAACACCCTCATGATCCTTGACAGGGAGAAATGCCGTCCGTTCGACCGCGACCGCGCCGGCATCAACCTCGGGGAAGGTGCAGGGTATATCGTGCTTGAAAGCGAAAGCTCCGCAACGAAACGCGGAGCAGCACCACTTGCTGAGCTGAGCGGATATGCCAACACATGCGACGCTTTCCATCAGACCGCAACTTCCGAAAATGGCGAAGGGGCTTATCTGGCAATGCGGAAGGCTATGGATATGGCGCACCTCTCCCCTCAGGACATCAGCTATATCAACGCTCACGGCACCGGCACTCCCAACAATGACGATTGTGAACTTGCAGCGATGGAGAGAATCTGGGGACCGAACATTCCTGCGTTCTCATCGACAAAAGCCTTCACCGGGCATACCACGAGCGCGTCTGGATCGATAGAAGCCGTGATATGTCTACTCGCTTTGCGGCATGGCTTTTTGCCTCCGAACTTAGGATGGAAAAATCCGATCCGCGATGCCGGCATCCCGTTGACTGAGCCTAAGAGAGATAACGAGATCCATCACATCATCAACAATTCTTTCGGGTTCGGAGGCAACGACTCCTCGCTCATCCTCTCCCGCTACGAGGATACCCCCCATCAAGCATTAAACATTAAACATTCAACATTAAGCATTAACCGTTGTTTCCTCTCCTCCATGGCCCAGGTTTCGTGTCAGAATCCGCTGTGTGACGACTGGATGGACAATCCGGTAACCCTTGACAAAACCTATGTCAGGGCACAAGAACCCGATACGAAAGGATTGATACCACCCGCTGAGGCACGACGCATGAGCAAGATCCTTAAGCGCACTGTAGCCACTGCTATCACGGCGTTGAATCAATCCGGCATACAGCATCCCGATGCCATTATAACAGGTACGGGAAACGGTTGTATGGAGAATTCCGAAAAATTCCTTATCGACCTATGCACATTTGGCGAGAATTGCCTGAAACCCACCCTTTTCATGCAATCCACCCACAACACCATCAGTTCGCTGATAGCCATAATCCTGAAATGTCACGGATATAACAATACATATTCACATAAAGGATTATCGTTTGAAAGCGCACTGCTTGACGCATGGCTACAGATAAAAACGGGCTGCATCCGCAATGCCCTTATAGGGTCACATGATGAAGTGACCCCGCTTCTGTCGCTCGTGATGGAAAGGACACGTCCGGAATACTCCCTTATCTCCGAGACATCCATGTCCGCAGTTCTCTCAAGCACTGCTGAAGATAAAAATATTTGTGAAATAGAAGATATCAGAATATTCCATCGATCCGATATAGAGAATATTTCGTCATTGCTGTCGGCAGAGACAGATTCTCTCCTGATGCTTGGCATCAACGGCAATCCGCTTAACGACCGCCCGTATGGGAAACTGCTGTCGCTACTGAAATATTCCCCGTGCATCCTTAGATATAAGAACATCTTCGGCGAGAATTTCTCATCTTCCGCGATGGGGTTCTATGCCGGAGCCAGAATACTTGAGCACCAGGCCATCCCCTTGGCGGTGATGGCTAATGATCAAAACGCTCCGACCGGACAGATAGAAAGAATCTCAATCCTTAATCATTCCGACGGAGAAGACTGGTCTTTGATACGACTGCGTAGGCATCTTAGGCATTAGACATGAGGCTTTAGGTTTTAGGCTTTAGGCCTTAGAACCATCCGGCGAAGCTTTCTAAAGCCTAAGGCCTAAAACCTAAAGCCTAAATTAAACATTAAACATTAACCGAACCGTGTGGCAGCTGATTGGTTTATCGATAATTCAGAGCGTGATGCTTTCTTTGGGACAGCTCACGTTGAAACTTGCGTTGGCAAAGATGCCGGCGTTCGCATGGACCGCGCGGTTCTGGGGCGACCTCCTTACCAACTGGTGGTTTCTCGCCTGCGGTCTTCTCTTCGGCGGAGCATCCGTCCTCTGGATGTATATCCTCAAACATTTTCCTCTGAGCATGGCATACCCCATGGCGAGCATGAGCTATGTGATGGCGCTCGTGTTTGCAGTGGTATTTCTGCACGAAACCATCGCGTGGAATCGCTGGCTTGGCGTTGCATTGATAATGATCGGCTGTATTTTTGTAGCAAAATAGTATCTGAATGAAAAGAATAATCACAATATCTATAGTTATGATGGCGTGCGTTGCCAGCGCATATGCCTCGCCCCTATCTACCGCGCAGCAACGGGAAGTGATAGCCAAAATCAATAAAGCCACATCCGGGCTTAAGTCCATGAGCTGCACCTTCACCCAGACCAAGCACCTGTCGCTTCTCAGCGACAAGATGGTGTCGGAAGGGAAGATGTGCTATAAGCAGCCTGACAGACTCAGGTGGGAGTACACCTCCCCATATCAATATATCTTCATATTCAACGGCACGAAAGTCTATGTCGGCAACAAGTCGCGCAAGGATGTGATCGACACGGGCAGCAACAAGCTGTTTAAGGAAGTGGCGCGTATAATGATGAGCACGGTAACGGGGACCGCCCTTTCCAACACTGCCGACTTCTCTGTGAAAGTGGAAGACGGCAAGACCCTATGGAACGTGACTCTCGTGCCGAAAAAGAAGGAGATGAAAAAAATGTTTACCCGTATTGTCCTCTCTTTCTCGAAATCCGACCTTATGATATCGGAAATAAATCTCCATGAGAAAAACAATGACCGCACCAACATCCGACTCCGCAATATAAAGAACAATATCGCTATAAATGAAAACCTTTTTGCTATTCCTTCTAAGTAGCTTTTGCGCTATATGTCCGATATTTTCTGCCGGGGAAACTAATTCCCCAGACAATATATCCGGAAAACGCAAGATGGCCTTTCGCATTGAGATGCAGAAAGGGTATGTGTCGGGAATCATGATAACCGGGGAGTCTGATGAATATATCAACGGAAGCATGGTGAATGAATTCGGCATCTCGGCGATAGATTTCACATTTTCGAAGAAAAAAGGAAAAGTCAAACTGATAAATGTCGGCAGTTTCCTCAACAAATGGTATATCAAACAGGTGTTGAAAAACGATATCAATTTCGCCCTTCACATCCTCTATGGAACTCCATATAATAAAAAACATAATTATGAAGTGACCCGCGAAGGCCCGAATCTGATTATTTTTAACACAAAAAGGAAAATCAAATACATATTCTCTCCGTTACAAATATGCCCTCCCCCTCAAACTGGCCCTCCCTCTCAAATGTAGGGATGCACCCTGGTGCATCCGCAAAACACCCCGGTACATCCGCCAATTCAAACAACAATGACACTCAAAAACAATCTATACAACATATTGTCAGCGAACCCTGAAAGCCAATCCTTCACGATAGGTTTCAACCCTGACTGCATGATCTACAAAGCACATTTCCCCGGCAAACCCATAACACCGGGGGTATGCATCATACAGATCGCCACAGAACTCCTGAATGAAATCTCTCCCGGCAAAAAGGTTCTCTCCTCCGTAGGCAACGCCAAATTCCTCGCCATCATCAACCCTCTCGAATCAAAAGAGGTGACTTTCACTTTCAAAAAGATTTCCGAAGAGGATGGGTTTCTAAAAGTCTCGGCACTCGTGAGCGACAAAGACACGGTTTTCACGAAACTGTCGCTAAAGTATCAACCAAGCTGTGGCATCTCGGTCCGATAGCCTTATTTGAATATTATCAAGAAAACAAATGACGAATATAATATATCAAAAAAGATAAGGGATGATTTCTCCGCGACGGGATAATTTGATTCAGACAATGCGCAGACACAGGATTTGCGTGCTGGTGCCGACATATAACAATGCCTGTACGCTTCGTGACGTTGTGTCCGGAATACTGAATTATTCCGCAGACGTGATTGTTGTCAATGATGGCAGCACGGACAACACACAAGAAATCCTCGAATCTTTCAGCGACACTGTCCATATTGTCAGTTATCCCAGGAACGGGGGAAAGGGTCATGCCCTAAAGAGAGGATTCCGCAAAGCTATAGAACTGGGATATGACTATGCCATAACCATCGACTCCGACGGTCAGCACTATCCGGAAGATATTCCGGCATTCGTACAGGCTATTGTGGAAAATCCGGGGGCATTGATTGTAGGGGAAAGAGACCTGAAAAATGTAGACATAAACGGGAAAAGCTCTTTTGCCAACAAATTCTCGAATTTCTGGTTTTGCGTTCAGACCGGCCGCAAGCTCAAGGATACCCAGACAGGTTACCGCGCATATCCTTTGAAAAGGCTGCACGGATTGTCGCTGTTGACGAGCCGCTATGAAGCAGAGCTGGAACTTCTTGTATTCGCCTCATGGAACGGCGTTAGAATCGTCTCTATCCCCATCCGGGTCTATTATCCCCCTCAGTCGGAACGGGTGTCGCATTTCAGACCTGCACTTGATTTCACCCGCATCAGCATTCTCAATACAATCCTTTGTTTCGGGGCTATCGTCTACGGGGTGCCGGTGCGCAGCCGGCATGCATTCTCGCAGCGTAGATTATTCAAAGGGGAATTCACACCTTTCACTCGCAAAAACGGTGAGAAGCTGGATGCATCCGTTACATTGGGGAGGATTTTACGGTCATTATATGGTTTCTCCTTCTTCGCATTCATGGCGGCGGTGATATTCACACCTTTCGCCTCAATATATTTCAGGATAGGAAAGAAATCCGAGAAAAGAAAACTGCAATTCCACAAAATGTTGAGCCGCGGGTGCACGTTTATAACCCGTAATTATCCCGGAGCAAAGACCTATTATGAGAATCCCGTCGGAGAAGACTTTACCCGGCCTGCGCTCATCATCTGCAACCATCAGTCTCATCTCGACCTGCCGGTGTTGATCGGGATGCATCCCAAACTGATTTTTCTCACCAAGGATTGGGTATGGAACAGTCCAGTCTTCGGCAACATCATCCATAACGCCGATTTCCTTCCGGTATCTGCCGGTGTCGATTTCATCATGCCGAGACTCCGCGAACTGAAAGACAATGGCTATTCAATAGTGATTTTCCCTGAGGGGACGCGCTCGGGAAACTGCGCTATCCAGCGTTTCCATCAGGGTGCATTCCATCTTGCAAAAGAACTTGACCTCGATATAGTGCCGATGGTGATTCATGGAGCCGGACACTTCCTTCCAAAGAACAGTTTCTTATTCCGTAAAGGGAAACTGACAGTAAGAATACTGGGGCGTGCTAAAAGGGAAGACTATGAAGACCTCCCGTTCCTGAAACAGGCCTCACATTTCCGCAAACTGATCCGGACGGAACATGAACGGATTATCCGGGAAAAGGAAGACACCGAATATTTCAAAAGCCTGGTGCTTTATAAATACGCTTACCGAGGCTGGAACATAGTGAGCCGTTGCAAGAAGGAACTTAAAAAAGCGCTCCACCAATCAGACATCATCAATGGCTATAATTTCGGCAAGGTCCGTATTATCAACGGTGGCATAGGAGTCTTCCCCCTCCTCTTCGCCTTAGTGAATAAGGATACGGAGGTATTCTCCTATATCGAAGACATAGATGATTATCGGATTGCCATTAACACGCCTGCCCTTCCTCCCAATCTGAATTACATTCATGCCGTATGGAACGAAGACTTCGGGACAGAGGGAGATTTTGACATGACTATAACTCTTGAAAGATGACGGACAAGACAGACTGCATAATAATTGGCGGGGGCATCGGGGGACTTTTCTCCGGCGCATTCCTTGCAAAGAACGGCCTAAGGGTGACGGTTCTTGAAAAGAACGCCATCATAGGGGGCGGTCTGCAATGTTTCCACCGCAAGGGTAAAATATTCGAAACCGGAATGCACGTGATGGGTGGATTCCAGAAAAACGGTAATCTTCATAAAATCTGTAAATATCTCGGAATTTATGATTCCCTACAGCTTCAACATGTAGATGCCGGATGCATTGATGAGTTATATTATAATAAAACCGGTGAAATCTATCGTATTGCCTCCGGAAAAGAGAATTTCATCAAGTGCATGTCTGAATATTTTCCCGACGAGGCAAACGGTATACGGGCATATGTGGATGACATATATAAACTGACGGAGGAAGTTCCTCTTTTCTATCTCAAGGAAACATCAGAAACCGGCCACAGTCATTCCGAAAAATTCACATGGCCTGCCGACAAACTGATAAATTCCCGTGTGTCCGATCCACGGCTCAGAGAGCTGTTGGCATACCTGAATCCGCTATATGGAGGAGTTGAGGGGCACACGCCGGCCTATGTACACGCTTTGATCAATGTGCTTTACATCAACGGGGCAACACGTTTCATAGGGGGCAGCCAGCAACTCGCAGATTCTTTGAAAAATGTCATAGAAGACACCGGAGGGAAAGTGCTTTCAAACAGAAATGTCGTCAAGATAGATGTCGCCGACAAAATGATAACCGCTGTCCATACATCCGACGGGACGGTATTCAAAGCGGACAACTATATTTCCGCCATTCATCCTGTGGAGTTGCTCAAAATTATGCCCGCCGGTTCATTCCAACGCATGTTCGTCAAACGGCTCAACGAGATACCTAATTCATATTCCGCTTTTTCCTTGTATATCGATCTTAAACCCGGGACATTCCCCTATATCGACCACACATGCTACTATATGGAGGATTACGGTTGGATGTGGAATCAGGGTGATCACGGGCTGCCGGCCTGGCCAAAATGCTTTATGTATATGACCCCTCCCGATCCGGATCAGGGAGAATTCGCGAATCGTCTTCTCGTGCACTGTATAATGAGTTTCGAACAAGTCTGGAAATGGAAAGACACCACTCTCGGACACAGAGGTGAGGAATATGAAAAATGGAAAAAAGAGACATCCGGAAAGATCCTTGATAAGCTACAATCGCTGTTTCCGGATATTCGCGGCAAGATAGCCAACATATATTCATCGAGCCCGCTGACCATCCGTGATTATTACAACACCAAAGAAGGCGCCATATTCGGTTATCGAAAAGATTGCGAAAATATGATATTCTCACAGCTACCGGTATATACCAAGGTTAGAAACCTCTTTCTCACAGGACAGAACATAAATCTTCATGGCATGTGCGGAGTGCCTCTGACCGCTATCTACACGGCGGAGGCTATTTTAGGTGCCGACACTGTCGTAAAAGGAATCAATGATGCCAACAAGGATAATTAAAATATTGTTTTTGCTGATTTCACAAACCTTCTGCTTCCATTCTTTTGCGGATGGGAATGCCTTCAACATCTGGGAGGGGACGCAGTGTAAAGAGAAAGTGACGCTTACGCCATATCTCGCTCCCGGGAAGGATAACACAGCATGCATTGTATGTCCGGGAGGCAGCTATTTCTGGCTTGACAGGAAAACGGAAGGTGTCGGTGTGGCCGAATGGCTCCGCAGCAACGGCATCTCGGCTTTTGTGCTGGAATACCGGGTGGCCGGCATCAACGCTTTCATATGGCACGACAGATATTCACGCCGGGGACACCGCTATCCCGATATGCTTCAGGACGTGCAGCGAAGCATCGAGTTAATCCGCGACAATGCTGAAAAATATGGTATCAATCCGGATCGTCTCGGAGTGATGGGTTTTTCGGCGGGAGGTCATCTCTCTGCGATGTCGGGAATATTCTTCGACACCAACTCATTGGCAACCTTCGGAATAACCCCGACCGTATCACTGAAACCCGATTTCATAGCACCGATATACCCGGTTGTGTCGCTGGTTGACAAATCGACCCACAAGCGGTCGCGCCGCGGACTTTTAGGTGAAGGGAAAGCGATATCCCCGGAGATGAAAGACTCCCTTTCGCTTGAAAGACATGTACGGAAAGAGATGCCACCGGTTTATCTTATGAATTGCATTGACGACCCTATCGTGGACTATCATAATTCCATATTGCTCGACTCTGCCATGACCGCAAAAGGCGTAAAGCACAAATACATGCAGTTCAAGACCGGTGGTCACGGATTCGGTGCCGATCCAAAGAAAACCACACCCGAGGCGATAACATGGAAAGAAGATTTCATCAACTGGCTAAGAAACTTATTTAAATGAATACACCGGAAAAAGACATAGAATTCCGCTCTCCTGCGGAAATCGAGGAATACCAGAACGGAAGATTGCACGAGGCATTGCGCTATCTCGCCGACAAATCTCCCTTCTATCAAAAAGTATTCAGCGATAACGGTATTGACATCGAAGATATACTCACCATTGACGACCTCGTGAAAATTCCCTTCACCGAAAAGAAAGACCTGCAACTCCACAACGCGGATTTCCTCTGCGTGCCTCCGGAGAAAATAATCGACTATATCACCACTTCGGGAACTTTTGGAGATCCGGTGACATTCGGATGCACCGACAAGGATTTGGAACGCCTGGCTTTCAACGAAATGAAATCATTTTCATGCGCCGGGGTCAAACCGGGAAATATCGTGCAACTGATGACTACGCTCGATAAGCGGTTTATGGCAGGACTCGCCTATTTCCTCGGCATACGCAAACTCGGCGCGAGTGTGATACGTGTCGGCAACGGTATGCCGGAGTTGCAGTGGGATACAATCAACCGGCTGAGGCCCGACACCCTGATGTGCGTCCCCTCTTTTATACTTCGTCTGATCGAATATGCAGAACAACACGGCATCGATTACCGCAATTCCAGCATCCGCCGTATTATAGGCATAGGCGAAGGGTTACGTGAACAGGATTTCAGTCTCAATCTCCTCGGCAAACGTATAAAGGAAAAATGGGATGTAGACCTTTTCGCCACATATTCATCCACCGAAATGGGGGCCACTTTCTCCGAATGTCCGCACGGCTGCGGCGGCCATGTGCATCCTGAACTTATTATCGTTGAAATCATCGGCGATGATAACAGACCTGTTAAGGATGGAGAAGTCGGGGAAGTAGTAGTCACCACGCTGGGAGTGGAAGGTATGCCTCTCCTTCGTTTCCGCACCGGGGACATGAGCCGGAAAATCACCGAACAGTGCAGATGCGGCAGAAATTCATATCGTCTGACCCCGCTTGTGGGACGCAAGAACAATATGATAAAGCTCAAAGGCACCACGATATACCCCCCGGCAATCAATGACGTGCTTGACAATACACCATACGTGATCAACTATGTGGTGGAAGTGCGCAATAGCTTTGCCGGCACTGACGAGGTTGTGGTAAAGGCCGGAGTGGCTTCAGCCCAGCCATTCGATGTAATCAAAGACCTTAAAGACAGGTTCCGTTCGAGGATACGCGTCGCCCCCATCGTGGAAATACTTTCTCCGGAAGATATAAGCAAAATCAACAATCCGGGCAACAACCGCAAACCGATAAAGTTTATCGATAACCGAGGAAAACCTAAAACCTATGCTCATCCGCATATATGATCTGTTCAAGAGACAACCTCTTCTTGCCTGGGTACTGTTTTTAGTTTCCACGGCAGCCCTTGTGTTATCGTTCCTGAGGCTCGGATACAAGGAGGACATCTCGGATTTCCTCCCCCTCGATGAAAAGAACCGCACCGCAATGTCTGTGTATCAGGACATATCGGGGGCCGACAAAATCTATGCAATAATCTCAACTCGCGACACAACAGATGTTGATCCACAGGAATTAGCGGACGGTGTCGAGGCTTTTGCAGCGAATATCGAGCATCTGGACACCCTCCATTACATCAGCGACCTGATGAAGGAGATTGACATGGAGAAGATGATGGTAATCGCTGACATCGTCTACGAGAAGATTCCTTATTTCCTTACCTCAAAGGATTATGCACGCATCGATTCACTAATGTCTGATCCTGAATATATCGACAGGCAGATCGGTGAAGACAAACATATGCTCCTCTTCCCGTCATCGGGTATTCTGAGCGAGAATATATCCCGGGATCCGTTAAATCTTTTCTCTCCCGTGCTGGAAAGGCTTAAAAACGGAGGGATGTCGATAGACTTCGAAACCTACGAAGGATATATCCTCTCGCCGGATGCCAAGAAAGCGATAGTGATACTTGAATCCGCATTCGGCGCTCATGAATCGGAACACAACGCTTCGCTCGTGAACATGCTTGAGGATGCGGTTTTCTTGACAGAAAAAGACAACGTCAACCTCGATATCCACATTATCGGAGGGCCCGTGATTGCCGTGGGGAATGCCGACAGGATAAAAAGCGACAGCATTCTTGCAATCAGCATTGCGGGCATATTGGTTCTCCTGCTGCTCATATACGTGTTCCGCAATCTGCGCAACATCCTGCTGATTCTCGTATCCGTCGGTTGGGGATGGCTTTTCGCCATGGGTGCGATAGCGCTCTATTATGACTCGGTATCCATTATAGTTATCGGAATAGCCTCGGTGATTCTCGGCATTGCAGTCAATTATCCCCTACACCTTATCGATCATCTTAAAGACAGCCGCTATCCGAGAGCCGCGCTTAAGGAGATAGTGTCTCCATTAGTAGTGGGGAATGTCACCACGGTAGGCGCGTTCCTCTGCCTCGTGCCTCTCAACGCTCCGGCTCTTCATGACCTCGGACTGTTCGCTTCCCTCCTCCTCATCGGCACAATCCTCTTCGTATTGATTTTCCTTCCGCATGCTGTAAAGACCCGCAAGGCGGGAGACAGACCGGAACGCGATCCGCGACTGATAACCCGTCTGGCCGGACTCTCCCTTGAAAATAACCGAGGGATCATATGGGGGGTACTTATCCTCACCGCCATATTCGGATTCTACAGTCTGCGCACGGAATTCGATTCCGACATGCGCAACATAAACTACATGACTGACAGCCAAAAGGCAGACATGGAATATTTCGCCGGGTTAATAAACGAAAGCCAAGATACTGAAGACTTATATATCGTAAGCAACGGCAAATCGTGGGACGAGGCTCTCGCTCAAAGCGGAATAATTGACAAAACGATTGACTCCCTTGTGGATGCCGGGGCTGCTGCCCGTCGCAACGAGGTTGCTTCTTTCTTGACTTCAAAGGAGGAACAGGGCATTCGTTTGACCAAATGGCAGGATTTTATAGGCAAATACTGGGATGCATTCTCATCATCGCTTCCTGAAGCGGCAAAGCGTCACGGTTTTAGTCCCGAGGCTTTCTCCACATTCAACGATATAATTTCCGCGGATTATACGCCGCAGGATTTCGAAAGTTTCAAGGAGTTGTATTCCTCGGTCTTCATGGGCAACATCAGCGAAGACACTGAATCGGGACGCAAATCCCTGGTGCAGGTTATAGAAGTGCCCCTGGCAGCTGCTGAAAATATAAAAGAAGATTTATCGGATCGCCGTGAATTCGGGGGACTAATCTTTGATGTTAGGAGTATGAACGGCTCCATCGCCAACACTCTCTCCGATGACTTCAACTATATCGGCATTGCTTGCGGATTTATCGTCTTCATATTCCTCTGGATTTCCCTCGGAAGCATCGAACTTGCTGCAATATCCTTCATGCCGATGGCATTCAGCTGGATCTGGATTCTCGGCATCATGGGAATACTTGGAATAAAATTCAATATCGTGAATGTCATCCTCGCGACATTCATATTCGGACAGGGCGACGACTACACCATTTTCATGACCGAAGGCCTCACATACGAATTCGCCTATCGCCGAAAACTGCTGCAATCATACAAGAACAGCATCGTTGTGTCGGCGTTGATAATGTTTATCGGCATAGGCACTCTCCTGGTGGCAAAACATCCGGCTATGCGGTCGTTAGGGGAGATTACAGTGGTGGGAATGATCTCGGTAGTGCTGATGGCATATCTCTTCCCCCCGCTCCTGTTCAAATGGCTCACACGCCGCAAGGACGGCACACGACGCAGCTACCCTGTAACCCTCATGAGCGTATTGACCGGCAGATATGATTTCAGGCTTTCCGACATACGAAGAAAGAAGAATCAGACTGAACTCGCCTACGCCATGGAATGCGTGATGGGCAGATACCTCTACAAAGGACGCGACATAGAAATCGCGGCAAGGAAGACACTGAAAACTATAGGCAAAAACCCGGAGTCTTTACTTCAGTATAAAAACCATGCTGAGATAACGTTTGACGAATCGGTTGGCTATGGAGAGCTACCTCTACTTTTAGCATACATGTATCCGGAAAACAAAGTCAGCATCAACGTCTCCTCAGAGGATGCAAGAGCCATAATCACCGCCTGCGCAGACGGTTTCACCCCAAACCTGCATATCATAAATCCTAAACCTGAAAATACCTGACCGAGATGAAATTATCAGCAGTTTTAACCACAACATTCCTGATTGTGTCTTCAATCGCAACGTTCGCGAAAGATTCGGAGACGTATCCGGTTATAAATCCAAATAATTCCGCGACTTTCCGCATATATGCGCCCGATGCCGGTGAAGTCATCCTGAAGGGGACATTCATAAAGGGGAAAAGCTTCGGACCTTTCAGCCGGGAAGGCAAGATAGAGATGAAGAAGGAGGGCGACTACTGGACTCATACCACCGGTTCGCTTCCTTCCGAATTATATTCATATTATTACGAGATTGATGAAGAGAGGTCAAATGACCCGAAGAATCCCAACAGCGTCAGGGACATAGACAACACCCTGAATTATTTCATCATCGGCGGAGGTAACGGTGATTATTACAAAGACAGGAATGTTACCCATGGCACAGTGAAAAAGGTCTGGTATCCTTCATCGCTACCCGGCATGACAAAAAGACGTATGACTATCTATCTACCTGCCGCCTACAATGCCGCCGGCAATAAACGATTCCCGGTACTGTATCTGTTGCATGGTTCGGGAGGCGACGAGAACGCCTGGACAGAATGCGGACGGGCTATGCAGATACTTGACAATATGATTGCCGAGGGCAGATGTGAGCCCATGATTGTGGTGATGCCGAACGGCAATGTAGAATTAGCGGCGGCACCGGGAGAAGACCCTGAAAATCCGGACATAAAACCGAAAGCCAACAACATGACTTCAATGATGGGTAATATCGAAAGTGTATTCGTGGAAGAAGTCGTGAATCACGTTGACAAGAACTTCCGCACGATAAGCGACAAGGAACACCGCGCAATCGCAGGTTTGTCATTAGGAGGTTTGCACACCCTTTTCATCTCACTTAACAATCCGCAGACATTCGATTACGTAGGACTATTTTCCGCCCAGACAACCAATGCGCTCAACGACAACCGCATCGGCACGATACGCAGTCTCGGAGAAGTCTGGAAACAATTCAAGGAAGACCTTCCAATTGTAGGCAACAGCAAAATCGACCGCACAATTTCCAAATATTCTTCGGGGAATCTCGCCGTATACGAAGATATCGACAACAAGTTGAAGAAACAGTTCTCCCCGGCCCCGAAACTTTACTATATCGCCTTCGGCTCCGACGATTTCGTGAAAAAACTGAACGATGACTACATGAAGAAACTCGATGCCGCAGGCTACCCCTACATTTACCACCCCTCCGACGGCGGCCACACCTGGCAAAACTGGCGCCGCTACCTCCTCGATTTCCTCCCCCGCCTCTTCCGCTAACATCTATTCAAGTCGAACCAATTTCATTATTAGATGATAAACCGGAAATATGAGTACGGATAATTTCATCGGCAAGATATATGTCGCTCCGACATATCAAATCTGCAGTGCCATCATCGATTATTTCAAACAAAGGTGAAGAATAGAACATATCCATTGCTTCTTCAAGAGAGATATGTCGCTTTTCCGCAATCAATTCAATTATGCGGGCGTACTTCATATCTCTTAAAATTCGGGTTGCCTTATCCATGATTGTAATTGCTATGCTCAATGAATGTTAGACATCTGTCTATGGCTCTTTGCGTGATAAAACAAAGCTGATTGTTAGGCATTTCGTATGCAAGATTCTGTAATGCCTGCTCTTTGTTATAAATACCTGCCATGTAAAGGTCAACAGTCTGAAATACTTTATCATTAGCAACTCCGCCTTCTACAATGTCGTATTGCAAATAGACATCTTTGCCCTTGCGACAGCTGCATACGAAATCAAGCCACTCCTCATCATAGCAATTGAATATCTTTATTCTCATTTCCGGGTCAACGGAATAATCAAAAACATGCAAGTAAGCTTCTTTTCCTGCTCGTATAAACCGATTGGCGTATTTATCAGCTTGTTCTTTGAGCCTAGTCACATAGAAACCTTTCCCTAAGTCGAGTGCCTCACGGGAATGGTTAACGTCGGGATATTCAAAACATTGATCTGAAGAATGATAAACTAACATAGAGCGACTCCCTTCTTTTTCATCAGCTGTATCACGTCTTCCGCCACGTATTCGAGACTGAAGGTATGAAGTACGTCATAGGCTGCCGTTAAGTAATCTTTTATTATTCCTGCAGAGTTGAGTTTTTTATATATCCTTGAACAAGGTTCACCAGTCATCAGTGCAAGAGCACCGATGACACATGTCACATAATCAATTTGATTTTTCTTCATTTTAAATACTCTCTTAAAGTATGTCAATAGAACCAAGTGATAGATGCAAATTTATTAAAATTCTTCGATATAACTCAATGTTAGATACCTAAAACTTTATTTTCCTTCCATATCAGTCGTCTTTGTCGAGGAAGAAGACCGGGAGGTTGGCGAGGAAGATGTCGGGGGCGGAAAGGAGGTCGCGGTAACGCATCAGATCGCGCAGCGATATGTCGGCGATGATGTAGTTGTCGGTTTCGGATGTGTACATCTCCAGGATGCGCTCAAACTCCATCAAGCCCGGTATGTCGGTGGTTTCGTAATGGATGTAGACTTTCAGAATGACATCCGTCGTGTATTCAGGAGTCTCAATATATCCCATCTTCTTATACTCATACCGATAGCCGTGACGGCGGGCCATTATGTCGCTCAATATCGACGATGCGGTAGGCAATCCTCCGGCTCCTTTACCGAACATGAACTGACGGTCGTAACATTCGCCCCGGATCACAACTCCGTTGTATTCGTTATCGACACTATAGATATATCTTGACGGGCTGACAAACTCCGGCATGACAAACATCGTGAACCGCGATTCGTCAACTTTGACCACTTGCGCCACAAGTTTTATCTTCACACCCTTTTCACGGGCATACTGTATGTCGGCATCATGAATAGTGGAAATCCCGTAAGTGAATATATCTTCAGGGCTCACATATACCCCGAGTGCATGCACGGTGATTATTATAAGTTTGTAAAGAGAATCCTTGCCGCTGATGTCGAATGTAGGGTCACTCTCCGCGAAACCGAGATCCTGCGCTTTCTTTAATGCCGCAGAATACGCCTCACCATGGTCGAAGACACGCGATAGGATATAATTCGATGAGCCGTTCAATATTCCCTTCACTTCAAGAAGGAGGTCATTGTCATAATACTCCTCAAGATTCCGTATCACCGGAATAGATCCGCATGATGATGCATCGTAGAGGAGTGCCGTGTGATACTTTTCCTGAAGTTCAATCAATTCCGGCAAATGCACTGCCACCATGGCTTTCGAACCCGATACAACAGGTATACCTTTCTTCAAGGCAGTAGTGACAATCCGGTAGGAGGCTTCGGCATCGTCAACGACCTCCACTATCAAATTAATTTCAGGGTCATTGAAAATTTCATCGGCATTGTCGGTGATTATTCTCGAATCAACCTCCACTTCCCTCTTTTTATCAAGGTTACGGACACAAATCCTGCGAATCTCGGCATGCGCATTCTTCGCCTGGTCTATAACCCTGTATACACCCTGCCCCACGGTTCCGAAACCGAAAAGCCCTATGTTTATTTCGTTGTTCATTTCGCTATGAATGGTATTAGTATTTTATTCAATTGTTCATGCTCGACAAGGAATCCGTCGTGTCCGAATTGCGAGTCGATCTCCCTATAGCAAGATCCGTCAATCATGCCGCAAAGCCGCTTCATCTTTTCCGGAGGGAAAATGATATCGGTCGATAGACCTATTACAATCGTCTCTGCCTTAACTTTCGACAACGCAGTCTCCACACCTCCTCTATCCCTGCCGATATCGTGGGTGTCGAAAGAATCAAGAATCGACATATATGAATAAGCATTGAATCTCCGGCAAAGCTTCTCCCCTTGATATCGCTGATAGGTGCATGCACGGTGAGAATCCGAAAAAATATCGAATCCCGCTGCATTCTGTTGGGTGATGTCATATCCCTCCCCTCCGCGATATGTGAGCAATCCTATGGCGCGGGCGGCCGCAAGTCCCGCCATACCCGCATCGGGATTGCGGTCACCGAATGTTTCATCGGCTTCTATCGCCATCCGCTGCGTCTCGTCTATGGCTATGGCCCACGGGGAAGCCTTGGCTTCCGTGGCGATAAGGATAAGCTTATTGAATCGCTCCGGTTCCGCGGCTATCCATTCCAATGCCTGGAAACCGCCGACCGAACTGCCTACCAACGCATGAACCTTCCCGATACCGAGATGGCCCGCTAAAGCCCGATGGGCATTCACTATATCGCGCATCGTCACAAGCGGGAAGTCTCCGTAATAAGGCTCGCCGGTTACGGGATTCACAGACAACGGTCCAGTCGTCCCGTAACACGAGCCTAAAATATTTGCGCAAACCACAAACCACTTTCCCGGATCAAGGAAACCATCCCCTTCAACCGTATGAGGCCACCAATCCTCCACATCGCTGTTGGCGGTCAAGGCATGACACACCCACACTACGTTTGAGCCGTCAGCATTGAGGTTCCCATAGGTATGATAGGCAATCGTCAGCCCCGGAATTTCCGCTCCCGACTCAAGGGTAAACGCCCCTTCATGATTATAATACTTAATCATAGACCGGTCTTTTCAAACGCTTGTTCAAAATCCGCTATGATATCTTCCACATCCTCAAGGCCAAGCGATATGCGCAGCAAAGTGGGGGTAACACCGGCTGTCAACATATCGGATTCCGACAATTGCTTATGGGTGGTTGATGCAGGGTGAGTAACCACAGTAATTGAATCTCCGATCATCGTCATATGCGCGGCAAGCTCCAGAGCCTCAACGAACTTGACAGTCGTATCTACATCACCTTTCAGCTCCACGTTAAGCACACCGGATGCCCCGAATTTGAAATACTTTGAAGCATTCTCATAAGAAGGGTGACCGGGGAAACCCACATAACTTACATTCTTCACTTTCGGATTATCCTTGAGGTATTCCGCAAGACGGCGGGTGGATTCAACCTGATGACGTACCCTGAGCGACAGTGTCTCCAAACCAAGAAGCATAAGGTAACTATCGAACGCCGAGGGACATGTACCCAAATCGCGCTGTCCGTCAACCCGGCATTTTACAATAAACGCCGCCTTTCCGAAGGTCTCATGCAGATTCAAGCCGTGATAGCCTTCGGACGGCCCGTCAATCAGAGGGAACTTGCCGTTATTCCACGGGAAACTTCCCGCATCCACTATAATCCCACCCATGGCAGTGCCGTGCCCGTTGATCCATTTGGTTGCCGAATCCACAACTATGTCCGCACCCCAGTCAAACGGGTTACAGAGATAGCCTCCTGCTCCGAAGGTGTTATCAACCACAAAAGGCACACCTGCTGCATGAGCCACAGATGCTATGCTTTCAAGATCCGGAACCGCGCATGTCGGATTCCCCATGCTTTCCGCAAATACCGCCCTGGTTTTATCATCTATCAACGCACCCATCGATTCCGCCGTGGCCTCCGCCGCTATCCTCACTTCAATACCGAGGCGGCGCAGCGTATGCCGGAACTGATTGTAGGTTCCTCCGTAAAGGAACGGAGAAGCCACAATGTTCTCCCCGGCCGATGCCAAAGATGTAAACGTCACCAACAGAGCAGCCATACCGGAAGAGAGGGCCATCGCGCCGACACCTCCATAGAGTGCGGCGACGCGCTCCTCATAGGCGCTTGTGGTAGGATTCTGCAGTCGCGTGTATATATTGCCAGGTTCGGAAAGTTCGAAAAGGTTGGCAGCGTAATCACAGGTCTTAAAACGGTAAGCAGCTGTAGGGTAAATTGCAATCCCGCGAGAGCCGGTAGGCTCCTGGGCATTGAGACCGGCATGAATCTGCCGCGTAGCGAATCTTAATTTCTTCAGGTCCATTTTATATTATTATTTTGAAACAAAAAAACCGGCATCCATCAGGAAGCCGGCTGTATGGTTATTGTGCTGATACACATGATAAGATTACACCCGGCTTCGTCGGCTGCGCATTATCATCATATCAACATTAACTATAATCATATCTCTTCGTTTGTGATGCCAAAATTACAATATTAATTTTTTATTCACAAATTTATCCCCAAAAAAATTTGCACAAGGCGGATGCACCGGGGTGCACCGAGACTCGCACAGAGCGGATGCACCGGGGTGCACCGAGACTCGCACAGAGCGGATGCACCGGGGTGCATCCCTACAATTGATTTGTCAATCTCATCAATATTATTTAGTTTTGTAAAAATATTGATAATATGGATCTAACTGTAGGGATGCACCCCGGTGCATCCGCCCCAAATCCGAAAAGACAACTTCCACAACGCAAAAATATCCGTGCAAAATTTCACGATTATAGCGGAGGTGACTATTTCGTAACCATATGTACCCAAGATAAATCTCATTATTTTGGTGAAATAAGAGACAGCAAGATACTTTACACTTCAATTGGTCACTTTGCAGATCAAGCATTGGCGACCCTGGCATCTCATTACAGCTATGTTGAGGTTCCGCTCTATGTGGTTATGCCTAACCATATTCATGCTATAATTTGTATTCGCGAAAGAAAGGATGCACCAGGGTGCACAACATGCTCGAACAGAACGGATGCACCGGGGTGCGCAATAAATTCGAACGGCTCGGATGCACCGGGGTGCATCCCTACAATTAGAACCGCATTGGGTGTTGTTGTGGGTGGATACAAGCAGTCGGTGACTCGATTTGCCAGAAGAAATAATATTGAATTTGACTGGCAAAAGCGCTACCATGACCACATTATAAGAGGAAGTATCGACGGAAATAAAATCACCGACTATATTCAGAACAATATAACCCGCTGGGCTGATGACTGTTTCAACGATTGCAATCTTGCCAAACACATTTGATTTATGAAATTCCGGACCGAATATATTCCGCAACGCGCCGGATTCACCTTGAATCCGGCGAAACCGGTTGTGTTGACCGGCTCCTGTTTTGCCGACAACATTGCCCAACGTATGCGTCTCTGCCAATGGGACGCGACAAACCCTTTCGGGGTACTTTTCAATCCTCTCTCAATAGCCCGCGTCTTAAAACTCGCATTGTCAGAATCGAATACCGAAGGCACAATTAAAGATTCCATATTCGAAAACAATGGCTTTACCCATTCATGGCTGTTTGATTCCAAGAAATCCGGACTCTCTCCGGAAAGCGTATTTTCCAACATCACCGAATCAATCGCCGTCTTCATGGATAAGATAAAAAATGCAGAGGCACTGTTCATAACGTTCGGCACAGCCTGGTGTTATTTCCTTAATGAAAAAGATGGTTATGTTGTTTCCAACTGCCACAAGCAGCCACAGCAGCTCTTCACGCGCCAACGCGTAAGCATCAGCCAAATCACCTATATCTGGATCAATTTCATCAAATATATACACACGGAATACCCCGATCTTAGAATCATATTCACCATTAGCCCGGTGCGTCATATCAAAGACGGGTTCGAAGGCAACGCCCGTTCGAAAGCCACCCTCATCCTCGCCGTGGAGCAAATCTGCGAAGCTTTCGATTTCTGTCATTATTTCCCAGCCTACGAAATTGTGAACGATGACCTGCGCGACTACCGTTTCTACGCCTCCGATCTCGTCCACCCCTCCGACATGGCCGTTGACTACATCTGGGATATCTTCAAGGCAACCTACCTCGACGAGAAAGGCATCGCCCTACTGAAAGAGGGCGAAAAAATCTCAAAACGCGCCTCGCACCGGAGTATATTACATTAATAATTTTTCTTATCGTTATGAATGGACAGGATTATGCATCACTCCTCGATGAACTTATAGCGACATCAAATCGTGAAACACGACATCTTGAATTTAAAAGCAATTACCAAGATCCTAATACTCTTGGGGAATATATTTCTTCATTGTCCAATGGTGCCACATTAGACAATGAAGAGTATGGATATCTCTTTTTCGGAGTAGACGATACTACTCTTGAAATCATTGGCACCACTTTCAACCCTGCCGTCCAGAAGGTGTCGTTCAAACTCGATAAGTCAAATAAAAATCCCAATCAATATCTTGAAATCGGATTACGTCAGTATGTTACCCCTCGAATTAATTTTGAGATTGTGACCTTTCAGGCTAACAACCGCAAAAAAGTTGTTATGTTGAAGATTCCTGCCGCTAAAGGGGAACCTACATATTTCATGGGAAAAGCCTACGTCAGAGTTGACAGTTGCAAAACCGATTTAAAAAATTATCCTGCTTGGGTACGCCAAATTTACAATTCCAACAAAGACTGGAGCGCTGAAATAGTAGAGGATGCTACCATTGAAGATCTGAATCCGGAAGCTATTGAGCAGGCCATCAAGGGATATTGTGAACGTTTTCCACACAAAGCCTTTGAGGCAAGAGAAAAATGGAGTATTTCTGAATTTCTTGATCACGCCAAGGTAACCATAAATGGAAAAATAACACGCACAGCGTTACTCCTTCTCGGCAAAGAGGAAGCAGCTCACCACCTCAATCATATCGCTCAAATCGTATGGCGGCTACAGACCGGAGAAGAACGGGCTGCGACTATTTTCTACCCACCCTTCCTGCTTTCTACTATTAATATCAGGAAGACCATTAGAAACTATCAGTTCAAAATTTTTCCAAACAACGCTCTTCTTCCTGCAGAAATCTGGAAATACGACAACCGGAGTATTCTTGAAGGTCTTCATAATTGCATCATGCATCAAGATTACACTATGAACGAAAGAATTATCGTCAGAGAATTTGTTGATAAGCTTGAGTTTGTAAATGCCGGAGCCTTTTTCGATGGAGAATGCGAGGACTATGTGGAAGGTAAAAAGACACCGAGCAGATATCGTAATCCATTTCTTGCGAGTGCAATGGTCAACCTTAAAATGGTAGATAGTCAAGGGTTTGGCATTCACGATATGTATATGCATCAACGGGAGAGATATCTGCCAATGCCCGATTATGACCAGTCTTCATCCACTCATGTAATCCTTGAGATTCCGGGACAAGTCATAAATCGGGAATATTCCGAGACATTGATGGAGAATTCTTCGCTCGATCTCCTCACTGTCTTTCTACTCGATAGGCTTCAAAAAGGTAAGAAACTTACAAAAGATGCTATAAAAAAACTTCGAGATCAAAAACTTATAGAAGGTCGAGGCAAAAATTTGTTTATTTCGCGAAAGGTTGCCGGTATAACACATCAAGAAGCCGAATACACTGACCTTTCGGGATTTGATGATCAATGGTATCGTGATCTCATACTGAAAGCACTGAAAGAACATGGTCAACTTCGACGCAATGATTTCAACAAGCTTTTGATTCCAAAACTTCCGGGTGTGCTATCCGCCTACCAAAAGAAAAACCGTATTGATCGCCTATTAAGAGAACTTAGACTCAAAGGATTAATCAAACTGGGAGATGGTCGTAGATGGAGTTTGGGATAAACGCGAAAAAACGCGAAAAAACGCGAAAAAAAACGCGAAAAAAACGCGAAATTTTCAAAAGAACATGGTCAAATTCCTAATAACTTGCTGGTTAAAAAATATATACACCTGCCAGCTCCATTCTCTTTTTAGAAATTTTTTCATAAATAAAATTACCAGATATTATGACAAAGGAAAAAACTATTCTGTTTATATTTATCATAGTTGCATTCCTGACATGCAATGCCGAGAAAAAAGAGATAAAGAAATATGAGTTCGCGTATGGCGACACTGTGCGCACTTATGCGATGTATCTGCCCAAGAACTTGAAGCCTGACGCTCCGTTAGTGATATACACTCATGGATACGGCTCGAAAACACGTTGGCGAACGGGACTCAACGCCACTGCCGAACGTGAAGGTTTCGCAGTGTGCTATCCGGACGGAGCACCCGATTCACGAGGCAAGGACGGATGGAAGGTAGGATACCCGCCCCAAGAGTCTATGAAAATAGACGAGGCTGATTTCTTCGCCAAACTGAAGGAGGAAGTATGCTCCCGTTTCAAACTCAGCCGCGAAAACTCTTTCATGGCTGGGATGTCTAACGGCGGAGACCTCTGTTATCAGCTCGCTTTCACCGCCCCAGGACTCTTCCGTGCCTATGCCTCCGTGGCCGGTTTACTTTTTGAATGCACTTACCTGAACAATCCGTTGCCTCAACCCGTTCCATTTATTGAGATTCACGGCGATGCCGACAAAACCTCGATGTGGGAGGGAGACCACGGGAACACCGGCGGCTGGGGAGCATATATCCCGGTTCCCTTAGCAGTAAGCACAATGGCCACGGCCAACCGTTGCTGTTCGATGCGCACGGAGACGTTCCCGACACTCACAGACTCCACCCGCATGGTGACCCGCACCATCTACTCCGATTCCCCTTCGGGATATGACGTGGAGGTATATCGGGTTGGCGGCGCGGCCCACTCATGGCATGTCAAAGACGTTGAGACCCACGAAGTAGTGTGGCGCTTCTTCTCAAGGTATTTGCATACTAAATGAGATTTTATTAATTTTGCAGTTCAATGGACTCAGCGGTGGTTGCCGCCGGAATCCGACGATAGATATGCAGCCCATTATAGATAAAATAGATCCTGCGCTCATAGAAGCCGAACTGACGCCCGACAGGCTCTTGCGCCATACCAATAAAGGCGACAATGAGATCTACGTCATAGATGCTTTCAATGCGCCGAACACAATGCGCGAGATCGGCCGTCTGCGCGAAATCGCCTTCCGAGATGCAGGAGGCGGCACCGGTCTTGAATGCGACATCGATGAATTCGACACGATGTCCACGCCTTGCCGACAGATGATAGTGTGGAATCCCGCCGACCGTGAAATCATCGGGGGATACCGCTTTATACTCGGCGAGGACATACGCGTTGTTGACGGCGTGCCGCATATAGCCACATCCCACATGTTCAGATTCTCGGAACGGTTCCTCAATGAGTTCCTTCCTGAGACAATAGAATTGGGACGCTCTTTCGTGGCACTCGAATATCAGACCACTAAAGCCGGTCCGAAAGCCATTTACGCCCTTGACAACCTCTGGGACGGTCTTGGCGCGCTGACAGTGGTCTATCCGCAGATCAAATACCTTTTCGGGAAAGTAACAATGTATCCGCAATACAACCGTGAATGCCGCGACATGATTCTCGGATTCATGCACAGGCACTTCCCCGATCCCGACAATCTTGTCATTCCCATCGACCCGTTGCCCACCGCCGCAGAGTCTGCGGAAGTGCAGTCGCGGTTCACCGGCGATGACTACAAAGAGGACTTCCGAATCCTCAACCATTTCATACGCGAACACGACCTCAAGATTCCCCCGTTGGTGAATTCATATATGGCGCTCTCTCCGACCATGAGGATGTTCGGCACGGCCATAAACCGAGAATTCGGGGATGTGGAGGAGACCGGAATCTTCTTCAAGATATCCGATATTTTCGAAGAAAAAAAGATGCGACATATCGGCACCTATAACGAAATCCCATGAACACAACAATCCTTATGCTGGGCGGCTCCCGCCGCGTATCAATGGCCCAGCTCCTCAAAGAAAGCGGCAAACGCCTCGGGTGCGAGGTGGAAATCATATCCTATGAGCTTGACCGCGAAGTGCCTATCGCCCTCGAAGGGGAAGTGATCAAAGGGAAGAGTTTTTCCGATCCGGATGTTATCGACGACATCGCGCGCATCGTCAAGGAGAGAAACGTAAATATCATTCTTCCGTTCATCAACTCCGCAATCGAAATAGCATCCCTATGCAAGGAGAATATAAAGGAAGTTTTCGTACCGGTATCTGACTTCTCAACCACATCGCGCATGTTCGACAAGGTGGAGGCGGCGCGACTCTTCAAGGAGGCTGGATTTCCCATTCCCCGCACATATTCGGTGATCGACAATGAAATGCCGGCCATCGTGAAGCCCCGCAAGGGAGGTTCTTCAAGGGGGATAAAGATTTTCCATGATGTGGAAGACCTCATGCTCCTCCAGGATCTCGACAAATATATAATTCAGGAATACATAGAAAACAACCGCGAATATTCCGTGGACTGCTATGTAAGCGCGGACGGGGAGATACTCACTACCGTGCCACGCGAACGCCTTGAAATAATGGGAGGCGAGGTGACTCGCACAAGAACCTACCGCAACCCGCAGCTCATCGAGATGAGCCGAAAGGTGATAGAGCATTTCAAACTTACCGGACCTGTCACAATACAGTTCCTACACGACCTCGACAAAGACCGCTATCTCCTCATGGAGGTGAACCCGCGTCTCGGCGGCGGCGTGATATGCTCCATCTATGCAGGCGCCCCGATAGCTGATTATATCCTCCTTGAATCAATGGGTAAAAAAGTAACCCCGTCTTCCGATTGGGAAGACGGAGTCCTTATGGCCCGTTATCAGAAAGAGGCTATCTTCAGACATTGAAACGGAAATGCATGATGTCGCCATCCTGCACCACGTATTCTTTACCCTCTACGCCCATCTTTCCGGCTTCTTTCACCGCTGTCTCCGATCCTAACGACACATAGTCATCGTATTTGATCACCTCGGCACGGATGAAACCCTTTTCAAAATCGGTGTGAATAATACCGGCTGCCTGCGGCGCTTTCGTGCCCCGCAGGAATGTCCACGCCCTTACCTCATCGGGACCGGCTGTGAAATAGGTCTGCAGGTCGAGCAGGGAGTATGCAGCACGTATCAGACGGCTCACGCCGGATTCCGACAGTCCTATCTCTTCAAGGAATTCCTTGCGCTCCTCCCAGGTGTCAAGTTCGGCGATCTCGCTCTCGGTCTTCGCCGCCACAATCATAAGGTCGGCATCCTCTCCGGCAATCGCCTTGCGCACCTCTTCTACATAATGGTTGCCGTTTACGGCTGCGGAATCATCCACATTGCAGACATAAAGCACAGGCTTATTGGTGAGCAAAAACAATTCGCGGGCAAATTTCTCTTCCTCTTTCCCCTCTATCTTTACAGATCTTGCGGGTTTACCCTGCTCAAGTGCCTCTTTATATGCACTCAGCACCTCAAGTTGCATCTTGGCTGTCTTATCGCCTCCTGCCTTGGCGGCCTTTTCTGTCTTGGCAAGCCGCGACTCCACGGTCTCGAGATCCTTAAGCTGAAGCTCATAGTTAATCACCTCCATGTCGCGCACCGGGTCAACAGTGGTATCCACATGCGTGATGTTGTCATCGTCGAAACAACGCAACACATGTAAGATGGCATCCGTCTCACGGATGTTTGCAAGGAATTTATTACCGAGACCCTCTCCCTTGGAAGCCCCTTTCACCAGACCTGCTATATCTACGATCTCTACAGTGGCAGGCACAGTTGAGCGAGGATTGCACATCTCCACAAGCTTCGTAAGGCGATCGTCAGGGACGGAGATTACCCCGACATTCGGTTCTATAGTGCAGAAAGGGAAATTTGCACTCTGAGCCTTTGCGTTACTCAGACAGTTGAAAAGCGTGGACTTGCCGACATTCGGGAGACCCACTATTCCGCATTTTAATGACATATCTTGTATTATTTATAAGCTGTTTTCGAAATATTTGCAAAATTAGCTAAAATTTTCCAAATCAGAATGAACAAGGAGGGGGTCTATAACGTTATAATACCAAATTTTAATTTAATACTTTCACAAAGCCTAAAATAGTTCACCATGTCACCTTTTATTTTTATCTCATCACAAATCGAGAGCATCTACGAAGTCATAGACAAGACTGGCCATGCAGAATGCTTATCAACATCCACGGAACAACCCTCAGAATACTGGGTAGGATAAATGAGTTTGTAACAAAAACATATCGGGGAGGATTGACAGTCAATCCTCCCCGATATGTTTTATGTTTTCACCTTCTCGCACGGATCTCTCACCACGGAGCCCGGTTCATACGGTCGTAGACATATGTCTGCACCGCGCCGTTGCCCGTACGCCATTGCATCCACATCGTGTCGCCACCGTGGGTGAACCAATAATTCATAGTCACCGGGGAGGAATACTCATACTGGATATTTATCTGGTATCTCGAAGTGCCCGTATTAGAATCCTGACTGTAATACACAGTGCGCTCAGTGTATTCACGGCCACCCTGCAGATAATAGTAATATCCCCTCCCATTTCCGTTGAAATAGAGATAATTTGCGTCCGAATAATCCACAGGGTCACTGTTATACTGCACAAGCCCCCAATACCCTTCAAGACGGGTATCGTTGAAAGTATCCCAACCCGATGGAGGACCACCCCACCAGTCGCCGTCATCACTCACGCAGGATGTCAGTCCCGCGCATAGAAGCCCGCACATCAACACCAGTCCGGGCACCAGTTTCTTCAATCCAGATTTACGCATAGCCGATATGTTTATAGTTTGTTTCCTTATCTTTAGATATATTAACAAGCCATAACTTACAACGGTTCATTTAAGCAAATCTTGTATGGAGGACTTGATATTACGGATGATTGATTCGAAACCTGCATCAGTCGGGTGCACACCGTCAACAGTGCGGTCTTTGTCTCCGAGGGACATCCCCGGATTGAGGAAATAAACATCATTATATTCATCCAAAATCTTTTTCATCTCCTCCTCCGCGGCAACACGTTTCCATTTCTCTTCATTCCTTTTGGATTGATTGAAATTTCCTGTCTCCCTAATTAAAGTCTGAATAAAGACCAATGGGACATCCGGTCGGCTTTTACGGATCTTTTCCACGAATGGTCTCAGACGTTTGCGTATCTGAGCTGCGGAAGGATTTGAGAAAGCATCTATCACAAACACATCAGCTTCGGTACCGATTATCAGATCAGCATAGAAATCATCTAACTTACACACCCCTGCAAAGCCGAGGTTGATGCATTCCACACTAAGTTCCCTTCCTATTCTGGCAGGAAGCGCTAAGCCTGCTCTTGATGCGGAAGCTCCATGTATTATGCTTGACCCTACAAATGCAACACGTTTTGTAAAACCGGGATTTATGGCTTTCACGGTAGCATCCGAATATTCCGAAACCCCTATTTCAAGGTTCTCCACCTTATTCCATAATGGGAGATATAACAGACATCTGTGCATCTTGCCGTCCATTTTCTCAACCAGCGTGCGTTCCGCGACAAGTGAGTCAGTTGGAAGACCCACGCCGGCATGAAGCCATTCCCCGTTTTGTTCTATATACAAATCAAGGCCGCTTTGCATGAGAGGAGTTGTGTTCAACCCTCTTGTGGGGTATGCATTTTTCCATCGGACCCTGATATAAGGGCTGTCCGTTTCGAAGAGCACGGCGACACCCGTGGAGAACCCTGCATACTGAGGGACCGGGTTCTCCCGCTCCCCATATGCACTCATATCAATCCGGCTCAGTCCCGGAACATTTTCCCTATTCTGTCCGAGAATGGTAAAGGCAGAGGCATCGAAATATCGCGTGGCAACGACAGGTTGCCACGCGATAAATGAAAGTAACAGGATTAAGAGCTTGTTTAAACTTTTATAAATATTCATCTAAAATATCTTCTTATTTCACCACAAACTTTTTACCATTCGATACATATATGCCGGGAGAAAGGCTCCAGGGATTCACCTCAGTTCCCATAAGATTGTATATCTTAGTAAGCTTCACATCGTTGTCTACCACAATTTCAGGGAAACCGGATGCTATGTTATTGAGAGGGAATGATGCCACTTCCCCTGCTACGGCTGGAGTCAGGGATAGATAGGCATGATTAGCCACGTTGCTGCCGTCTCCTACTTTATTGAAGGAATATCCTGTTCCCGTTGACTCAAGTACGTAATTTGCGAATCCTACCCTGTAGGGTTCATCCGTTTCCGACCCGACAAGGAGATTGGGGGAAACGGCTTCAACTGACCCTTCGGGCAAAATACGCGGATACAATGTTTGATCCGGATTCGCGCACGAGAGAACCACCGGTGTCATACCCGGAAGACTCATACCCGGAGAATATTGTTCGAAATCAAACACAAGGGTTCCGCCGTTAAGCCCGATTACGGTTGATGCCTTTACGCCATCCGGAATTTCGACCGCACACCCGGAATTGAAATATGTCGTGTAAGTTTCCGTATACATGGGAGCTACCGTGACAACCTGTTGCGGCACGTCCGTCACATCTTTATAGCAATATGCCTTTGTATCAGCTCCAAGGATCACAACTTTTCCTGTCTCGCCTTCCGCATCGACGGCCGGCCATTCTCCTCCCTGCTGATTAAACACCACGCATTCCACTCCCTTTTGACCCTCGTCATATCCGAAAGCATTCTCATTTATTGAGTTAACTCCAGCAGGGAGATTGATTGTTTTCAGATTCCCGCAGTTTAAGAATGCACGGGCGCCGATCTTCTGGAGCGTCGAGGGACACTCTATTGACTCAAGCGGAGTCCCTGCAAATGTATCCCAGTTGAAAGTGTTTATTTGGCTGTTTTCTCCAAAAACAATTTCTTTCAACCCCGAATTTTTAAAGGTTGCAACAAGACCTTTCAGCGATTTTAACGGAGAGAGATCTACGGTTGTGAGCGCGTTGCAATTCTCGAAACAATAATTGAGACTGCTATTGAGTACGGTATTCTCTGAGAAATTTACAATCTTCAGCGAAGTGCATCCCTTGAAGGCCGAATTTCCTACTGTTTTCAAGGTTGACGGAAACCTTAAGGTTTCAACCTGAGTATACCCTTCGAGTGAACTCTGGGCAATATCTCCCGAACCTTCAGGATAAATGATTTCAACGGCATTGCAACTCTTCAAGAAATCTTTCGGTTTTGCCGTGATGGCTTTCGGAAGGGTCACGACAATATGTTGCGATGTGAGATTCTGGAGACAATTGGCATTGGCAGTCTTCAGATTCTCAATGCCGGAGAGGTCAAGTTCTGTCAAGGCGGTTTTCTCAAATGTATAACTTTTAAGGTCCGGCAGCTTGCAGCCATCGCCGAAGCTTATCTTCGACAGGGCACTGCACCCGTTGAAGTTACTGTTGGCTCCAAACGAAGCGAGGCGTCCGGGCAGGGCGATTTCCTTGATTTTATCGCATCCGTTGAATGTCCATCCGCCCATGGAGAGGGGTTGGTCTCCGTCTTCGAATATCACCGTTTCAAGTGATTTGTTATTCTGAAATATTGAATTTCCCATTTTTGTGATTGAAGCGGGAATCACTACGCTTTTCAAGGAGGATGCGTTCGTGAATACTTTCTCGTTGATTGTTGTGACTGGAATCCCATTTATGGAGGATTCAATCACGGCATCAACTATACCCTCCGTGAAACCGGTTACCGTATAGGCTGTATTATCTGAATTCGGAGTGTAAACAATCTGGTTTACAGTCGTTTGGGCATTAAGCATCGCAACGGGAAAGAATATGGTCGTCACGATGCCACAAAATTTGCGGAATCTTTTTCTCATAATGGTTAATTTAAAGATTAAATATTTATGTTTATTTTTTGAGAGATGTCTTTAGACGATGTTCCTACGGATATTGTGTATTTCCCTTTGTTTACGGTGAATTTTTGGTTCTCAATATCCCAGAACGCGAGGTCTTCGACAGGGATGTCGATAATCAGTTTACGGCTTTCACCGGGCTTCAACGAAACGCGACTGAAAGCCTTCAACTCCTTGAGCGGTCGTGCCACTGTAGGGTGATCTTCCGAGACATAAACCTGAATCACCTGCGAGCCTTCTCTATCCCCCACATTCTTTACATTCAGGGTAAGGCATATGTTCCCATCCTTAACCTTGGCTTTTGTATCGGATATCTCCCAATCTGTGTAGGTAAGGCCATGTCCGAACGGGAACAGGGGTGCAATGTTTTTCGTATCGTACCACCTGTAGCCTACCAATATCGATTCATCATAGTTTACGTCGTATGGCATGATCAGTTTTTCATTGTACGCCCTGAAGGCAGTATTATAAAATTCTGCACCATCTGGCATAGTGCCTTTCGCCGGAGAATCCATGAAATCTTTTTCTATGGAAATCGGAAGTTTACCCGAGGGGTTTATGCGTCCCGAAATAACACCCGCTATCGCACGCATGCCGTTCTGTCCCGGATACCAGCCATAGAGGAGTGCGGAGGTTTCGTCAACCCAGCCGGTCATTTTAATTCCCGAACCGGAGAACACGACAACTATGACATTAGAATTTGAAGACACTATCTCCCTGAGTCTGTTTTCTTCAGCACGGGGAAGGGCGTACGGACGTTCAAACGATTCCATGTCGACCGTGCCCGTTGTGGTCAGAACAACATCGGCATCCCTCAATTCCGCAACAGTCGGATTCTCTATAAATCTCACCCGATTCCCGAACTCTGCGACAAGGGCATCCCTGAGGGATACGAAGTCATACCCTTCGACATCGGCGGAAGAGGCAGGATTGTCACAGTTTCGCGGGCTTGAATCAATCGAGGGACCTGTCACCAGAATTGTCCCTGAATTTTTCAAGGGCAAAATCCCTGAATTTTTGAGGAGCACAATGCCTTCTTCTGCCGTTTTTTCCGCAATTGAGCTGTTGCGGGCAAAATCAATTGGAGCAGTTGAAGAGTTCCCCTTCTTTTCATAAAGGCCATACGCATAGCAAGTCGCCAGGAGGGGTCGAACCATGTTGTCTATGTCCCGTTCAGTGATTTTTCCTTCATCCAGGAGAGTGGAAAGTTGCCGGCTAAGTTTAGCAGACCCGGGCATGACGACGTTTTGACCGCTTTTCACAACTTTCTCCATATCATAGACAGAACTCCAGTCTGACATCACGGCATTCCGGAATCCGAGTTCGCCCCTCAGAAACGAGTCGATTGCCGATTTGCTCTGTCCTGTCCATTCCCCGTTAAGGCGGTTGTAGGAGGTCATGACAAATGCCACCCCTTCATCTATGCATCTCTTAAAGGGGGAAAGGTATATTTCACGTAATGCCCTTTCATCCACTACGGAATTGGAGCGTCTTCTATAAAACTCGGTTTCATTGCAGAGAAAATGCTTCACGCATGCCGCAGTGCCCGTGGATTGAATGCCATTCACGTAAGCTGCGGCTATTTCACCTGTAAGGACCGGATCCTCCCCGAAATATTCATAGTTTCTTCCACATTGCGAATTTCGGGCGATATTTATTCCCGGACCGAGGAGCACGCCGATGTTGCCCGCCCGGCATTCTTCTCCCACGGCTTTTCCGTAGGAGAAGGCAAGATCCGGGTCGAACGATGCTGCAAGCATCACCGGGCAAGGGAAAGCTGTGGATTTTTCGAGTTGACGGACTGTTGTGGTGTCCTTAAGATTACGGCGCATGTGCACACCTTGTGTTGCATCCGAAAGATACACGTAAGGTATACCCTTTTCCGGAACACCGAAGAAATAGAACTCGGAGTATCCGCGGGTAAGATTCATTTTCTCGGCAAGCGTCAGCTCAGCCAGTTTCCTGTCTGCCCATTCATAACCTTCGGCTATACCGTGGATTCGGGCGGCGCCTGCCGTCGCGCAGACGGCAAGCACACATCCCGCTGACAGGAATCTTAGCATGCGATATTTTCTTATTTGCTTATGCATATCTCATCAATGAACCATCTTGTGAAACCTCCCTTCACGTTGTCTGACGTGAAGCGGACCTTTGTATCAGGTGAGGCATTCTCGATTTCGAAATTGTATGTCTTGAAAGAGGAATAACCCATGGCGGTTATCTCCGCACTCTTCTTACCGTTGATAGTTCCGTTCCCAACTATCTCCACTATTGCGGAAGTTGCATCACCGGCGATGTCGGCGGCCGTGTTGTTGCCACATTGGAACACGCTTGTGTTTCTATATGCCATGGCTTTGAACCGGAGTTTGAGAGTCCCTGCGGCATTGAGTGCAGGAGTTGTAAGAGTCCCGACATTGTTTGTGTACTTTGTCTGGTTCACAGTCTGCGATTCAACAAAGCCAATCTGCGCATATCCCGGACGTTGACAGACATTGCTACCGGAAAGCCCGTTGGCAATATCGGGATTCCATTCACTGATGTCGTCACCGCAATAATTTAGCATTGCACCGAGTCTGTCACCTTGACGATAATCCACACCCCCGTCAAGATCATCAAAAGGCTCGAAATAGACGGCATCCGCCGGACGGGAAGTTTTTCCTCGGTTTGTGCCACTGAGGAGGACACAGCTATGGAGCGCGATTCTCCCGTATCCATCCGAAAGTGCACCGCCCGAGATTGAGACTTTATCAACCGGCCGTAATCTGACATACAAGGTCGATTTGCTTTCTATAGGCATATTGAGCGGAGTCTCGATCGTGAAATAGAAGTAACCTTTACCTCCGCCGAAAACTCCCCCCTTGGGTATACTTATTTTATTCGGTGATGTGATCCAGCTTGAATTATCAGTGGAATATTGCAGTTCCCAGTTAGCCGGGGCGTTCTTTTGACCTGCAAGTCCGAAACTTAGCCTGAATCCTCCGGTCAGTCCCTGTCCGAGAGGGAATGCCAGCTGAATATAATTCTTGTTGGCATCGAGCCAGGAAGCGAGCTGAAGGTTGTGATGTCCGCTGTTCTCATTCCAATAATAGAATGTTTTGCTCTTGGCGTTTAGATTGACATTGAGTGTTGCCCCCGTCCCATCTTTTGCTTCCATATAGGTTTTGTTGGCATCTGATTTATCAACGATGAAATTGACATAACGTCCGTTGTCATTTGACCCTTCCGTCATGAAAGAGAAGACATACGGCAACATTACACCTCCATCGAACCTTGATTGCGACAGATCGAGGTCCGAAGCATTGCGGGGCATGATAATTGCCGACCCTTCCTTATATTTCACAATCCCGGTGGTCATGCCGCTTCCTGTAGGCACCGGATTGTCTGCAAACATGCATTGAGCGTCTATATCCAAGGGTATAGACATTCCTTCCATGTCTTGAACCGAGACATTATCGGAAAGTTTTTCCTTATTGATATCCGCGAACATTATCTGGCTGTTCACCGCCACCAACATGGATTCATAGCTGCCTTCGTTAAGTTCCCTACCTGTGAGTTTAACAGGAGTGGGGACAATTCTTGAACTTTCAGTGCGGACGATGCAATCATCGGAAGAGGGTTTGACAACCAGGATGCCGGACGAGGAATCCAACGTGGCTCCGTTTAAATTTATCTCGATTTCCTCTCCCGGATTCACATATATCAAGGAGTTCGTCTGGATTGCCATCCCACTCTCCGGCTCTGTATCATCCTCTACGGCAATTGTGTTCTCAAAGAAATTACCGTTCCTTTGGTCGGAAACCACTATCCCACGGATTTTAATGCCGTCCGCAACATTCACCATGCCTGATGCGAATGCCTGCCGCAGGTCGGATATTGACAGCATTCCGTCTCCCCCCATTGCGTTCTGCTCCAAGGTGAGGAGGGTGCATATGGAATTCTTGCTGTCGCGTATGCTGACATTCAATGACCGCTTTTGCCCGCTTCTGTTTGAATCGACAGTAATCGCCACCTTACCTTTGCCGATTGTCTTCTCTTCCGGGATATGCGCCCAGTCTGATGAATCCGAGGTAAGTTCCGCGCTCCATTCGCAGTTGGCATCAACCTCTACGGTAAATGTCGCAGCCATAGGGGGCGCGGTGATCTGCTCCGTCTCGACAGTGATGAAAGCCTTGGGCAGTTCCACTGTTTCCTGACAGCCTGAGAATAATGCCGCAACCCCAAGGGCATAAATAATGTATAGAATGTTACTTAGGTTCCTCATATTTCTTATCTTTTAAGGCAGGTTCTATAAATTGGCTTGAGATGATTTTTGAGGATGAATCGAGGAAATTTTAAAGATCGAAGAGGGAGTTTAGCGAGCTAAACGACCGATGAGTGCTTTGAAATTTACCGATTCAGGCCAAAAAGTAGCCAAGAGCCTGCAAATTAAAAATTCATTAATATAAGGCGGTCAATTTATAGAACCTGCCTTTAGATCGACAATGACCGGGAGATGATCGGACACTTCCGATAATTTAAGTTCAGTGAAAGTCGGCACGAATGTGCGGGAAACCGTATATTTCGCTCCATTACCCTTATAGGCAAGGATATAGTCGATGCGCGTACTTTTGCTTGGGAACGTCGGAGAGGAAGCACTTATGACCGTCCATTTCTGTAGTGCATTGGAAGGAAGTGTGGTGGTATTCATGTCTCCGGCAATAAAAACCGGTTTCTCCGAACTGCCGTAATTTTTATCCACGTAATCGTTTATTATATCGAACGACCAGTTTCTATTGTCTTCACTCGACACGCACAGATGCGTACAGATGTACACGTATGAATCGAATTCAGCCACAAGGAAACGCCGCGTCTCCTCACCCGGAAGTTCTTTGGAATCAGTTTTTATGGGTATCTCACGGCAAAGCATCCCGATTCCATATTCTCCGCCACCATAGTTTATGGTTTTACAAAACACCGGATTCAATCCTGTCCGCGTTGCGAGTTCGGCAATCTGGTCAGCCGGAAATAACCGCGTATTTCGGTCGAGTTCCTGAAGGGCAATGACATCGGCATCGATCAGGGATATTGCTTTCGCCGTATTGTCATAATTCGCGTTATTGGTTTTTGCCGGTGAGCACCGGTGCGTGTTGTATGTCGCGAGCCTCAGGCAGTCGGGCTCTCGCGCCGGATCCTCCGCCTTGGCGGAGTTTTCGAAATCAAAATCGGAATTGTCTCCTTCGATCTTGTCGCAACTCCCGAAAGACAGGGACGAACAAAGGAGCAATATATTAATGAAAATCATTGTATTCAATTTCATGTTTTTATATTTTGGATGATATGAGATTATGCAGTTAGAAGTTGAGTCCGTCAACCCATCCCGGATTCTGGGAAATCGCCCCCTGGGTGAGAATCCGGTCGTCGGTCGGTACAGGATAAAGATAATCGCGGGGGGAAGTCCATTTGCGGGGATAATCAGTATGGAGCACTATGTTCCCCGAAGTTCCGTCCGTCAAGAAAATATCTTTGCCGAGTTCATACGAATTCATGGCCGATGTAGCCGGTTTCGAATCTTTCCATAGACACACGTCAGGCTTTCCGTCGTCGTTCAGGTCATATTCGCCAGGACCGGGGAAATACAACCCTAAGAACGTACGCTCAAACCGTTGCCCTTCATGCCATCTTATTATGTCCCAATATCGGAAACCTTCCATTATAAGTTCCAGCGTCCTCTCCCTACGGATTTCAAGGATAACGCCTTTATTCTCTTCTCCTACATTTATATATCCCGTTATAGGATCAAGCAGATATTCATCGGGAGACGCATTCGCTTTTGCAAGGGAGAGGTTTGCCACCCCTGCTCTGTCGCGCAGGGGCTTTATCGATTTGTCGATATCGTCTTGTGTGAGAGTCCCGCACTCAGCCTTCGCCTCCGCATAGTTAAGATACACCTCTGCTGCCCGGAAGAGGGGAAGATCGTTCGTAGAGGCATTATAGGCATCATATTTGGCTGCCTGAAGATATTTTATGGGTTGGTAGCCGGTTTCACACGATGCAAGATTTGGAGCGGAGAAAGTTGTCTCGCCGATTCTTTTATATCCGGGTGTCCTGACAGTTTGGGAGAAACGTTTGTCACGGTTCTTGCTTTGCTCGGGAAGGGACATGGTCTGATACCCCTCTTTCGAGGTGAAGGGAGTGCCGTCCGTCATCAGATACATATCGGCTATATCTTTGAGCAGTCCCGGACGCCCCATGCTCATGGAAGTAACATATCCGTTGGCATCGTGACGCAGACCGAGGTCGCTGTTGTAAGCACGGGCGAGAATAATTTCCGTTGCGTCGGCCTTAAGGTTGCTGAACAGCGTCTGATAGGGAGTTGTCCCAGCTACTTGAATCGAATATCCCGATGAATTCATAAACTCAAGTGATGCCGCAGCGCATTGATTAAGCATCTCTTTCCAGTCAGGCTGTCCATGGTATTTCCTGAACGTTCCCTCGAAAAGGCACACCCGGCTTTTTAATGCCAATGCCGTCCATTTGGAAACCCTGTAAAGCTCCTTTGCATTGCCAAGGTTCTTGATCGCGAAATCGAGGTCTTCCATCACATGTTCCACCACCTCTGCCCGGGGCGTGCGTCCCATATAGAGGTCAGGACTTGAGGAAGGAAGTGCCTTGTCGAGCCAAGGCACATCCCCGTATCTCTTAATCTTCTCAAAATAGAAATAAGCTCTGAAAAACCTTGCGACACCTTCGTATTTCAACCTGTCATCATCATCTTTACAGTTGACGGAATGCTCAAGGAAGAAGTTTATGTCGCGAAGTTTGTCCCAGTTCCACGTGGAAGCAGTGGAGGGGACAATCCTTGTGCCCATCACCTCCTCGCTGAGACTCGTCTTCGAAATTATGTCCGCCCCTTCGCCATAGATGTCGCTCCCGCCGGGAAACATCGTGTAGAAATCATTCGTATAAAGTTCGCATTCTCCTCCTGTATTGAAGAAAGTGTCGGGAGTCAATTTATCTTTCGGGAAACGGTCGAGTTCCGACTCGCATCCCGAGAGTATTACCGTAAGCAATACTATAATTATATATTGATATTTCATTGTTAAGAAGCTGTTTAAAAAGTTAGGTTAACTCCGACACAGAAAGTCTTGTTCCAGGGATAGACGTTGGAAAGCTTATTGGAGGCGGCAGAGGCCTGCTCGGGGTCAAGGAACTTGTTTTTCAAAGCAGTTGCCGTCAGCAGGTTCTCTCCTGATACATATATCCTGAGATTCGAAACATAGATCTTCTTCATCCATTTATCGGGGAAAGTATACCCTATGGTCAGGTTTTTGAGCCTGCAATACGCCAGATTCTGCAAGTAGCGGTCATTGGTATAATAGACAGTGCCGTTGGTTGTGTTGAGCGATGAATATGCCCTCGCTCTGGGGAAATAGGCATCGGGGTTTGATTCACTCCAGACGTCACTCATAAAATTGCGCGGCACGAATGTCCCGTAAGGACGAGCATAAGGCCCCCAGAAACGCATGTTGTCCGAACCGGGATACCAATCCTGCTTCCCTATACCTTGAACAAACACCGCCAAGTCAATCCCTTTCCATTGCGCGGAGACATTTATCCCGTAATGATAACGGGGAGTGGAGTTACCGATTATCCTGCGGTCGCCCGGATCGTCAAGCGTTCCCTTTCCGCTGTTCACGATATGATTGCCGTCAAGGTCAAGATATTTGAGGTCTCCTCCACGCACTCCTGCGCCATAGGAGCCTGTAGCGTTATAGCAACCCGGTGCGACTATGCTAAGATCCACTTCTTTGGCATATTTTGCCGCCTCTTCGTCATTAGCGAAAAGTCCGTCAACAAGATATCCCCATATCTCACCGTCCTTGCGTCCGACATATGGATCGCTTATCAGCCCGGAAGGATTATCACATTTGGTGTATTTAGAAGTGTAATCGGAAAAGGTCAGTCCTACGCTATAATTGAAGGGAGAACTACATAGGCTGAAGGAATCGTTCCATGTCAGCATAAGCTCATAGCCAAGTGTCCGGAGGTTGTTGGCATTCACCTGAGGCTCGGCTGCACCATAGATCGACGGAAGCGATTTCCCGCGCCCCAAAATTCCTTTGACTTCACGTGTATAAGCTTCCCCGGTGAAAGACAGACGGTTATTGAGGAATCCCAAATCAAGTCCGATATTTTTTGTAATAACCTTTTCCCATGTCTGGTTGCCGGAAATTGGATCGGAAACCGTGGCATGATTACCCAAAGATGTTCGGTCGAAAGAATAGCCGTTCATCTTACCGCTTGTGGAGATGGTCTGTATAAAGTCATAATACCCTATCTGCTGGTTTCCTAAAGAACCGTAAGAGGCCCGGATTTTGGCGTTGCTCACAATCGAACGCAAAGGCTCGAAGAATTTCTCTTCGCTTATTCGATAACCGACCGAGAAAGAAGGGAAGAACCCGAAACGTTTACCACGTGGAAACCGGGATGAACCGTCGTAGCGACCATTGATTTCGGCAAGATATTTTCCATCATAGTTGTAAGCGACCCTATAGAATATGCCCATTATGGCATATTCGTTCCTTCCGCCGGTGATAGAAAAATTGTCTTTACCGGTTGCAAGATTGAAATCCGACAGGTCCTCCGAGAGGAGATCCGTATTCTTGGCTCCCAGATCGCGATAATACTTGGCCTCATAGTTATATCCTAAAATAGCCGACAGATTATGAACATCCTTCCAGCAATTATTATAGGAAGCGTAGATATCTGCAACGTAATAATTCTGATCCCATACGGTTTCCTTAAGTGAATTGGGGAATCTTCCCTCCGGCTCAGTCTGGACGACTCCCGGATATTGTGAGTATTCCACGTTCACACTCCTGTAGTCATTGCGCAGGTTACCGTATGTGTAACTGAAATCTGCCTTGACATCAAACTCCGGCAAGAATTTATATTGCACTTCAAATAATGTCGAAAATTCCCTTACTCTCTTATTGCCTCCACTTTTACCTTTCTGCATCATGGCATTATAACCGTCCATAAGATAATGGGCGGAAGAATTGGTGACGGACGTATGCGAGACTGCACTGCCGTCCGGGTTCACCGGCACCATCGAGGCAAGCGCGTGGAGAGTCGGTTTGCGGAAATTGTCGGTTTCGCTTTCAAATCCGCTATAGGAGTATTGGGAACTAAAGAATTTTGTATTGTTGGAGACACGGAGCTTGGGTGTGATATCGACCTGAAGCTTCACCCTGAAATTATAGGATTTGAACTTATCCGGAGAAATACGGTTGATTCCCTTCTGCTGATTATACCTTCCGGAAACCATATATGAGAAGGATTTGAAGCCGCCCCTGATATTCAAATTATGATCCCAGGTCGGGCGCGAGTCGTCGTAAAGGTAATTGTACCAATCAAAATTCGCAAGATAGAGATATTCCAATTTACCGTTCCTTTCCCGTGTAAGCACCCATGGACGTTCCGGATTCTCAGTCTTGTCGTTGCGACGGTCCCATAGTGCCTGGTAATCACTTTCAGAGTATGAGGTATAAGGGGTGTTTTGTGACGAAAGCATAAAAAAGTCGGCAATCTTTGCCGAATAATAACCCCTTGTCTCGAAATCGGTGGATGTTGTGGGCTTAGACACGGAGAAACTTCCACTATAGCTTACCTGTGGTTTCTGTTCTGCCTTGCCGCTTTTAGTTGTCACCAGAATCACTCCGAAGGCACCCCGGGCTCCATATATGGCAGCCGAGGAGGCATCTTTCAGAACGGAGATCGTCTCCACATCGTTGGAGTTGATACGGTCGAGCGAGGACTCGACACCATCCACAAGTACAAGCGGGCTACCTCCATTGGGAGAAGTGGTCCCCCTGATATTGAGCGAAGCTCCGGCACCAGGCTGCCCGGAAGACATCGATACATTAAGGTTAGGCACCAGACCTTGCAATGCCCTGCCGAGATTGTCTATAGGACGGTCTTTGATCGCATCCTGCGACAACGAAGACACAGCCCCGGTTAGATTCACCTTTTTCTGCACGCCATAACCCACAACGACAACTTCGTCAAGCAGCTCGCTGTTTTCTTCGAGGGTAAGGTCATACCTGTCGCCTTTCCCCACCTTGAAATTAAGGGGGGTCATTCCGACATAGGTCACTGTCACAGTCGAGCCTTCCGGCACATCGTGGATTTCATATTTCCCGTCGATATCCGTCGATGCGCCAATACGGGTGCCCTTAACCATTATTGTAGCCCCTATCACAGGCTCTTTGTTCTTGTCGGTTATAAGTCCGCTAATGTTTTTCAATGGCTTTGGAGCACGAGGCGAATTGTTTCGCTTCTCGCCCTCTTTCCTCGCCATTAAGATTATTGACTTGGGAGAGATAGCTTTATAGGTCAGAGGCGTGTTCTCAAGCAGTTTGTCAAGAATCTCGTTTATAGATTTTGATTTTACCGTCATTGACACTCTCGGGAGCTTGTCAAGGAGATCCCCGGTGTAAGAAAATCTACAGTCGGTCTGTCTTTCAAGTTCTTTGAGCACAGACTCGACAGGTGCGTCCTTCACGTTGATACTCGCCCTTTCCCTTTCAGCACAGAGAGCCCCGGCTGATGAAAATATTGCAAGTAGTGCCGGCAACAGGATTTTTAGCTTCCATTGTAGTCTCATGAAATAGTTTCAGGTTAAGTTATTAATGTTGTTTTATAGCTATAGACAACATTTTTTAACCTGCGTACTTATTGACTACAATAATTTTTTTAATTTTTTAAAATTCAGTGATTACTTAGTATACGCGAGCTTCACCTCATACAGATTTTCGAGAATGGCTATGGCTTCGTCAAGGTTGTCGGACGGGAGCACGCCGGTGAAAGTTTCCCTCAGGTTCCCCTCCTGTGGGACCTGCACTCTGATGCCGTAAATTGACTCGACACGCTTCAATACATATTCTGGGGATGCCTGCCGGAAATACAATTCATGATTCTGCCAGCTCGAAGAGTCGGCACCAAGGTTGCTCACTGTCAATTTGCCGCTGATGCGGTCAAGCACCGCGCTTTCCCCTTCTTTCAATTCCAATGTTTCACCGGTTTTTGTTGACTTAATTTTCACAGATCCGTTATCCAGGGATAATTCCGAAAAGTCGCAATCCCCCGGGGCATACAGATTGAACCGCGTGCCTTTTACCTCGATATCCATCCCTTGAGTCTGGATACTCATCGGATTGGACGGGTCTTTTTTAACCTCAAAGTATCCTTCTCCTGAAAAAGTCAGACTCCTTCGGTTTGGAGAGAAATCTTCGGCCAGCGTGATTCTACTGTCATCATTCATTATAACTTTCGACCCATCCTGGAGATATGCCGTGCCCGGAACGGAAGCAGAAACGGCAAATGAAACAGACTCACCTTCCGGATTATGGATACCGGCAAGCACATATGCCACCGCCCCTAATGAAATCAACGCCAAAACCGATGCGGCGACAGCCCAGGTCTTGAATGCCGAGAGACGGCGATTCCAACCGTCCGTTAAAATCTCCGCATCTATATTCTTTTTTATGTTCATAGCCATATCCTCTGTTTCCGTATCCGTCACATCCCCTTCGTCGATAGGAAAGAGGGAGGCAAGCTTTTCATTCGAACAAGAATTGAACATCTCTTTCAGTTCTTCATATTCCTCCTTCGAAAGCGTTCCGTTCTTGAATCTGTCTATTGGATTATTCATGGTCTAAGAGCTTGTTAGTGAATGATGTCTGTTAGTTCGCATATAAGAGAAAGAAGACCTATCATGCCCCCCTGGCTGCCCAATGAACGGCGAAGTTTCTTGAGACCCATGTGAATCGCGTTTTTTACGGACTGCACATTTATTCCCATCATCGCAGCAATTTCTTCATTCGACCGTCCCTGAATTTTTGAAAGCATCACGGCTTTACGTTGCGTGTCGGGAAGGAGGGCAATCTGTTGGATAACCGTTTCCCGGAATTCTTTGTATTCAATTTCCTGAAGACAATCCTCCGTCACCCGGTAGTTGTCAACGCCCCTGTAGTCCTGATATGTCAATTCATTCAATGCGGCCCGGTAATAATTTATTATACGGTTGCGCGTGGATTTGAACAACAAAGGCTTAAGAGTGCCAGTGTTTTTAATTTTGGAACGATTGTTCCAAAGCGACATAAACACATCTTGCACAAGCTCCTCGATGTCTTCACGACATTTTATATACGCGCGGCAATACGTGATAAGGCGGCACGAATACATCCGGTAGATGCAATCGAATGCCTGCTGATCATTATCCGCAAGCCGGGCGATAAGGGAGCTTTCATCCATCGGTATCAGAATTCCGTGAAGCTGAGGGGGAGAAGAGATTTCACCGAAGGGAGCACATAGATGCAGTCGAGACCATAAAGGATCACCTCGATGTCTCCATAGAGGGCTTCATATTCGAGCAACGCCTGCCGGCATGCCCCGCAGGGACTTATCGGATTTCGCTGGAAGCATTCTTCATCAGGGTCTTCATCTGAATGATGCAGACGGGTCCACGCCGCTATGGCAATCTTGCGCATAGGCATCCCGGGATAGCGGGCAGATGCATAATAACATGTGGTGCGCTCCGCGCATGTTCCGGAAGGATAAGCGGCGTTCTCCTGATTGCTTCCTTTCACTATTTCTCCATTGTCCATGCGGATTGCGGCCCCTACGTGGAATTTAGAATACGGCACATAAGAAGTGGATGTCATTCCCTTGGCCGCTTCCACAAGCTCCTTATCTTCTACAGATAATTCTTCATAATCATATACCTTTATCAAGGTTTTTATCTCTTTCTCTTTCATGGCAGGTAAATTATGTGTCGCAAATTTAATAATTTTTGTGTAATTTTGCACATAGGGCAAATTTGTTTCAAAGATTTACGTCATTACCCCTCTTGAAAAATATGTACAGATTTCTATTAATCATAAACGTTCTGGCGATAACTTTTTCCCTATCCGCTAAAAAAAATAATCCTTATCAGGAGTATATAGAAACATATCGCGAGATGGCGATAGAGCAGCAACGAGCCTACGGCATCCCGGCTTCGATTACCATCGCGCAGGGGCTTCTCGAAAGCCGAGCCGGACAGTCGTCGCTCGCAACGTTGGGTAATAATCATTTCGGCATCAAATGCCACAACGAGTGGAAAGGTGATACTCTGCTTAGGAATGACGATGCGGCGAATGAATGTTTCCGTTCATATTCCTCCGCGGCAGAGAGCTTCGACGACCATTCGCGCTTCCTGCTCCGCAAGCGGTACGCCCCCCTCTTCCGCAATGATGTCACCGATTACGCGGCGTGGGCACGCGGCCTCAAATCATGCGGATATGCAACTGACCCGAACTATGCAACGCGCCTGATAACAATAATCGAAAGGTATGCCCTATACCTCTTCGACACAGAATCAGGACGCCGCGCCGAAGAAGACGCGGGATTCATCAGCGACATGCTCCGCGCCACACACCCTGTGCGCCGAAGCCGCGGACTGCATTGCGTCATAGCCTCTCCGGGCGACACATACGCATCAATAGCCAAAGAGCTGGGGATCAAAACCTCGAAATTATTGAAATACAACGATGTTTCCAAAGACGGAGAGATAAAGCCGTGGGAAGAGGTATATCTTGAGGAGAAACGCGACACCCCTCCCGACGGTATCAACAAGGCAACCATCGGCGAAGGGGAGTCATTCCACTCGATCGCCCAGAGATTCGGAATAAAACTCGCCACCCTGCGCAAGCTGAATCCCAAAACCGCCGACCGTGCGGGAGCAACACTCCGCTTGCGTTAATAAAGACTTTCAAAAACACACAAAATTTTGCCATCTTCAAAAAAATAACTAACTTTGCAGACGCATTTTATGTGAGATAGGCTCTCCAATGCCCCGAATGGCAATGGCAGAGTGCGGTTTTTCACAAGCTATGCCTCTGTAGTTCAACGGATAGAATAGAAGTTTCCTAAACTTTAGATAGGGGTTCGATTCCCCTCGGAGGTACTATGGGAAAGTTTACGGCTTTTAAAGTTCAACTCGCGTCGCTGCCCGATGGTCGCCATGAGCAGGATTTCGAGATAAACACGGAGTTTTTCAAAAACATGGAAAACACCGATGTCATCTCCGCCGATGTCAAGGTTCATCTTGACCTGGTGAAGAAAAACGACACTTACGACTGCACGTTCCATTGCAAGGGGATGTTACAGATACCTTGCGATAGATGTCTCGACCCTCTTGACCACGAAGTTGACACCGACTACCATGTAGTAGTAAAATATGGCGAGAGTTACGACGACGGGGCCGACAACCTCCTGATAATACCTTACAGCAACAGCTACCTCAACGTGGCTTACATCCTCTACGACACGATCCTGCTTACAATTCCGCTGCGACATGTTCACCCGATGGGGAAATGTAACCGCGCGATGGCAGCGGTGCTGTCGAAACATAAAGGCGGAAACGACGAAGAGACGGAAGAGGCTCTTGACGAAGTTGACGCCGAGATCGCTAACGAAAGCGATGAATAGGAAATCAATGGATTTGATTAATTTTCAATAACATAGATAACAAATATTAAAACAATACAGAAATGGCACATCCTAAACGCAGACAATCGCACACCCGTACGGCTAAACGTCGCACACACGACAAAGCACTTGTTCCCACACTCGCAATCTGCCCCAACTGCGGCGCATGGCACATCTACCACACCATTTGCGGCGAATGCGGCTACTATCGCGGTAAACTCGTGATCGAGAAAACCGAGGCCTAATACGGTTTTATATTAAAAAACAACCTTTTTGAAGTGAGAAATATTTTTTCACTTCTAAACTTATATTATTTGATTATGGCTAACGCCAAAATTAGCGGAATTGCTTCCTACGTGCCCGACGACATCCTCGACAATGACATGCTCTCGAAGATGGTCGATACAAACGATGAGTGGATCACCACACGTGTCGGCATCAAGGAGCGCCGCATTCTCAAAGACCCTGACAAAGGTTCCAGCTTCCTCGGCGTGAAAGCTGTAGGCAAACTGCTCGAAGAGACCGGCACGGCAAAAGAGGATGTGGATCTCTTGATTTGCGCAACCTCAAACCCTGACTACCGATTCCCATCTACGGCTTCGGTGATCACCTACGAACTCGGCCTCGCCAATGCATATGCCTACGACATTCAGGCGGCTTGCGCCGGATTCATTGTGACAATGCAGGCGGCAAGGGCTTATATCGAGGCAGGTCTCTATAAGAAAGTAATAGTGGTCTGCGCCGAAAAAATGAGCAGCATGACCGACTATCAGGACCGTGCCACCTGTCCCCTCTTCGGAGACGCGGCGGCGGCTGTTCTGGTGGAACCTACCGATGAACCTGTTGGCGTGGTAGACGGAGAGTTCCACGTGGACGGATCAGGCCTGCACAATCTCCTGATGAAAGCCGGCGGCTCCGTGCGCCCCGCTTCTCTTGAGACTGTTGAGGCTCGCGAGCACTATATATATCAGGAGGGTCGCGTGGTGTATAAAAACGCCGTGCGCGACATGCTCAATTCATCCCTTTCCGTGATGAAACGCAATAACCTCTCTGTGGATGATGTCGATTGGTTCGTACCCCATCAGGCCAACCTCCGAATCATAGAGGCTGTGGGTGGACGCATCAAGATTCCCGAAGAGAAGACCCTGGTAAATATCCAGCATTACGGAAACACGTCGGCAGCTTCCATCCCATTGTGTCTTGATGAATACAAGAATAAACTTCACAAGGGCGACCGCATCGTAATGACCGCCTTTGGAGCAGGATTCACATGGGGCGCAATGTATCTTATCTGGGCTATCGATCCTAAATAAAGTCCGGGTAGGAAATATAATGAACAATGACCCCCTTCGGAGGGTTTTAAATATAGCCATCCCGCTTGTGCGGGCTGGCTTATTGTTCAAATAGCGGTATCCGCTTTCATACCGCATAAACCGATAGAAATTATGGAAGGACTCAAAAACAAAATAGAGGTTGACAGCCTTATGCCGGAAGAGAAAGTGACCGAAGGTCATCGTGCCGGATTCGTAAATATCGTCGGCAACCCTAACGTAGGGAAATCCACGCTTATGAACGACCTTGTGGGCGAACGCATCTCCATCATAACCTCCAAGGCTCAGACCACTCGCCACCGCATCATGGGAATCGTCAACACTCCGGAATACCAGATTGTATATTCCGACACTCCGGGTGTGCTCAAACCAAAATACAAACTGCAGGAATCTATGCTCGGATTCTCGGAGGGCGCCCTCACCGACGCAGATATCTTGCTGTATGTGACAGATGTTGTGGAAGATCCTGAGAAGAACGCGGATTTCCTTGACAGAGTGGCAAAAGAGAAGATTCCGGTGTTGCTCGTGATCAACAAGATAGACCTTGTAAAAGGGAACGAACAGCTTGAAGAGATTGTGGCAAATTGGAAGAAACGCCTTCCAAATGCCGAAATATTCCCGACAAGCGCTACCGAAAATTTCAATGTGGATAACCTGAAAGCCCGCATTGTGGAGCTTCTTCCTGAATCTGCCCCGTTCTTTGGGAAGGACGCCCTCACCGACAAGCCGGCACGCTTCTTTGTGACCGAGATCATACGCGAGAAACTTCTGCTCAACTATGATAAGGAAATACCCTACAGCACAGAGGTTATAGTGGAGAAGTTCGATGAGAAAGAAGGTGCAATCCATATCATGGCGGTCATATACGTGGAGCGCGACTCCCAGAAAGGCATCATAATTGGCAAAGGGGGTGAGAAAATCAAGAAAGTCGGCATCTCCGCACGTCAGGACATAGAGAAATTCTTCGGCAAGAAAGTCTTCCTCGAACTTTTCGTCAAAGTGGAGAAAGACTGGCGCAACCGCGATGCCAAGCTCCGCCAGTTCGGATACATTGAGTAAGGCTAAGATTTAGTTAATAATTTTCAAAAACAAAATATATGGGTAAGTTGATAGCTATTGTGGGGAGGCCCAATGTTGGGAAGTCCACGCTTTTCAACCGCTTGACGCAGACACGCCGTGCCATAGTGGATGACACGGCAGGCACCACACGCGACCGCCAGTATGGCAAAGTCGACTGGTGCGGACAGGAATTCTCAATCGTCGATACCGGTGGTTGGGTGGTAAACTCCGATGATATTTTCGAGGAGGAAATCAATAAACAGGTGGAAATTGCCATCGAAGAAGCCGATGTCATCCTCTTCGTTGTGGATGCATCCACCGGGGTCACAGATCTCGATGACAAGGTCGCGGCAATACTGCGCCGCGCCAAGAAACCGGTAATCGTTGTTGCAAACAAGGAGGACAAAGGGGATGCCCGTTTCAACACCTCGGAGTTTTACAGCTTCGGCCTGGGCGATCCTATCGGTGTTTCTTCCGCCAACGGATCCGGCACCGGAGAGCTCCTTGATGAAATCGTGAAGGATATGCCTGTTAAAGAGGATGATGACGTCCCGGAAGATGACATTGCAAAATTTGCAATCGTCGGCCGACCGAACGCCGGCAAATCTTCCCTTATAAACGCTTTCATCGGAGAAGAGCGACATATCGTAACCGATATAGCGGGAACAACCCGCGATTCTATATATCATCGATACAATAAATTCGGTTTCGATTTCTACCTGGTTGACACCGCCGGAATCCGCAAGAAGCAGAAAGTGAACGAGGATATTGAATACTATTCGGTGATACGCTCCATCCGCGCCATAGAGGCATCCGATGTGTGCATACTGATGATTGACGCCACCCGTGGAATCGAGGGGCAGGATGCAAATATCTTCGGACTCATTCAGCGCAACCGCAAAGGGCTCGTGGTGTGTGTCAACAAATGGGATCTCGTTGCAGACAAAAGCCTCAATGCACAAAAGCATTTCGAGCAGGCGATACGCTCAAGGTTCGCCCCTTTCACCGATTTCCCGATACTCTTTACTTCCGCGCTTACGAAGCAAAGGATCTACAAGGTGCTGGAAACCGCAGTGCAGGTTTACCAGAACCGCAAACGCACAATCCCTACATCACAGCTGAATTCCTACATGCTTGAACAGGTGGCTATCACTCCGCCGCCGAGCAATAAAGGTAAATTCGTCAAGATCAAATACGTGACAATGCTAAAGGAGGCGGTAATCCCTACTTTCGTGTTCTTCTGCAACCTCCCACAATGGGTAAAGGAACCGTATAAACGATTCCTTGAAAACAAGATACGCGAGCATTGGGATTTCAACGGAACCCCTATCGCGATATTTATGCGTGAGAAGTAGTGTCGGAAGGTTCTGTGACTGAATCCCCGGCCGTTTCCGGTTCGGGTGAAATCACAACCTCCACAGTCTCCCCTTTGGGTTCCATATTCTTCATCGTGCGACCCTGGCAGGAGCAGAGACTCACAGCTATAACAACAGCGGCAACACTTGTTGCCGCTGCTTTTTTATATGTTTTCTTTGTCATTTCAGTTTACCTTGATAAGCTCAACTTCGAAAATAAGGTCTGCATAAGGAGGAATGTCGCGTCCTGCGCCACGTGCTCCATAGGCAAGATCGGAAGGGATGTAGAACACATATTTAGAACCCTCTTTCATCAACTGCAAACCTTCTGTCCAACCGGCGATAACACCGTTAAGGGGGAATGTTGCAGGCTCGCCGCGCTGCACTGAACTGTCGAACACAGAACCGTCGAGCAAGCGGCCGGTATAATGCACCGTAACCTGATCCGTAGGACCGGGCTTCGCGCCTGTGCCTTCTTTCTCGACCATATACTTAAGTCCGGAAGCAGTGCGGGCATAAGTGGAATCAGTGGCGCCATCGCTCTGATATTCCGCATTGCGGAAACGGTCCGCAACTGAATCGGTGGCAACTTCTTCCACAACCTCCACAACAGCGCTGTCGGTATCGGAAACAGCCTCTTTACTTGCACTCTTCTTGCAGGAAGCAATCATCGAGACAGCCCCTACAGCCAATACTAAATAAAAAATCTTCTTCATAATATCTTAAATTTTAGCCAAAGGTAATAAAAAAGAGGGAATATCGGAAATAAATCCGAATCCCCCTTCTAATTCCATTCTTTTCTATAGATTGGAATCTTCTTATTTTTTATTGACCTTAATCAATTCAACTTCGAAAACGAGTGTGGAATGAGGTGGTATCACGTTTGGCACGCCACCTGCCCCATAAGCGAGATCCGATGGAATGAAGAAAGTATATTTCGCACCCTCCTTCATAAGCTGAACGCCCTCGGTCCAACCGGGGATCACACGATTCAGAGGGAATGTTGCTGGTTCGCCACGATTTACGGAGCTGTCAAAGACAGTGCCGTTAAGGAGTTTACCGGTATAATGCACCGTAACTTCATCCTGGGCCGTAGGCTGTGCTCCTTCTCCCTCCTTCTCAATCACATACTGCAAACCGCTGGCGGTGGTCTTCACATTCTCTTTCTTACCGTTTTCAGCAAGGAATTTCTCACCTTCCGCACGTGCCACTGCCTCAGCCTTCTTCTCCAGATCCTGTAGATAGTCATTGATAAGTTTCTGGGCTTCCTCAACCGACATCGCCGGTTCGCCGCCATCGAACGCAACTTTCACTCCGTCCTTGAAATCCTCGGAGTTAACCTCCTTTACACCCATGGCCTGCAGCTGTTTACCCATAGCCAGACCCCATGCATAACTTAATTTGTCCATTTTTTGAATATTTATAATTTCAATAATTCCTATAACTCCCCCTATCCCCATCTCGCCCTATCCAGCCCCATCCAGCCCTATTCCGCCTCATCCGCCCCATTATCTCTAACAAATTCCGAGCCAATTCTATCCTCGCGATATTTTTAAATTTCAATAATTTGTAGTAAATTTGGTGAATGAATCAAATAATATTCAAAATAATATCATGAGGAAAATGCTTCTTATCGCCGGTGCACTCGCGGTTTCCGGCATGGCTTACGCCACTTATTTCCAGGCTCCGGAAATGGATGACCCCGAGGTTGTGAACCCTGATTCCACAGGCTTCAAATTTACAGACGTGAAAATCATCCCTACCACCTCCGTGAAAGATCAGAATAAGTCGGGAACTTGCTGGGCTTTTTCCGGCATATCCACAATAGAAGACGACCTGTTGCGCAGAGGCAAAGGAGAGTTTGACCTTTCTGAAATGTTCGTGGTCCGCAACGCCTACATCGACAAGGCGAAAAAATATATGCGCACCAACGGCAAGATAAACTTCGCGCAGGGAGGTTCGTTCGAGGATGTCCTCGAAATGACACGCCGTTATGGAGCAATGCCCGAAGAAGCTTACGCGGGCCTGAATTACGGCGAGAAGAAACATTCCCATTATGAGCTTGCAGATGCCCTCAAAAGCTATCTCGACGCTGTGATGCGCAACGGACAGCGCACAAACAAACTCACAACGGCTTGGCTGCCGGGATTCATCGGCATTCTCGATGCCTATCTCGGTGCGGTGCCTGAAAATTTCACCTACAATGGCAAGACATACACACCTCAGAGCTTTGCCCGCGAAATCGGCATCGAACCAGACAACTTCGAGATTTTAACAAGCTACACACACCACCCATTCTATGAAAAATTCGCACTTGAAATTCCCGACAACTGGCTCTGGAGTCAGAGCGTGAACGTACCCATGGAGGATATGCAGGCAATCACAGACAATGCCCTCGACAAAGGATATACCGTATTCTGGGGAGCCGACGTTTCCGAGGGTGGTTTCAAATGGACAGAAGGCTTTGCCGTAAACCCGGCAGAGAAAGAGCAGAAAGACATGACCGATTCAGAACTCTCACGCTGGGTGAAACTCTCTGATAAAGACCGTGCCAACGAACGCTTCAAAATCAAGGGACCGATCAAGGAGAAGGAGGTGACACAAGAGATGCGCCAGCAGACATTTGACAATTACGAGACCACTGACGACCACGGAATGGTGATTGTCGGATATGCCACCGACCAAGAGGGCAACAAATTCTATAAAGTAAAGAATTCTTGGGATACAAATCAGGTATACGACGGATTTTTCTATGTGTCTGTCCCCTATTTCCTCGAGAAGACCCTGAACATCGGCGTGCGCAAAGAGGCCGTTCCTTCGGCGATCGCCAAGAAATTCAAATAGAATATCAATGTAGGGCTGCACCATGGTGCAGCCGCGAATAGAATTTAGAGGCTGTTAAAAATAATGCAGGTTAGGGCAAAAAAAAATTTGGGGCAGCATTTCCTCAAGGATGAGGAGATAGCCCGGCGAATATCAGAAACCATTTCGGCAGGGCAGCTTCCGGCTGCCTGCGCCGGATATGGTTCTCTACCCATTCTGGAGATCGGCCCGGGAATGGGAGTGCTGACAAAGTATCTTATGGACACAGGTCGGGAACTCACCGCCGTGGAACTTGACCACGAAAGTGTGGAATTCCTCGACCGTCTTTATCCGGATCTGAAAGTTGTCGAGGCGGATTTCCTCAAGATGAACCTCGATGAGGTTTACCCGGGAGAATTTGCATTGATAGGGAATTACCCCTACAACATATCCTCACAGATATTCTTCAAAGTGCTTGATTACAGGGAGAAGATTCCGGTTGTGGCGGGAATGCTCCAGAAAGAGGTGGCTGAAAGGATATGTTCCGGCCCCGGTTCTAAGGTCTATGGCATATTGTCTGTCTTGCTGCAGGCATGGTATGATTGCGAATACCTCTTCGATGTAGAGCCATATGTATTCGCCCCGCCGCCAAAAGTAAGGAGCGGTGTGCTGCGGCTGACCCGTAATTCGCGGAAAAGCTTGGGAGTGGATGAAAAATTTTTCAAGACAGTGGTGAAGACAGCTTTCGGCCAACGCCGCAAGACCCTCCGCAATTCCCTCGCCGGGCTGATAGCCCAAAGCGGGATGTCTCCCGACAGCGAAATCCTCGCCCTTCGCCCCGAGCGCCTCTCCGTGGAGCAATTCATCGACCTGACAAAATCCCTCCGTCCCTAAATCCCCGTCCCGATACCTATCCCCATTCCTCCCTATATCGCCCTATTCCACCCCATACTGCGCGCCCAAATTCAAAGCGCAAAATTTGCAAATCCCGATAAAAAGTATTAGCTTTGCAAAAATAAATTTTTGCAAAGCTAATACTTTATCACTATGAATACCGAAGAGACAATGAAGCAAAGGCTTATCAGCCTCCTCAAAGCCAAACATATGACCCAGACAGAATTTGCACGCCATCTCGGAGTCACCCCCACCTATATCGGAGCAATGCGGAAAGGAATGCCTAAAGAGCGGCTTAAGGTAGTATTTGACATGTTTCCAGATGTAAACCGCGATTGGCTGCTATATGGCGAAGGAGAGATGTTTGCTGCAGATGATGACAACACGCCGGACCTTTCGAAAGGATATGTAGTCCCGATGCTCCCGGTTGAGGCTTTTGCCGGCAACCTTCAGCTCTGGAGTCAAGGCGTGCAGCTCAGGGATTGCGAGAAAGTCGTCTCACCCGTACCCGGCGTTGACTTCGGCATACGAGTCACGGGCAACAGCATGGAGCCGGAATTCCAGAGCGGATGCGTGCTCTTCATCAAACGAATCAACGAGAAAGCATTCATTCCCTGGGGCAACCCCATGGTGATAGACACTGAGAACGGGGTTGTCGTCAAGATTGTGTATCCGACAGAAAACGAAATTGCGTGTCCCGGGCAAGTCATGGAATTCATCGAAGCACGCAGTTACAACCCCGCCTATCCACCCTTCCGCATCCCCACCGACAGCATCTACGGCCTCTACCGCATCATAACCGCTATCCGCCAGTATTCCACGCTCTGAACCGTTATTTCAATAGGGATTCAAGATAGGCGGAATCAGGGACGCTCACATGTACCGGCTCTCCTTTCGCCTTCGCCTCTCCAATATGTCTGTTCATCTCCTCCAAAGAGTTGGACAGTTCGTTGAATACGCGCTCCGATACGTTTATATCCTTTCCGGATTTGAGGTCACAGATATACTGGTCATCAACCACAGTCACATGGCTATAGAAACGATACAATGCTGCCAAAGCCTTGTCAGAATCCTCCTGAAGCGAACGGGTGACACCTTGATTAACACTATTGCTCGATGCCAATGTTTTGATGTCCAAATCAATATATTCTCCGGACTCCACAAGTTCTTTTGCCTTGGAGCGGTTTTCAACATCACGCACTTTTTCACCGGCATCTTGCGAATTTGAACACCCCGAGACAGACATAAGCAATCCCAATCCCACCGAAACCAAAAGAAATCGAATTGTTTTCATAATCATAAAATTTATTGATTTTTATAAAAATATATAAAATATTTGATTTTTGCAACATTTTTTATAATTAAAATATGTTAATCTAGCTTATTTTGCATAAGATATCTAAATTTTATGCAAATTTTGACATTTCCACCCTCCATTCTTGCTCTTTCAGTCTATACTCCACACCATAAATTCCCATTTATCGCACTGAACTTTATTCCTCGCAGAGTAGCCGAGGGCGCAAAGGATTAGACACCTTGTCTTTAGGGTCGTGAACTCCTGACAAAGTGGCAGAGCCTGCCGCGGCGATTTTAGCGACGTGCCCCGCTCCTCGGCAGGAGTGGAAACGACCTCTGAAACCGGATATGCATGCTCTGCAACTCTGCGGCTCTGCGAGGAATAAAGTTCAGTCCGATAAATGGGAGTTTAGCGGAGCTGTGGATTTGCGATATGGAGATATTTATTTAATTTTGCAGGAGGAAAAGAAGTCAAAACAAAATGACAGAAACGATGAATTTAGAAAAGATTCTACCGGATTGGGCGTGGGGCATGAACTGCGCCGTGACTGTCTGCGACACGGAGTGTAAGATAATATACATGAACCGTTTGTCGCGGGAAACGTTCGCCAAGCATGGCGACCTAATCGGGAAGAGCCTCCTTGACTGCCACAGCCCGCGGTCGGTGGAGATAATAAAAAATCTGCTTGCCACCGGTGGCAAGAACTGCTATACTATCGAAAAAAAGGGAGTCCGTAAAATCATTTTTCAGACAGCATGGCGGCATGAAGACGACACCATAGGGGGACTTGTGGAGATTTCCATCGTGCTCCCCGACGAAATGCCGCATTACGTGCGCGAATAAGAGGCTGTTAAAGAAACCGCGATGCTCATACTCATAGCTGAATCCAAAACAATGAACATCCGTGAGGAAATCATTCCTCCCGAAATGTTCTGCGCCCACATGCCGCGTTATGAACAAACCGCGGATGCAATCATGGATGGATTGCGCAACCTCAACTACATCAAACTCGCAGAGAAGATAGGAATCAGCCTGCGGCTCGCACAGTCGCTGCATCGCATGGCATACGAATTCCCAAACAAGCAGCTTGGCCTTCCCGCCATAGAGGCATTCTCGGGAGTGGTGTTCCGTCAGCTGCATCCCGCAGGTTATTCCGGTAAAGAACGAGAGTTCATGAACCGGCATGTCCGCATAATCTCCTCCCTATACGGGTGGCTTAAACCTGACGACATAATAAAACCCTACCGGCTTGAGTTTAAGAGTCCCGTGGCCCCGGGTGATCAGACACTGATGAAATACTGGAAGAAGGATGTAACTTTGAGCCTGGTAAAAGAGCTGAAAGAGAATCTTGACACTGAAATCATTGACCTGTCGCCTGCCGACGCTTCCAAATGCATCGACTGGAAGCTTGTCAAACGGTTCGCCAAAGTCTACAAAGTGGATTTCAAGACACTTGAAGGGTCAGACCTTCTAAAGACCCCTAACGCCGGCCGTCTGAAAGAGCTCCGCGGTCGCCTCCTCGACAGGGTTATAACCTCCGGCTGCACCACAGCCGCTGAAATCTCCCGCATCGAGACAGACGACTTCCTCCCCTCCGACCACCCCGTATACCCCGGCACCCTCCCCTTCCTCACCGCCTGAACCGGCTTCATGAACGAACACCTGCGCATTCGGGTGTTCTAACCCCATGCCCCAACACAACCCACATCATCAAACGTAGAGATGCACCCGGCGCATCTGACCGATTGAATAATAAAATCACAATATATTGTGATCTTAACTTAAAAACCAAAAAAGGACCTGCTATAACCAAACAAAATCACAATTTATTGTGATTTTGTTTGGTTCTTTAATAAAACATTAATATCTTTGCAAAATAAATCACAATAAATTGTGATTTATTGAAGCGATGACAAAAAAGGAAATAGGAACATATATTATGAAAAGGCGGAAATCGCTTAAAGTGGATCAACCCACATTGGCTGCATTGGCGAATGTCGGGGTAAACACGCTGGTTGCGATGGAACGGGGTGTAGGGAATCCCAATCTGGATTCTCTACAGAAGGTGCTTAATGTATTGGGATTGCAAATAAACTTGGATTTAAAGGATTATGAGGGAGTGTGAAGTATACATCCATGATAAATTGGCCGGCAAACTAACTGAGTCAGACAACCCTTTCGGTTATAGGTTTGAATATTACGATGAATACTTCCGTAATTCAGAAAATCCTCCTATATGTTTGTCGATGCCTTTAAACCAACAGGTTTACGAATCCCCGCACCTATTCCCCTTTTTTTTCAATATGCTGTCAGAAGGGAACAACAGGGAAATGCATGCGGCAATCCTGGGCATAGACAGAGAAGATGATTTCGGCATAATGCTCGCCACGGCACAGAATGACACCATCGGTGCGGTAACGATTCGTCCAATTCAGAAATAATTGACCATGAAAATAGAAATAAACAGATGTCCCTCGCTCCTTACCGAAGGTTTCGAATCTTATTCTCCCCAAGCTTTGAAACTACTTTTCGGAGGTCAAAAAGTCAATCATATATTGCCTTATGAATCACCGGCAAATTCACTGATAGGCAATAGAGAAGCATTGAAAAATGTAGGGCGGCTATCCTTGTCCGGAGCGCAGTCAAAGTTCGGTATGGTCATCGAGGCTGATTCATTGAGATATTCTGATAATGATGAAAGAAGTCAATATATACTGAAGCCCCGACCGGTGGGATATCAAATCATAAACCATGACTACTGCGCGGCAAATGAAAATCTGACCATGCAACTTGCATCGCAAATCTACAAGATTGAAACCGCTGCCAATGGTATATGCTTCTTTCAGGATGGACAGATGGCATATCTGACACGCAGGTTTGACATTCATCCAAAAGGGAAATATGCACAAGAAGATTTCGCGTCTCTCATGGGTGTAACAAATAAGGACGGAGGTTCTGACTATAAATACTGCAACGGCAGCTATGAAGAATGCGCCGACATAATACGAAGGTATGTAAAATCGTCCGCAATTGACATCTTAAAGTTTTTCAGAATTGTTGTTTTCAATTTCATAGTGCTCAATGATGATGCCCATTTAAAAAACTTCTCACTCATAAATACAGGGGAGGAATACCATCTGGCACCGGCTTATGACCTTATCAATACCTCATTGCAGACATGGGAACCGCAGATATTCGCACTTGGAAATGGATTATTTAAAGAAGGCATGCATCTTTGCGACACCAGGCAAGTCTCTAAAAAAGACTTTCTGGAATTCGGCAAACGAATTGGCCTACCAATCCCACTCGTTGAAAAAGAAATAACCCGCTTCAGTAATCCTAATCCTGCCGCCGACACTCTCATCCGGTGCTCCTTCTTATCCGAAGACCTGAAGGAGTCATACCTCTCCAGCTACCACTACCGCCAGTTCCTGTTACGATAAAGGATATGTCATGATGCACCCGGTGCATTCGCGCTATCGTGCGATATAACTCTGCTCTCGCCCAAGTTTCTCGCCTTCATTTTAGTCAGATGGCGAGGATGCTGTCAGAATGGTCCGGATAGTAAGCGACTGAATGTGAAGCTGAAGGGAGTTGACTTTCGTCAATGACCGAAGCCGAATCATTCAGCCGATGACCCAGACGGGCCGTTATGACACATCCTCGTAGAATTTAAAACTTGACTTCGACGCCGCCCATCAGGGTGAAGCCGGGCATCGGGCAGCCGTACATGATTTCGTAATGCTTGTTCAGCAGGTTGTCGAGCTTCAGGAAGGGGCGCACATCACATTTGGAGTGGAAGGTGTAGGCGGCGCGGAGGTTGAGCAGAGAATAGCTCTGCGTGTGCCCCGCGGGTCCACCGGTGTATAGACTCCAGATGGTGTTCGACTCCAGGGTCAGCTCAAGATTGCCGGGAGAGTAGCTGACTTCCGCGTTGAGCTTGTTCTTGGGCGCGCCAAGGAGGTTGTCGTTAGTGGTATGCAGATAACTGTAGTTGGCGCTTGCACTCCATTGGTCATTGATGTGGTATGCCGCATCAACCTCGAAACCTTTGTTGATGAATGTGCCTGTGTTGACATTGCGCGGACGCCCGTCAACCCGTGCCGTCTGAATCATATTCTTTCCGTCTATGAAGAAGACCGACAGCCCGAAGTTAAAGCGATTATCAAAAAGCCACTGACGGAACTCCACGTCATAGTTCCACATGTATTCGGGCTTAAGGTTCGCATTTGCCGGGGGATAAAGGTAAAGCTCGCGGAGATTCGGGGCGCGGAATCCTTTGCTGAAGGAGAATTTCAAAGACCCTCCCTTATATGGTTTGAGAATGAATCCCGCCTGAGGCACCCACTCGTTGCCATACTGTGAGCCATGCTGCAGACGCACCCCCGCATTGAGCGACAGGAGTTCATCCCAGAAACTTTGCTGCATCATCACATATCCCGCAATCTCGTTCTCGCATCCCTTGAACTCGGAGCTGCGGCGCGAGATATCATCCTTACCTGTGTTCCATACATGCCCTCCCCAATGCATGAAGTCAATACCTGCCGAGAGGTCGTTCCCTTTCCATAGGTTCAATGTCTGATAGAGGGTGAAGCCCATGTTATAGTCTGTAGAGTTGAAGATATAATCCGTAGGGACAGCATCGGGGGCATACCCGTCGTCAACCCAGTTGCGTCCCCAGTTGATGAACGCCTGGACCCCACCGGTGGCTATATCATAGTTATCTTTAGCATAAATGGAAGCCGTGCCGCGGTTCACTTTCGTCCACATGCTCACAAGGGGAGACTGTTCCGTACCTGGGTTGTTGGCCTTGGTCTGGTTCATCTCCACCGTCGTACCGACTTCCCATTCCTTTACCGGATTATACTGGAGCTGCATGAACTCGTTGGCATTCCAGAACTCGCTGTTCTCACGATAGCCATTCGACCGGTCGAGCGCTCCGGCAAGAGTCACACCGAATTTACCTTTTCTATATCCGGTGGTAAGACCGAACTTCTGGGTAGTGAACGACCCGAACTCAGCACGTGCACGCCCGGTGAAACCATCCTGGAGATGACGGCGCGTGATTATGTTGACGGAACCGCCCATCGCGTTGGAGCCATAAATCAGCGAAGAGGGACCCTTCACAATCTCGACACGCTCAACTCCGTTGGTGACATAAGTATCCGGCATCGCATGTCCGAACACGCCAGCCCACTGCGGCTGTCCGTCGATGAGAAAAAGGACCTTGTTTCCTTGTCCCACACCACGAATATTCACAGCTCCGGCCGAACCTCCCGAAGCGCCGTAACCCGCGAATCCGCGTTCCGTGACGAACAGACCCGGCACGCGGTTCACAAGCACCGGCAGAAGCGAAGTCTCCGCCGACTTTTCGATAACTGCCTCCGTAACCACATTGGTATTCAGAGGAAGGAGGGTGACGTTTGTTTTCGCAGGAGCTTCCGCAACCACCTCCGGCAATCTAACGGTATCATTGACTGCGGCAGAAGCCACCGTCAACACCCCGGTCAAGGCAAAATGGATAAACATAGTGTAAATCGGTTATATAATTAGCAATATGGAATGAATCCAAACAACGATTACAAATTTACATATTTTTATTTATAATCAATATAAATAACAAATTTATATTATCCTATGTTCACCACTTGCCCATACCTTCATTCTCGTCCTTACTCACTCCGCAAATATTCCACAGGGTTCGCCTTTGCCACCTTCATACTTTTCAGCACGACAGCCATTAGCAATAAACTGAAAATCAAGACTATGCATAAAAGCATCCATCCCGGCGACAGAGACGCCTGATCCGTAAATTGCATCAACCACCTCCGCCCCACGATCAGTGCCGCCGCCCCTCCCGCAAGGAGGGATGGCACTGCCACCTTCGAGATGTCCAGACATAGGAGCGTCAGAATCTGTGATACCGATGAGCCGTTGACCTTCCGCACCGCAATCTCCCTTGCCCTGCGCTGAACCTCATCCGTGGTATAACCTGTCAGACCTATCAGCGAAATCAACAGGATCACGACACCCGCAATCATCACTGACTCTCCAAATTTCTTCACTTCCTGATTCAGCACGTCAACCCGTGTCTTCATAGGAACAAGGAAAATATCCTTATCCGGGTATACAGAGGAAATAAGATTGCGTGCTTTTTCAATCGATTCCGGAGTCAGTTCATGAAACCGCACATACAGATTATTCTGTATCTTTGACGAAGGGAAGAGCACCCCTGCCCTCGTATCTGCATCCACCCTACCGAAACCGCCGCGCCGCATATCTTTCACAACCCCGCTGACCGTGAACTCCATGCTGCCGTCGAGACCCAAATGTTCGGTGATATTAAACCGCTTCCCTACGATATCCGAGTCCTTTTCACCGAAATTATTTTGCAAGACACCGACAAATCGCTCCTCCACCACCACGTTGTGTGAAAGCGAGTCCGCCCATTCCCCGAAACCTTCTCCCTGTCTGAACTCCATCCCCATCACATCGAAAATCTCAGGGTTCGCCCAATACATGTCAGCCACGTTCACCTGATTCGAATTGTCTTCACCAAGCCACACATTATTACCGGAAGCCCGGCTTATGAAATCATGTTCGGCAGATGCAACCGATTTCACCACACCGAGACTCCGCAGTTCCGAGACAATCCTCTCCCGGGCATTCTGCGGCACACCGCTAAGCGAAGCCGTCGCGACATCCCTGTAGTCGAAACCCATGTCGGCGGAAGCCATCAGGCGGTATTGCCGCCCGACAAGCACCAAAAGGCACAGCAGGAAAGCGGTAGCGGTGAACTGGGCCGACAGCAGGGCGAGCTTCCACCCCCTGCGTCCGCGGGGATTGCGCCGGAACGCCCGTGCTACAGGTGTGCGGCAATATATCCATGCCGGAATCACACCGGTGATTATGAACACGATTATACAGACTCCCGATTCAACAAGCCACACCTTACCCGTAGACAAAAGTTCCTCAGCCGAATATCCCAATATATCCCGGCATTGGTTGGAGAAAACACCGGCAATAAGCAGTGCCAGCAACACCGAGACGACAAGGAAAAACAGGCTCTCCCCGGCAATCATGCCGAGAAGCTTTGCATTCCCTGTCCCGAAACATTTGCGTACCGCCATCTCCTTCTCCCTTTTAGCCACCTGCCCTATGACAATAAGCAAATAATTGAAAGAGGAACTCAGCAACAATATGGCCGCCAGAAGCGACATCACCCATATCATCATCTTAACCCCTTCGTCAGAGGCATGCTTCCCCCTCAACGGTCGGGTGCCGATATTGAAATGGAACACCTCCAACGATTCATTGTCGACATTATCCTCAAGCATCTTCCGTATCGCGGGCTTCAAATCATCAGGGTCTGCACCCGGAACAAGCTTTATGAAACTCTGGTATCCGTCATTCCCGACCCAATTGTCCCTTCCATCGAAACTGAAAATAAGGGGAAGGGTTGAAAGCGACAGATAAACCTGATTCCCGATTGAGGAATTAAGGGGATAATCTTCATAAACGCCACCGATAAGCACCGGATATTCCAGAGAATAATCGGGAAAGAAAATTGTGGAACCCATTGCGTCAGGACCTATTTTCTCTGCAAGCGACCGGGGAATCATGCACTGCCCGGCCACGTTGAGCGCATCATGGGGATTCCCGGCGAGTATCTGGGCGGGAAACACATCGAAATGAGAAGAATCAGCCATACATGCCGCCGGAATCTCAAACTCGCGTCCATCCTGGGTCTTTATTATGGATCTGCCTAAAAGGGGACGGTTTCTTGTCGCGCTCTCCACAAGAGGTGAATAACGCTTCAATCCGGGCGCAATCGCACCCGGAGTATTGTTATATTCCCTATATTCCCCATCTATCGTTACGCTTTCCGTGACAAGGTGAATCCGATCCGCAGCGGGATAGGAAGTGTCATAGCTCTTTTCAAAATATATCTTCGCCACAAGCAGAAGTCCGGTCGCCATGCCCAAGGTAAGGCACAACGTCTTCGTGATGTTGCGGCGCAAATCGGTTATCAGAAATCTAAACATAGCTACATCTTATTTTTAAGGCTCTCAACGATCTGCCCGTCAAACAGGTTGATAATATAATCGGCATGGGCTGCATCGCTCATGGAATGCGTCACCATAATCACGGTCGCCCCCTCCTTATGAAGTTCGCCAAGAAGCGACAACACCTCCTCGCTGTTCTTGGAATCAAGGTTTCCTGTCGGCTCGTCGGCAAGTATAAGGCCGGGATTCGAGACAATGGCCCGCGCTATCGCCACCCTTTGCTGCTGACCCCCTGAAAGTTGGGCGGGATAATGGCGGCTGCGGTGGGAAATCCCCATCCTCTCCATCGCCTCATCCACACGCCGATTTCTCTCCTCTTTGCTCATCTTAAGGTTATTGAGCGGAAGCATTATGTTATCCTTCACATTCATATCATCGATAAGGTTGAACGACTGGAATATGAAACCTATCTTCCCTTTCCTGTAATCGGTGCGCTCCTTCTCCTTCTTTCCCGCCATCTCTTCGCCGCCAAGGAGATAGCTTCCGGAGGTCGGATTATCCAACAGACCGAGAATATTGAGCAACGTAGATTTTCCACATCCGGAAGGTCCCATCACCGCGACAAAGTCACCGTCATTCACAGTGAAAGAGACATTATTCAGAGCCATGGTCTCCACACTGTCCGTGCGGAACACCTTCTCCAAGTTCTTAACTTCTAACTTCATAATATTATTCTTGTTTTAATTGTCAATTATAATGCGGTCCGCCTCCCCGAAATCGGCATAACTGCTGGTTATGATGCGCTCTCCCGGTTTCAGTCCGTCAAGTATTTCGTAATATCGGGGATTCTGTCTCCCTACTTTGACAGACCGCTTATATGCGCCTTTACCATCGCTCTCCACCACATACACCCAGTTACCGCCGGTAGTCTGGAAAAATGAACCTCTCGGCACCATAACAGCCTCCACCGCCTCACCGAGCTGCAAGTCAATATGAAACGACTGACCTACCCTGATGTTTTCAGGCAGTACACCCTCTATCGTCAGGTCGACCTTGAATTTACCCTGATCAACCTCCGGATATACCTTATTCACCCTTACGGAATGTTCCTTACCGTTACGCTCCATCTTGCCTGCCTGCCCCGGTTCGACCCTGTCTACATAATGCTCGTCAACCATCGCTGTCAGTTTATAATTGTCAGTCATGTTTATCTGACCCACCTGCTGACCGGCCGCAATGCTCTGTCCTATCTCCGCGGTCAGGCTACCGAGCTGTCCGCTGCGGGATGCCCGGATATTGAGATTGTCGGCACGCTGGCGCACGAGCAACAAGTTCTGCCGCATATTGTCAAGGCTCTCGCGCATCATCGAAAGCTGCACCGACCGATAGATTGAATCCTGCCTCAGGCGCGTCCCTATCAATTTCAGGTTCTCTTCCGCCAAACGGTAATCCTCCTCTGCCTTAAGAAATTCTTCCCGTGAAGTCAGTTTCTCTTCAAAGAGGGTTTTCTGTTGGATATATAACCTCCTCTTGCGGGTAAGCTCAGTGCGGGCGGTCAGAAGATCCTGTTTAAGTTGCATCCGCTCTTTCTCCATGGCCAATTCCGTGTCGCGAAGCATATTCTGACGCTCAGCCAACTGCGATTCGGAATCGAGAATCTGCTGCCGCAGATTAGGATTGTGCAAAGTCAATATCAAGTCTCCCGAATTTACACTCGCCCCCTCTTCAACCCATTTATGTTCCACGATACCAGTCTCCATCGCTGACAGCTGAACCACCATTCCTGTCTCAATCTTCCCGCTAAGCCGTATATAATCATTGAAAGTGCCCCGCGTCACTTCCCCGAACGTCATTCCGGCCTTGTCCGTGCGATATGTTTTTGTCCTGTTCGCACAGATCGCCCATATGCCAAGTGCAACCACCGTGAGAACCGGTAGCCCTATTGCAATATATTTCCTCAACCTCGGATACTTCCTTATTATCTCCCTGTCCATAATTTATTTATTAATTGTTAGCTATAATCTCCCCGCTCAGGTAATAATTCAGCAAGATTCCGCTGATTATGCGTTGGATTCTTTTCCCTTCAAGGTTTGCCCGCGCGGTAGCGAGTTTGGCTCCGGATGTGTAAAGATCGAGGGCGGAAACACCGCCGAGTTCGAATTTCCGCTGGACGGCATTGAATGCGAGTTCTTCCGCTTCATACCTTAATGATGCCGATTTACATTCCTTGATTGCGGATTCATAGTCAAGACGTGCGTCGGCAATCTCTTTTTCAATCTCATATTCTGTCTCTTCAAGGCGCACCTTCTGTTCAATCACTTCTGTCCTCGCGTAACGCAGCCGGTGAATGTCTCCCGTCCCGTTGAATATAGGAATCGTCAACGACAATCCTACATATTGTCCCATATTGTCTTTCCATTGCTTGGAAAATCCGGGAGCCGTCAAGCCTGAACCCATCATTTTATAATAAGACGTCGACACTCCTCCGCTCAACGACAGACGCGGCATGAAAGCCCCCTTGGCGGCGCGGTAGCGGTATTCACTTTCCAGAAGCGACATCTGCGCCTCAGCGATCCGGGGGTTAACGAACCCTTCTGCCGACATGCGCCACACATCTTCCTCTTCCGACACCTCTATTGCTGGAGTCGAGAGGTCCATCCCCATCTCCCCCTTTAATTGCAGGCGTGCCTTCTCAAGAAGGTTACTCTGATTGGTAAGCTCATATTCATCCGCTGCCACAATAGACCTCATTTCTGCCACGTCCGCGCCGCTTTTTACGCCGAGCCTTTCTCCTTCCTCCACGGCCCGGAGGTTCTTGCAATCACGTTGAAGCTGGCTTTCCATCTGCCCCACCATAGCCCGACAATAAATAACATTATAAAAAGCCTTGACTACCGCTATAGAGATTCGGTCTTCCTCGGTCTCGGAGGATTTCATCTGACGCAGTTCTGCGATGCGTGCCGCCTTAAGGTTGTTGACCGTCACCAATCCGTCAAAAACTGGAAGCGACAGTTGGAGGGAAAAAGCGGTGGAAAGAGTGCGTTTGTTGTCGTAGATGTTGGTTTCGGGATCGATATTGCGCCCAAAACTGATGTTACCACCTGAAGATAGAAACACTTCGGGAGTAAAACCGGACGCAACTATAAGTTTCCTGCTCCGTGCTTTTTCGATTTCTATCCGGCTCAAAACATTCTTATATGCATGTTCCCTGGCATACGACAGGCATTCCCGGAGTGTCATTCCATCGGAACTGCCGGCTATCATAGACATAAGAACCAATATGCTCAGTATTCGTCTCATCATCATTAAGAATGTAAAATTTTCTTGATGCAAATTTAGATTTCACCGTTATCAAATTCAAGCAAATTCATGACAAAGCATTCTTTTCAGGTTCGTTTTGTCTAAAAATTAGACAATGATACTGCAAATGATATTATTTTATCCTACCCCTATCCCATTTTTTCAATAAAATAAAGTAATTTTATCACATGAAACTTCTTGTAGTAGATGATAATAAGGGAATAAGGCTGAGCCTTAAGCTGATTCTTGAATCCGACGGTCATAGCGTGATCCCCACAGGCGACCCACGGCTGATTCCGGCAATGCTCGCTAAGGGCGACGTGGACGCAGTGATACTGGATATGAATTTCGACAACGTAAGCCTTGACGGAGCCGAAGGCCTTTTCTGGCTTTCACACATAAAAGAGATTCCGGAACCGCCGGCAGTGATCCTCATAACAGCTTTCGGTGAAATCTCGCTTGCCGTGGAAGCGATGAAATATGGTGCGGATGATTTTATCACCAAGCCATGGAATAACGATGAACTGATACGCAAAATAAATGGTGCGATAGCTAAAAACCAAAGAAAGCGCACCGAACACAGGAACATCACCGATGCCGGCAGAATAATGCTCCGTGAAACGGAGCGTCAAAACATGACTCTCGATGAAATAAAGGTTTCCCACGTCAAAGCCACTCTCGAACGCTGCGGCGGCAATCTCTCCCTCGCGGCGGAACGACTCGGCATCAACCGCCAGACCCTCTATAACATCCTTAAGAAAAACCAATGAAAAAGATCCGCCTGAATTTCATATGTTCTCTTTCCGTTGCCCTCTTCGGAGCGGCAACAGCCGGTTTCCTTTTTGCAAAAGGCATCCTGTATCCGGCCATCATAATGCTGATACTAACGGGAATCTCTGTCATCATACTCATATCATCCGCGCATAGCTTGATCAACACCCTTATAGATTTAGCTAAGGCTATAAAGATGGAGGATTTCTCAGTCAGGTTTCCAAAAAGCGATTGCCGTAAATTAAACACATTCGCATCCGGAATAAACGGCATCATAGGGAAATATCAGGAAAATACCGTTGCTCTTGAAACCCGCAAGCTATATTACGACCGGATACTGCGCATCATGACCCACGAGCTGCGCAATGGTATAACGCCCGTGGAAGCGGTCAGTGCCGACATGGAAAACCATCCCAACAAATACACCGGTCAGCAGCTCAGGGACTCGGCAAGGCTGATACGAGAACAAAGCGGGGAGATAACTCGCTTCCTTGATTCCTACTATAACCTCACGCACCTGCCCGCCCCCCGATTGGAACATATATCCGTATCCACATTCTTCAACAACATCAGGAAATCTTTCGAGACAATATTAAGCCGGCACGGCCTTCCGTCAGATACAATTTCATATGTCATCCCCAACGACATGCAAATCGAAGCAGATCCCGGATTGCTGCGGCAAGTCATTTCCAACCTCCTTGGAAATGCGATCTATGCTGTCTCCGACATAAACAACCCCAATATCGAACTGACTGTCTCCATATCCGAAGGACACCCCTTCATCGAAATCAAGGACAACGGATGCGGCATACCGGAAAAGAGTATTGATTTCCTCTTCCAACCCTTCTTCACCACAAAATCCGGCGGCTCCGGCATAGGCCTCTGTCTGAGCCGGCAGATAGCGCGTCTTCACGGTGGCGACTTGAAACTGACCTCCCCGCGCCCCGCAACCTTCACCCTTCTCCTATGATTCCTTATTCTTGATTGCCAATTATTTATGTAATTGTTCCTTACGTCTATAGCTATCCTTTATTCCCGAGGCTGCCTACTCCCTTTTGGTTATTTGCAATCTCCTCGGCCCTCATATTCATAGCCAGACAAGTATGGCGATACCTGTCGCGGGGAAAATCATCATCAAGCGGCACCAAGATAAGGAGCTTCCCATCCTCACATCTCATAAAATCTGCTTTCGCTGGTTTTTCTCTTTCACCAAACGGCTTATCCGTAATCAAGATTATTTTTGCGCCCATATTTTCCGCCTCCCTCCGAACTTCTTTCTCCTTAGGGCCGACAAATGCAGAAATCAACACCCCTCCATTAAAAGCAGTGTGAAGCCACTCTTCACAATATCGTTTAACCTCCGCATCGCTATATCTTCTATGGATTATAACGGCATCTATAAAGGGATTCCGAAGTAACATAAGATTCCCGTATGCCTGATAACATCTGTTGCAGATACGTAAATTATTTACTTTCCTGAAATACTCAGGGAAACGCCTGCGGGCGGCGAGCCGGTGCGGATTCTGACGTAAATAATCATAGATCACATCAAGTTTTCTATTACTCTTCAAAATCTGATCGTCAAAACCTTTCTCAAAGACACCGCCCCGTTCAAAGACATCGCCCCGCCCAGACAATCCGAAATAGTTATTCACCAATACCTTAAAAGCTGCGATCTTACGCCCCAAAATATCATTGATCGGTTTCTTCACGAATAAAATCAGATGAATATGATCAGGCATAATGACATATTGCAAAATTTGGATATCAGGTTCAAGCTTTGCAAACTCGCGCATCGCCATCTTTATAGCATTTCCGACATCCGAACTTTTTACATAGGCACAGCCAGGATTTCCCCATTTGATTGTGCAATCACCGGCCAAAGAACCGAAAGGAGGGATCCCAGGACGCTTCATAAGAGTTATCAGATAAATGCACCTGGATTTATAATCATGCCATTTCGCCCTATAGTGATGTCTCAAAATTTCCTCCTTCCTTGTCCTCTCGCTGAAACTCAGAGCTGCTTTCTTTCGCCCGGATTCTTTCGCTCAGATTCTTTCGCTGAAGCTCAGAGCTTAAACAAAACATTTATATTCTCTTTATTTTTCCCTTTCTTCCTTTTCCCTTTCTCCCCTTCCCTCTCTCCCTCTTCCCTTTCTCCCTCTTCCCTTCTTTCTTCTTCCTTTTTCGCTGCTTTTCTCTCAATTATTTTTGTTGGAGCTCTGAGCTTTAGCGAAGAGACCCGAGCCGAAGCGAAGAGACCCGAGCTGAAATTTAAAAGACTTTGCCATAGGAAGCGCGGTCGAGGGAGCGATAGCCGATGGCTTCGGCTATATGATGGGAAGCGACACGCGCGGAGCCGTCGAGATCGGCTATCGTGCGCGCTACGCGCAGGATTCGGTCGAAGGCGCGCGCAGACATGTTCAGACGGGTCATTCGCTCTTTAAGCCTTGCAAGACCCTCAGCATCGGGCCATGCATATTCATGCAAAAGACGTGAATTCATCTGGGCGTTGCAATGAATTCCAGGCAAATCCTTATACCTCTCCTGCTGAATCTGACGGGCGGCCAGAACTCGTGCCCTTATCGAGGCGCTGCTTTCCGCCGGAGAGCGGTCCGCCATGTCATCGAATGCCACAGGCTCTATCTCCACCTGTATGTCGATACGGTCAAGGAGAGGGCCGGAAATCTTGTTCATATACTTGCCAACCTGGGCAGGCGTGCAGCTGCAAGCTTTAGTGGGATGGCCATAATATCCGCAGGGACATGGATTCATAGAAGCCACAAGCATGAAACTCGCCGGATAATTGACCGTATATTTTGCCCTCGCAACGGTTATCACCCTATCCTCAATCGGCTGACGCATAACCTCCAGCACGTGTCTCGGAAACTCAGGAAACTCATCAAGGAAAAGCACTCCATTATGAGCGAGAGATATTTCCCCCGGCATCGGGTTGGTCCCTCCTCCGACAAGGGCTACGGGAGAAACCGTATGGTGCGGAGTGCGGAACGGCCGCGTTGTCATAAGCATCGATCCCCGCGACAATTTTCCGGCCACGGAATGAATTTTCGTGGTTTCCAACGCCTCCGCCATGCTCAATGGAGGCAGGATAGACGGCAGCCTTTTAGCCATCATGGACTTTCCGGCTCCGGGAGGTCCGACCATAAGGATATTATGACCGCCGGCACACGCCACCTCAAATGCCCTCTTCACTGATTCCTGACCTTTAACTTCTGAAAAATCGAAATCAAACTCCTCAAATTCACGGGTGAACAGCTCCCGGGTATTTATCCTCACGGGTTCAAGCGATTCTGCGCCTGACAGCAATGCCGCCACTTGAGCCAGCGAAGAAACTCCATAGACTTCTATCTTATTCACCACTGCCGCCTCCGTGACATTAGCCTCCGGAACCACCAGCTTTTTAAAACCCATCTCACGCGCCTTGATAGCCATCGGCAACGCTCCTTTCACGGGCATTACAGAACCGTCAAGGCTGAGTTCCCCCATCATCATATAGTCTTCAAGACTGTCGCATTTAATCATCTGCGATGCTGTCAGAAGTCCTATCGCAATAGGAAGATCGAACGACGCTCCCTCTTTTCTCTCATCGGCAGGCGAAAGATTAACAGTGGTGCGGAAATGCGGAAAGGTGAAACCGGAATACTGAATTGCGGAAGCAATGCGCTGATAGCTTTCCCTGACTGCCTGGTCGGCCATGCCGACAATGGAGAAACCCACACCCTTGTCCATCGCGGTCTCTATGGTCACAGGGAAGGCATCAATGCCATTTATTGCGGCAGAATATACTTTTGTCAGCATAGCGATATCGTTTTAGAGCTTGTTTAATCACTTACTTAGTTCTTTACGGAACAGGCTGTCGGCATGTTGAGGACTGTCGCCTGCATAAGTTTCCTTCCCTTTAGAATCAAATATTATGAACCAAGGTGTCCGTGCCACCCCGGCTCGCATCATCACAGAATCTGTCTCACCGCGGAAATTCCATCCCCTGACAACTTTCTTCAGCGAATCCCGTCTCACGACCGACTGCCAGCCGATAGAATCCGGATCAAAACAGATGTCAGCAATCATGCGGGATCCCGAATCAGGAAATTCCTTCACAAGATTACCTATAATTTCAATCCCTTCATTCCTTTTAGCGTCATTTTCGCGCCAAAAATAGAGCAACATGGGCAACTTACCTACTTTCAAGGTGTCAATGCCGTTACCATAGGTATGTAGGATAATTGAATTGAGTTTTCCAGTGAAATCAGGTGCATCCTTCAGTAAATCCGAACGACTGACAAGCTGCATCCATTTAGGCTCCAAGGCCTTTCCTTTCAATAAATTCCACAATTTCTGGAAACCCGCCTCATCAGCCCTACGATCGTAATATATCAGAAGCAGTAGTGTCGATAACGGCTTATCCGGATTCTTTTTTACGTAATCTCCCACTGCCCTGTTTATCTTCCCCGAGTCTCCGGAAGCGAGGGATCCACGACTGTCCATACGCCATCGACTCCATTCTTCGGTAAGCTTATTGCCGGATATCTTCCATGAAAAAGGATCGCTGCTGTCTCCTACAATTTTGATTTTATCTCCCCGTTCGGCATAGAATGCCGCGCGAGGGAGCGACCCTGATTCCATTATAAACACTATCGTCGGATTGCGGGTTGCACATATCATCTGCACTTTACCCTGCTGAACAGCCGCCACAGTCTCCACAAACCATCCCTTCTCGGAATCTGACGCATAATAAGTCATCCTATATGCATCATTCACATTCTTCGGCAACTGAAATTCGACCTTTATCTCGTTTTTTCCACATCCCCCCAACGCAAGAATAGCGAAGAGAAATATAGATTTTACTATATATTTATGGCTGAGGCCTCTCATAAGTTTTATAAAGTTATTTAAACTATTTCTACCGCACGAAAATACAAAAAAAATGTCTGATATGAAAATATCAGACATCTTTATATTTAGCATCTGGAAGCCCTTGAAAAAATTTTTTTGCTTCCGTGCTTCCTTACGCGGTTTAACGAGTATATTTTTCAGCCATCCTGCGGATTGTCTCTGCCATCTCTTCCCGGAGTTCCTGCGGACTCACCACTTCGGCATCATCACCCATTGAAAGGATCCTACGTTTAAATTCCTCTCCGGGCACAAGACGATATTCGAAAATGGAAGAGTCATAATCAGCCATCACTTCTTTCTGGGAATCGTGGAGAATCTGGGTGCGGATAAGGTCGCGCGTACCGTCCCCGATACGGAGTCTTACAGCGACAGGCTTTAGCTGAGGATCAACATCCATACCGTAATAATTCTCGAAGAATTTCACCGGTTCAAAACTTTCGTCATAAGTGAATTCTATGTCTGAAATCTCAAGATTCAATATCCGGGAGAAATCAAACACGAGCATATCCTCCTTCCCGTGGCGCTTGCCGAGAAGATACCAAGAATTCCCCCAGAATCTCACGCAATAAGGTTCTATCGTAAATTCAGTGAGATGATCAGCGGTCATGGGAATAGAATTCAATATCTTCACGCACACACCAAGCTCCATAGCTTCGATCGTGGCTGCCAGACCAAATTTCTCATCAGGATTCACGTTTGCGAGCACACGCGACTGATAGCTCGAAATCTTATTTAAAGCACGAGTATTGCTGAGAGTCTGGAGCATCCATATTTTAAGTTTTGAAGAATGCATCGCCCCCTCGTTGTCTGCGATATAATAGTAGTTACCACCCTTACGGTTACACGCAATCTTAATACCGTAAAGTGATTCTACAACTTCACGGTGATTATGGAATGTGCGCAGGGCCAATGGCGAATGATCTTCATTCAGCTGAGACCTTTCCCATAGGTTAGAAATCTCTTCGTAGGTTAGTTTACCTGCATGGTTTACCACATCTATCAACCACACGTATCTTTTAAACAAGTCGCCTGTCATGCCTGTTAAAACTACTTGATTAATGTATTATAACTGCTTTACTCTTAAAAAGGATTTTTTATCCTTATAAACGCAAAATTAGTAAAGTTTTTCTAAATTTACAATATTGAACCGCGCCAAAGGCACGGTTCAATGCATTTTTATATCGTTTTAAATAACATTTTTTTGTTATTTATTGTTAATACAGTTATATGTCATATTTTTCAGTCAAAAATATTTAAGACGTTCAAACATAATCTTCTCCGAAACGTGTGCGCACATCATTGACAATATTACGGATTCTCTGCTCCTCGTCAATGGGATAAATCAGAAGGGCGTTCCCGTTTTCCGCGACAATATAATTGTCGAGACCTGCCGCAACAACAATCTTATCTTCCCCTACCGCAAATATATTGCCTTTACAGTCATAAGTCATGACCTTGCAATTCTGAGTCACATTACCTTCGGCATTATGAGGAGACGCATCATAAAGCGCCTTCCAGGAGCCGAGATCACTCCATCCAAGATCTGCTGTCTTCACATATACGTTGTCGGCTTTCTCCATGATGGCATAGTCGATGGAGATAGACGGTGTGTTCGGGAATGACGCGTTTATGAAGGTCATCTCTCCCTGCGTGCCATAGACTCCGACTCCGGCATTGAACACCGCTGCTGTCTCCCTGTCATATTTGTCAAAAGCCTTAAGTATGCTGTCGGCTCTCCAGAGGAATATGCCTGCATTCCAGAAAAACTCACCGGTGGAAATGAATACCTTTGCCATCTCCAGATTCGGTTTTTCCGTGAAAGACTTAACTTTACAGATACCCGGAAACCCATCAACCTGCAGACCTTGCTGAATATATCCATACCCTGTGGCAGGGCTTGTAGGCTTAATACCGAGTGTGAGCAAACGGTCACCCTTCTCCACGAAATCAAAACCTTCCTCAAGCGTCTTACGGAAAGCATCTTCTTTGAGGATAAGATGATCGGAAGGCAAGGTCACTATAGATGCCTCGGGATCGAGAGCCTGGATATGGCGCGATGCCCAGCAAACGCATGGCGCAGTGTTACGGCGCGCCGGCTCCAGAAGGATGTTGCTCTCCTTTATTTCCGGCAATTGTTCCCTGATAATTGAAGCATACGCGCTGTTGGTAACAAGAATTATTCTCGACGGATCAACAAGCGGACGTATCCGGTCCACCGTAAGTTGCAGCAGACTACGACCCGTGCCGAAGAAATCGAGAAATTGTTTTGGCATGCCGCTGCGGCTGAAAGGCCAGAAGCGCGTACCGACGCCGCCGCACATAACGACGCAATATCTATGAGGATTCATTTTATGTAATGTTTAATGTGAAATGTTTAATGTGAAATGTTTTGAGGCTTTAGGCCTAATTAAGCACCGGCTTGAATTGATGTTTGACTCCCTCCACCACATTGAGCATATAGTCGCCAAGCTTTTCAGCCTCCCCGATAAGGTCCATAAAGAAGATACCTTCTTGATAATCGTATTCCTTATTGTTGATATTGAAAATATTTCCATCGCGGAGTTTATTGCGCAGATTGTTGATTTCCCGCTCTTTATTATATGCGGCAACAACCTTCGAGCTGTCAGGCGTCTCCATTTCTTCAAGCAGGCCGAGCATATTCTTCATGGCACTCGTAACCATGTCAAACATCTGGTCTATCTCATGCATCACCGGAGGCGCGAAATTCACATGATTCTGAACCTTGCGCTGCAGTGTCTTTGCCACGTTGAAGCAACCGTCGGCAATAGATTCTATCTCACTGATAATCCTGAGCATACCGGCTATCCTCATCTTTCCTTCAGGACTCAGGCGACCCTCTGCAACTTTGTTCAGATAGCTTCCTATCTCAATCTCCATCCTGTCGGAAATCTCTTCATATTTCTCCATACGGCTGTAAATCTCCATGTACTTGTCTTCTTTGGGATCTGTGTGTATCAGCTCCCTCGCCATTCCAAGCATCCGGTCTACACGCTGACCATAGAGCACAATCTCTTTCTGCGCCTGTGTGATATTGAGCTCGGAAGCCGACAGGATTCCACGTCCGATATATTTGAGCGTGAATTCCTCCTCTTCGTCTTTATGACGGGTAGGCATTATCCAGCATACAATCTTGACATAGAGTTTCGTAAACCAGATCATCACGAGGAGGTTGCAGGCATTGAACACCGTCGGAAACATAGCCAGACCGAAAGCAATGCAGCTTTGGGCGCGGGAGGTTAGTCCTCCTTTTTCAGTAAATAGGGTTGTGTCGCGCATACCCGCTTCCTGCGCCTCACTTATATCAAGCGGATTCATCCCGTCGCATGCCTTGGTTATATCCGCCACAAGCTCACAGAACGGATGGAAAATACAAAGAACTATCAACGAACCCAGAACATTGAAAAGCACATGCCCCATCGCCGTCCGCTTCGCAGCGAGATTACCGCTCAGAGATGCAAGAACCGGAGTGATCGTGGTCCCTATGTTGCCTCCGAGAATGATAGCGCACCCCAACGAGAATGAAATCCATCCTTGGGAACACATGATCAGGGTGATGGCAAATGTTGCGGCAGAACTTTGCGCAACCATAGTTACTACAATACCGATAGTGAAGAAAATCAATATTGACCCTACTCCAAGCGTGGTATAATTGGTCAGGAACTCGAGCATTCCCGGATTCTCTTGAAGATTAGGCACATATTTGCTGATCAGGTCCAGACCCATGAACAGGAAACAGAAACCTATCAGAAACTCGCCGAAACTCTTGTATCCACTTTTCTTCATGAAAAGCATCGGGACGCCTATCGCCAACAATAGAATACTGTAATCGGAAATGCTGACCTCAAACGAGAATGCGGAAATAATCCAGGTTGTAGCCGTGGTGCCCACATTGGCTCCGAAAATCACGGCCATTGATTGCTCAAGGCTCATCAACCCGGCATTCACAAAGCTGACCACCATCACCGTCGATGCACTCGAACTCTGTATGAGTGCGGTGATAAGTATTCCCGTCATAACTCCGGTCACCCTGTTCTTTGTCATTATCCCCAGAATATTGCGCAGACGGTCGCCCGCAACTTTCTGAAGGCCTTCACTCATAACCTTCATTCCGTAAAGGAAGAGGCACACTGATCCCAACAGGCTGATAAAATCTACAACTGTATAATTCATCGATAAAAACGGTTGCGTATATTTTTAATTTAAACAGATATAGAAGTTGTTTTGATTTTGTTCTAACAACTTCATAAAATCCGCTCATTTCATTTGAAGTTGTTTAGACTAATTTTTTATTAACATTTGCAGGCATATTTTGAGCAGGTTTCTTTCATCGAAGAGACGGCAACCTTTCGGTTGGCGGCGATGAGAGGGAAGAAAGATGCCAAAATAGACCGCAAGGGTTAATAAAAGAATAAATATAATTTCGTTTTTAACATTCGTAAATTAGTCTAAACAACTTCTTTGCAAAATTACGGAAATATTTCGATAATTTTATTAATTTTACTATCGAATTCATTGATTTTTTTACTCCCATGGAAATATCTTATCTATTCCCCTCAGATTCAGACTCAATTTCAGAGAAAGACATCAGCCAGACCGTTCCATTCTCCACTTTCAACTCCTCCACATCCCGTCTTCGCCCGCTTATGGCCATCGTCGCCATGGCCAAGGACAGGGCAATCGGCCGCAATGGGTCTCTTCCATGGCGGCTACCTGAGGATATGGCACATTTCAAAGCCACAACCATGGGACACCCAATCATAATGGGAAGAAAAACATGGGAATCACTGCCCAAACGCCCACTTCCCGGACGCAGGAATATAGTCATATCCCGCAATATCGGCTATATGGCGGAAGGTGCCGAAGTATTTCCGGCTATAGAGGATGCAATCGCAGCCTGCGAACTTACGGAATCACCGGTGATAATAGGAGGCTCCCAGTTATACCACTCAGCTCTTCCCTATTGCACGGAAGTGACAGTCACGGAAATAGACACCACCGTGCCTGATGCCGACACTCATTTCCCCGTACTCAGCGAGAATGACTGGCAAGTGGTCTCGACTTCAGAACCGGAAATATCCAAAACCGGACTCTCATATAGATTCGTCACATACCGCAGGAAATGAAGGTAGCACTCCTCTGTAAATCCGACTCCACCGGAGGAGCCGCAGTAGTGACTTTCAGGTTGATGAATGCTTTGCGCCGGAAGGGCATCGATGCCCGGATGATCGTGACAGAAAAAAAGACCGATTCACAATGGGTCATAGAAGCGGCATCCAAAAATTCTGTACGCCTCCCCTTTATTGCGGAGAGGTTAAGGATATTTGCCGCCAATGGATTCAACAGAAGCACCCTCTTCCAGATAGACACTGCATCCAATGGCCTCCCACTGCATCGTACCCCCTTTATCAAGGATGCCGACGTAATTTGCCTTAACTGGGTTAACCAAGGGATGTTATCAATAAAGGGTATACGGAAACTCTCCCTCCTCGGCAAACCGTTGATATGGACAATGCACGACATGTGGAACATGACCGGCATATGTCACCATGCCGGCTACTGCCGCCGTTTCATGAGTCAGGACGGAGAATGCAGCGACTGCCCTTTGCTGGGGAAAGAAGCCTCCCGCAATGACCTTTCCCATAAGACATGGCTCCGGAAAATGATTCTTTACAAGAACATAAGAATCCATTTCGTTGCGGTTAGCAACTGGCTTGCCGATGCAGCCCGGCGCTCCTCCCTGATGAAAGAGGCCGATATTTCAGTGATCCCGAATGCCTTCCCCCTCAGCACTGCTCCCTCTTCCCCCTCTCCGCAAGAAAATTCCTCCTCTATCCCTTCCTCTATTTCCTCATTTTTCCTAAAAGAGAAAGAGCCTTCCATCCATCCATCCCTATCTGGAATAGAAAGAGCCATCCCTGATCTTCTCCAGGAAGGAAACGATCCATCTTTACCCCGATCTAAAGCGTCGCGCGCTGAAGCTTCAGCTTCAGTCAAAAAAATAATTTTCGGGGCCGCCCGCATCGATGATCCGATAAAAGGGCATTCAACCCTTGTTGAAGCCACCCGGATTCTCGCAGAAAAATATCCCGATGAGGCAAAAGGCCTTGAGATTGTCACATTCGGCGCCCTCAAAGACCCTGAAGCTCTGAAAAATATTGCAATCCCCCACACGCACCTCGGCCGCATTTCTCCGGAGGAGATACGTTCCGTTTATGAATCGGGGGCTGTGGTGGTCTCCACTTCGGAATGGGAGACCCTCCCGGGCACACTTATCGAAGGACAGGCATGGGGATGCGTTCCGGTGGCACTCAACCACGGCGGCCAAGCCGACATCATCGACCATATGCACACCGGCTATCTGGCGGAATGGAGCGACGATAAAAAAGAAAATGCCCTCCGTATAGCGGAAGGCATTATATGGGCTCTGGAAAACCGGGATGCCATAAAAACCGGGATGCATCGCTCGGTAATCAAAAAATTTGCTGAAGATTCAGTAGCGGATCAATATATCCGAATGTTTAAGAAACTGCAGGATAAATAAGAATATCCTTAAGCATCTATATTAGCGTATGTCGCATGCGCCTCGATGAAATCGCGGCGTGGGGCAACTTCTTCGCCCATGAGCATCGAGAATGTACGGTCAGCCTCGGCAGCATTCGTGAGCGTCACCTGCTTGAGCATTCGGTTCTCCGGATCCATGGTCGTTTCCCAAAGCTGCTCGGGATTCATCTCACCAAGACCTTTATACCGCTGCAGGACAAGCCTGTTGCGCTCTCCGTTGCATTTATCATCAACAAACCGCTGTACCTGCTGATCTGTCCAGCAATATTCCTCCACATTCTTTTTCCCTTTTAAAGAGCATTTATACAACGGAGGAGTGGCTATGTAAAGATACCCGTTGTCGATAATGGGACGCATACGGCGATAGAAGAATGTCATCAGAAGCGTGGCGATATGTGCGCCATCGACATCCGCATCGGTCATGATTATAATTTTATGATAACGGAGCTTAGTCATGTTCGGAGCTTTGGAGTCCTCCTCAGTGCCGATAGTCACGCCCAAAGCCTTATACATATTCACGATCTCATCGGAATTCAGCACCTTGTGGTCCATGGCTTTCTCCACGTTCAATATCTTACCGCGCAGTGGAAGGATAGCCTGGAATCGCGGGTTGCGTCCCTGCTTCGCCGATCCACCTGCGGAATCTCCCTCCACGAGGAAGAGCTCGCATTCCACAGCATCGCGACTCTTGCAGGAGGCTAATTTACCGGGAAGCCCCGCACCTGACAGCGGACTCTTGCTCTGCACCCGCATCCTTGCGCTATATGCCGCATGACGCGCCTGAGCTGCAAGCATAACCTTATTGACAATTGTCTTCGCCTGGGCCGGATGCTCCTCAAGATAATAGCGCAATGCCTCGCTGACAGCGCTCTGCACCACTCCGCCTACCTCATTGTTTCCGAGTTTGGTCTTTGTCTGACCCTCGAACTGCGGCTCCGCAACCTTCACAGAAATCACTGCCGTGAGACCGTCGCGGAAGTCTTCTTTCGAAAGCTCGATCTTGAGTTTGTCAAGAAGATGATTGTCGTCGGCATATTTCTTAAGGGTTGTGGTCAGACCGCGGCGGAAACCCGTAAGGTGCGTGCCGCCCTCTATCGTGTTGATATTGTTGACGTAAGAATATATATTCTCGTTGAAGTCGGTATTATATGTCATAGCCACCTCGATAGGCACACCTCCACGCTCCGTATTGAGGTGGATAATATCTTCTATCAGAGGTTCTTTACCCTCATCTATGTATTTCACAAATTCCTTCAGACCTTCTGCACTGTGGAACACATCATGACGCGGATTCCCTTCCTCGTCGCGGACACGCTCGTCGGTGAGAGTCAGTGTAATCCCGGCGTTAAGGAAAGCAAGGTCGCGTAGACGGTTGGCGAGAGTCTCATAATCATATACGGTCTCGCTGAAAATCGATGAATCAGGATGGAAAAGGATAGTGGTGCCGGTATGGTCGGTCTCGGAAATAACCTTTAGATCGCAGGTGGGCTTACCGAAAGCATATTCCTGCATATGGACCTTACCATCACGGTGAATCTCGGCGCGAAGATAATCGGAAAGAGCGTTGACACAGCTAACGCCAACACCATGCAGACCTCCGGAAACCTTGTAGGAGCCCTTGTCAAATTTACCTCCGGCATGGAGCACGGTCAAAACTACCTCGAGCGCAGGTTTATGCATCTTTTCATGCATGTCCACCGGGATACCTCGGCCATTGTCCACAACCTTGATGGAATTGTCTTCAAGGATGGAGACCTCTATATGGCTGGCAAAGCCGGCAAGAGCCTCGTCGATCGAGTTGTCCACAACCTCATAAACCAAATGATGCAGACCGCGCACACCGGTGTCGCCGATATACATCGACGGACGTTTACGCACTGCTTCAAGTCCTTCAAGCACCTGGATATTATCCGCTTGATATCTTTTCTCCTCTTCTTCTGTTGCCATATTTAGAAGTATCTTTGTCAATCAGTTTTTTAACATACAAATTTAATAAAAAAAACAGAGAAAAAAAAATCCTCCCCTATTCCTAAGGGAGGATTTTAAGCGTTTATAAAAATTGCACTGCGTTTTAACGCCGTATTAATCTTTATATTTCTTCAGGATAACGGAAGCGTTGTGACCTCCGAAACCGAATGTGTTCGAAAGAACGGTGTTCAGCTCACGGGACTGCGCCTCGTTGAATGTGAAGTTGAGGTTATAGTCAATTTCAGGATCATCGTCTCCTTCCTCATGATTGATTGTAGGAGGTATGATATTGTCATTGAGAGCCTTGACACTGAGAAGAGCCTCAAGAGCACCTGCCGCGCCAAGGAGATGACCTGTCATCGACTTGGTGGAGCTGAGATTCATCTTATAGGCGTGATCACCGAAAACTTTCATTATGGCCTTCACCTCTCCGCGGTCGCCCACTGGGGTGGAAGTGCCGTGCATGTTGATATAATCAATGTCCTCGGGCTTCATACCGGCATCTTTCAATGCATTTTCCATACCTATGACGGCACCCAACCCATCAGGATGAGTGGCGGTAATATGGTATGCGTCGGCACTGATGCCGCCACCGGCTACTTCTGCATAGATATGCGCGCCGCGTGCCTTGGCATGCTCAAGTTCCTCAAGTACGAGGGCTGCCGCCCCTTCGCCTATCACGAACCCGTCGCGCGAGCCACTGAAGGGGCGCGATGCCTTTTCACATTCGTCATTACGGGTGGAGAGCGCCTTCATAGAGTTGAAACCGCCAACACCTGCGGGGAATACCGCTGCCTCGGCGCCTCCGGCGACAATCGCGTCCGCCATGCCCAGACGGATATAGTTGTATGCATCAATCAGGGCATGATTCGAGGAAGCGCAAGCCGAAACCGTAGCAAAGTTCGGACCGCGGAATTCATGGTCGATGGAGATATGGCCGGCAGCTATGTCGGCTATCATTTTCGGAATGAAGAAGGGATTGTATTTGGGACCCTGGTCTTCTCCATGAATTGCAAAATAACCGGCCTCCTCCTCGAAAGTGTGAAGACCGCCGATACCGGCTGCGAATATTACACCGACACGGTTTTTATCGACTCCTTCGCCTTCAAGACCTGCATCCTCAATAGCCTCGTCGGCTGCCTTAAGCGCATACATCGCGTATAGGTCAAGCTGACGCGCTTTCTTGCGGTCGAAATGCTCGGCAGGATCAAAGCCCTTGACCTCGCATGCGAACTGCGTCTTGAATTTGCTTGCGTCGAAGTGTGTAATCGGGGCGGCTCCGCTCTTGCCGGCCTTGGCATTCTCCCAAGTCGTGGCCACGTCGTTGCCGATCGGAGTCAACGCTCCGAGTCCCGTTATTACAACTCTCTTTAATTCCATGAAACTTGATTATTTGCTGTGTTCCTCGATATAGCTGATGGCGTCGCCAACAGTCGAGATCTTCTCTGCCTCTGCGTCGGGGATGGTGATGTCAAATTCTTTCTCGAACTCCATGATGAGCTCTACGGTGTCGAGCGAGTCTGCGCCGAGATCCTTGCTGAATTCAGCTGTAGGTGTTACTTCGTTCTCATCTACTGTGAGCTTGTCTACAATGATCTCTTTTACTCTTTTTTCAATGTCTGACATATCAATAAGATTTTTAGATGTTAATAATTTTTCTTATTTTTCTTTATTTCAGACTGCAAAGTAAATCAAAATATTTCAATTATGGAAATTTTTCAATAAAATGTGCACAAAAAAATTATTTTTGTGCACATTCCAAGCCTAAAGCCTAAAGCTTAATACAGTCTAATTTATCTCCCAACTTTCGCAGGTCTTGAGAATCATGTCGCGGAGCGAACCGAAGCCCTTCTTCCCTTTCACTTCCTCTACCTGACGCTCAACCTCAGCCTCATAAGTGGGGGTCTGATAATCGCGTATCACGCCAAGCGCCACAGGGAGTTCATGGCCGTCCATCATGGCGAGCTGCTGCTGGAGGAAATTCTGCTCGCAGTGGGCGTCGTGCACAAGCACGTCGTCAAGCGTGTAGCCATCTTCACCTATCGTCACAGCCTTCAGGCCGAAGCCTTCCTGCACCAGACCTTTCTCCATGTTTTTGCCGAAGAGCATCTTCTCTCCATGACGCAGGAGAATGGTATGGTCGGCACGCTGCTCCTTGTCGGTGAAATATGAATGGATGCCGTTATTGAATATCACGCAGTTCTGAAGTACCTCCACAACCGCAGCGCCCTTATGACGGGCGGCAGCCACCATGCAATCGCGGGTGATGTCAAGTGTTATGTCGATACCTCTGGCGAAGAAGTTACCTCTGGCACCGAAGCAAAGCTCGGCTGGGATAAAGGGGTCCTCAACCGTGCCGTAAGGGCTGGATTTAGTGACAGCCCCGCGATCGGAAGTCGGGGAATACTGTCCCTTTGTCAGACCATAAATTTTATTGTTGAAAAGGAGCATGTTGATATCCACATTCCTACGGATGGCATGTATGAAATGGTTGCCGCCGATGGCAAGCCCGTCGCCATCGCCCGAAATCTGCCATACGGTGAGTTCCGGATTTGCGGTTTTCACGCCTGTGGCAATTGCGGCGGCACGTCCGTGAATCGTGTGCATGCCATATGTATTCATATAGTAGGGAAGGCGCGAGGAGCAGCCGATACCCGAAATGACGGCTGTATCTTTGGGCGCAACCCCTATGACGGCCATGGCCTTGTGGAGAACGTTCAGTATGGCATGGTCGCCGCAGCCGGGACACCAGCGGGCGTTCTGGCTGTTCTTATAATCGGCGGGCGTATAGCCCGTAGTCTTTATCTCTTCCATTGTTAGAGTGTTTGATATGGGTTATACTTCCGTTAATTATTTTCCATGTGCGAGATGACACCATCCACGACTTCGCTCACGAGGAAGGGCTGGCCCTCCACCTTATTGATGCGGAGGATTTCCTTGCCGGGCATATGCATCTGCAGGTAGTCGGCAAACATTCCGGTATTAAGCTCTGCTACGATAATTCTCTTATATTTAGAGAGAGTCTCGATTGCGTTCTCCGGAAGCGGGTTGATATAACGGAACTGCCAGAAGGCAACTTTCCTGCCGGCGGCGTTAAGCTCCTGGGCAGCGGTGAGCAGATGGCCGTAGGTACCTCCCCATCCTACAAGTATAGTGTCGGCTCCTTCATCGAACATCGGTTCCATCTTAGGTATGTCGCGGGCTATACGCGCCACTTTCTCCCTCCTTGCCTCAACCATGCGCGCATGATTCCTGGCATCGGTGGAAATCACGGAGGTGTTGAAATCTTTCTCCAGACCGCCCACGCGGTGCATCCCCTTATCCATTCCGGGGATGGACCAATACCTCACCATAGTCTCGGCATCGCGGTCGTAAGGCTTCCAGCCCTGTTCAAGCTGGCTTTCGCTCACGAACGGCACCTTTATTTCCGGATATTCGTCTTTCTCCGGAACGCGCCATGCCGACGAACCGTTTCCGATGAATGCGTCCGTAAGGAGGATTACGGGGGTCATATGCTCAATGGCTATGCGGCATGCCTGGAAAGCCATCTCAAAGCAGTCAGTAGGACTGACGGCTGAAAGCACGCAGAGGGGAGATTCCCCGTTACGGCCGTAAAGAGCCTGCATCAGGTCGGTCTGCTCTGTCTTGGTGGGAAGGCCGGTGGAGGGGCCGCCGCGCTGAACGTCTATGACTACGAGCGGAAGCTCTGCCATGACGGCAAGGCCGATACCTTCCGACTTGAGGGCGAGACCGGGACCGGAAGTCGAGGTCACGGCAAGATGACCTGCGTATGATGCGCCTATCGCTGAGCACACGCCGGCTATCTCATCCTCCATCTGGCAAGCCTTAACGCCGAGATCTTTGCGCTTAGCGAGCTCGTGAAGGATGTCAGTGGCGGGAGTGATGGGGTACGACCCCAGGAAAAGGGGACGTCCGCTTTTCTCGGAAGCCATGATGAGACCCCATGCTGTGGCGGTGTTGCCCGTCACATCGATATATGTTCCCTTCTCTGCCGAAGCTGTTTCGATTCGGTAGACAGGCATTGAGCTGTGTGTGTTGTGACCGTAATCCCAACCTGCCCTCACAACTTTGGCGTTGGCTTCGTAGATTGCCGGTTTTTTCGCGAATTTTGCCTGCAGTTTCTTCAGCACACCATCAACGGGGCGGTCGAAGAGCCAGCAGATGATTCCAAGAGCAAGCATGTTCTTGCATTTCATCATCCCTTTCTGGTCAAGTCCCGAATCCGCAAGGGTGGATTTCAGGAGCGTAGTCATCGGGACGAGCATGATGCGTGCCGGATTGATGCCAAGTTCGGTCACTGGGTCTGAAGTGGCATACTCTGCCTTCTTGAGGTTTTGCTCAGTGAAGGAATCACCGTCGCAGACAATAATGCCGTCCGGCTTTAGATAGCGAAGGTTGGTCTTGAGGGCCGCAGGGTTCATCGCCACCAACACATCCGCCTGGTCACCCGGTGTGTGCACATCCTTACCCACGCTCACCTGATAACCGGACACTCCGCTCAGAGATCCTTGCGGGGCGCGGATCTCGGCCGGATAGTCTGGGAATGTGGAAATCTGGTTACCTTCCCCCGCGGAAATGTTGGAGAAGATATTCCCGGCAAGCTGCATGCCGTCGCCGGAGTCGCCGGCGAAGCGAATCACCACCTTGTCGATGGTCTTGACATTCGTTTCTTGTAACATCACGAAAGTTGTTATTGTGTTTTGGTATAGATTTGGCAGAGGATAGCTACCTTATAATCGTGTGCTTTACCAAAATGCCACCATTGCCTCATGCATCATGGCGGCAACTTCTGAAAAGCATGGCAAATTAACATCTTATTCCTCAATTACCCAAATATTTTTGCAATAAAAAATCCCTACATGCTTTAAAGCATATAGGGAATCTATTTGTTCTGAATAATTATAGATTTTAGCGGATATAAACCTTCACAGCCTCTCCGTTAGACTTAACCACGACATAAATGCCGGGATGCAATCCTCTGCCGTAAACGCGGCGACCGCCCATATCGTATATCACACCTCCTTCGGGCACGATAATGTCCCGCCCGTCAATCACTATAGGAGTGCCGTTCTCTACCTCAACCTCTCCGACTGCTGACGAACCGCCATCGAAACCCTTGAATTTATAAAGCGTCACACCTCCCTGATTCGATGAATAATTCAGGAAGCGGGGACTGGTCTTGTTATATTGAATCCATCCGGGTGTGGAACCGAAATCTATCTTCACCGTGCCGTCCCCCTGAATATCTACACTCGCAGATGTACCCTGACTTGCGTTCAGTCTCATTTTCCTTGCGGCGGTGGTGTTCCAATATCCTTTGGAAGCGCCATGAATATCAAGCACCTCGAGAGTATACCCGCTTCCCGCTTCGTAGAATTTCACAACAGCCGCGCCCTCCGGAATGACAGTTATCTCAGAATCCCCACTGTCATCGCGGAATGTCGGGAATCCAGAATCCGGCATAAAGCCTTTAGACTGGAAGGTGCATCCCATCACATGCCGGTTATCCGAGGCGGCAATGAGATAATATCCCTCCCCATCAATTTTATCACCGGCCGCTACCTGAGTCCATAGCGCCTCTGAATAATCAATTACATCGGGATCTTTGGCTGTCATTGTCACGGTCACTATAGAACTGCGTAATGTTTTTCCCTCCACATCTTTCTGGGCATATGCCTTTACCGTATGCCTAACTCCGTTCGAGTTTGCATTCGGTAAAGATATCCTGTCGCCGTAACGCTGATACTTACCGCCATCCAGACTGATCCAAAGCTCCCCTTCGCTGACATTGAACCTCAGGTCGCGTTCTCCCCAATAAGAAGCTGCATATGTATTTACATCCGTTAGACGCACATCTTCCGCTACCGGGTCGGCAGGACGGTTAACCGCTGTAGCTCCCGTGCCCGAAAGTGTGAAGGCATTCCCTTTCTTATCTCCCCAAATATAATCGGCAAGTACGGGATAGTCAATAAACGGATTCCTGTTTTTCTGACACTTAAATATCTCTTCATTGCGATTCATCTCCTTGGTGTCGACCGGGTCTTCCTCAGCCCATTTCAGCAACATGGAAGCAGCCCACGGCTGCAGGTCAATCCTTCCGCCTGAGATAGTATAGAGGGCTTCGCCCCCTTTGTCTTCACGCCAAGGGATATCATCATAGGCAGTCATGATATAGAAATATGTACGGGCAAAATCCCCCTTATATTCATCAGCCGGTTCGAACACCTTAGACGCACCGCCGCCATAACCGACTGCCGGAGCGCCCACAAGAATCATCCCGTTATCATATGCAGGATTCGCACCGACAACCCCGATAGGATTATTTGATTTGGCATTGTTGGCATCCGAATTGGAAGGATTCAGATGGAATAGATCCTGATAAGCCTTTTCGCTGCCGGACTGACCACCCCACCATGAATTGGCGACAGAATGTTCTATGTTGAGTGAATTGTGCCCGTTATCAACATATACCAGCTTGTTGGAATACATATCCCACCATGCCTCCTCCCCTTGAATCATCCTGACATCGGTAAGTTCAAACGCCTGCCAGGTCTTGAAGGAAGTGTTGCCGTCACCATAGCCTATGGAGACAAAACTCTCCGGCATAGCCGTTTTCTTCACTGCGGCTTTAAGTTCATCGCCACTCTTACCCTCCAGCTCAGCATAATATCCCGCCGGAGCTTCGGCCATAAGGGCCAACGCCCCCAGCGTCATCCCTATTCCTGAAATAAATTTCCTCATATCCGCTTCTTTAATAAGCTTCTTTAACAAACACCTATACCCATTCAGCCCCATATCACCCTATCGAACCCTATTTCACCGCAACCTTCACCGCTTTCTTGAATGCAGGCGATGTCACGATATATATTCCCCTCGCAAGATTCTCTCCATTCATCAGCTTTCTGCCGTTGAGATCATAAATACTTGCGCCCTCGGGTACGAGGATATTGTTGCCCCATACCTCCACGAGGCAGCTGTCGTCCTCGATTTCATCGACAGCCGAAGAATCCTTAACCTTGCGGTAGAAATCAAGACGCTCCTGCCCATTGGTGGTATAAGTTGTGAATCGGGGTGCACCGTTATTATAATAGAGGGCGCCGGTTCCGCTGCTGGCCGATGAGCCATAAACCACGGCGACACCCTGCGAAGAATATGTAAGCTTTGCCTTCACTCCGGTCGTTGTGGAATAGTCCGTAAGGTTTATGGTCTTGACACTTGAGCTGAAAAGATACCCTTTGCTGTTGCCGCCCATGTCTGAAGCCCTGAGCGCGTATCCGTCACCAAGCGTCTCGAGCGTAATCAAGGCTGCATCGGCAGGAGCGTTCGTTATCACACCACCGGAGATGCTCACCTCGGAAGTGGGTTCAAAGAATGTCTTTTCCTTGTTTTGTTTCAGCGACATCGCAACATGCGAATCCGACCCGAGAATCAGGTAGCTTTCCCCGGCGCGTATGTCACCCTGCGAAGCCACGAGCACATATGTACCCGGCACGAGCGAAGGGTCTTCCGGAGTCGGCTCCTCGGGATCGGGATCTACCGGAGGGTCTATCGGATCCGGATCTACCGGAGGATCCACCGGTCCCGGCTCGTGTGATCCGTCAACATGATAAGGCTCGCCCTTCTTCTCTCCCCATATATAGTCAGCTAAATCAGGGAGGTCGATAAAGGGATTGCGGTTCTTCTGGGCGGCATATACCCCATCGTTGCGGTCACGCTCCTTCTGGCTTACGGCATCATTGGCCGACCATCTCAGCAGGAGTTCTTTGGCCCAGGCCTTAAGCTCGAACGGATTAGCCGTGAACATCCATTCCACATTCTGACCGCCACTGGTCCTTCCCCAGTTTATATCGTCGTATACAACGAACATATACATATATGTCCTTGCAAAATCCCCCTTATAGCCGTCATGGGGCTCAAAACCATTCGAACTTCCTCCTCCCTGACCCGACTTGGGAGAACCTATATTGACAACGCCATTGGTCCATTTACGGCTTCCAAGCTCCGTGAGCGGATAATTGCTTTTTCTGCTGTTCCCCTCCGTGTCCGACGGGTTGAGATGCACTATATCCTTATACGCATCGTTCTTGGTGCCTCCCCACCAAGAATTAGCCACGGAATGCTCTATATTCATTCCCGGATGGCCCGATGAGACAGGAACATTATTGTCACTATACATATCCCACCAGCATTCCTTGCCATTGACTGTCCTCACATCTGTTTTCCTGAAAGCATTCCACGTCCCATCGCCATAAGAAATGACAGTATGCTTCCTTACGACTGCCTTCACAGCCTTCATCAGCTCGGTGCCGGTCTTACCTTCAAGTGAATTATAATATCCGGCAGGGGCGTCAGCCAATACCGGAACCGCTATGGCGCATAGCGCCGCTACAAAACTGCTTAATCGTGATTTCATGATATCCATATAATTCAAAAAAGTCTGTAACAATCTCCAATGATTGCTACAGAAATACAAAAATATATAATTTCAGTGAATAATCAACCGGCTTTCATAAAAAATCTGCACTTCGATTTGGAATCTTCACTAAATCTGCACCGGCGCCCCCTCCTGAATATCTAATCTAAATCTATGCTAAGAGCTTGTTTAAAAATAAATGTGAATTTGTTTTTAAACAAGCTTATCCTTGGCAATTAATTATCGATGTCCTTACCCCTGACGGTAGCGAAGCGATGGCCATCGCCATGTCATTCATAGAATGGAATTCCCGGCTACCCGAAGTGCTTTTCCTTCCTGTATTTTCCGGCCAAGGCGCAAGCAAGAGAAGCTGTCCTGCCGCGCATAGCTCGAAATATTTTCCCTGAGGTTTGAAACGCTCTTCAAAACCTTGATCCCGCAAAATAATCAGCTTATTGCCCTTCTCTATAGCCTTGTTCCGGATAGCCTTCTCGGCAGGATGTATGAAAGGAGAAATCACAACCGCCCCCTCCTCAATCTCGCATAAACACCTCTCCTCATATTCCGCAAACTCAGAAGGCGACCATCTCCTATGTATCCTTACCGGCAACAGATAAGGTTGTTTCAACAGAAAAATATTACCATAAGCCGCATATTCCCTATCGCCGATCCTCAAATGCAGATATCGCCTGAACAGATCTGGATGGCTTCGTTTTATAAGAAATCGTCTCGGGTTGTCGGCAATATAATCCTTAAGCCGCTGTATCTGTCCTTTTTTCGTCACCACCCTGTCATGAAACTTAGCAGCAAAAAGTGATTCCCCCTCCTTCATAGGGCCTTCGTTCTTAATCCTATCCTTCAATAAGCTTTCGTTATTAACCCCATTCTTCAATAAGTCTTTCTTTTTAGCCAAGGAGGTACAACCGCCCATAAATCCGCCGATAACCCTCCCTAAATGCCGCTCAAGATTCTCCTTCACGTGAATGAGAATATGAAGATGATCCGGCATGATGACATATTTCAATATCTCCAACTGCGGCGTATAATCCGGCATTGTGTTTATTTTTTCATCAACCAGGCTGCCAAGAGAGGAAAGTCGAACCTCCGGCATCTGTGGCGACCCCTCAACCCGGCAAAAACACATTCTGCGAGAAAGCTCCGGATTAAGCATAATGGTGATCATATAAAACCCCGGAGCCCTATAATCCCTGAATTTAGCCCTGCGCGTAGTCCGCCTCTTCAGTTCCTTCCCATAAGGGAATTTATTCCCTCCGGAGGAAGATGCTTCAGGCTTTCCCTCTGAAAAGGATTTCTCAGCTCTCCCCTCTGAGGAGAATTGCTTAGGCCTCCCCTCTGAAATGGATTTCTCAGCTCTCCCCTCTGAGGAGGGTTGTATAGTTTCATCCATAAGTCTCGAATCGTTCATTCAATTAGTTTAAAATTCCCCTTGCTTAATTTAATTCCGCCAATGCGTCATCACTCCGTTTTTCCTCCGCCCTCCGATAAAAGGGAAAGAAGAGGAGAGAAAAAAGGAGGAAAGAGGAAGAGGAAGAGAGGAAAGAAGAAAGAAAAAACCTCTGGAGAGAAGGAAATCCCAGTGATGACGCGTCAGCGGAATTTCCCCAGTCAAATCACAATCTTGACGGGGCGCATCCCTTCCGAAATCACCACATACACTCCTTGCGGAAGAAGGAACACATCGCCATCAACGGGGGTTGCAACATACATCACTTCCGCGCCGTTCACGTCATAAACATGCAGCGGCCGCGCCTCTCCCGTTATCTTCACAGCGAATCCTCCTTCAGCAGGGAAAATCTGCATCGGTGCCGACACCCAAAGCTCTTCCACGGAACTTCCGGCCGCCACATAGATTTCATTCGAAGGCTCGGAGAGCATTCCGAGACGCGAATACTGCACATAATATGTTTCCGCTATCGATGGATCCCGGTCAGCGATCGGATAGCTCGTTTCTCCGGTCTCGTATGTCTCCGTTTCCTGGTTGCCATCGACAAGACGCGTGCGCGTCAATAAGTAATAATCAGCGATCTCTCCATCGGGAACAGCATTCCAGTGAGCCGTATATGAATTGTCTGTCAGATCGGTCGGTTGCAATGCCGTGAGCGTGGTGAATGTCGGCACAGGCAATGCCTCGCCCGTCAGGGTCACGGCTATCGAACCTGTAAGGCCTCCGTCATAAAGCACAATCTTAGCCTCATGCTTTCCTATGGCAGCCGGGGTGTAGGTGATATTGAGCAGATAGCCTTGGTTCTGATTGATTGTGGCGGCGGGAATCTCTTTGGTAATTTCGGGCACGAACATCCCCTTGTCCGCCCCTGTCACCAACACTGAAAGCGGGGACGTCAGGTTCTTACCGACAATCTGCAGCACACGGGTCTCGGTGCGGCCGATAGCCACCTCCCCGAAATCGAGGGCCTCGCCATTGACAGGCGCGGTGATCTCGGGATCTCCCGTGATAGGAGGTGTCGGGTCACTCCCCGCCTGCTGATCCACATAGAAAGTTTCTGTTGTGCGCGTTCCCCAGATATATTCGGCAAGCTCGGGGAAATCAACGAATGGATTACGGTTGCCCTGATATTGCTCCACAACGTTGTTGCGGTCAATCTCCTTCTGGTCCACCGGGTCCATGCGACACCATTGAAGCAGCATCTCCTTGGCCCACGGCACAAGCGTCGGATAGGTCTCTTTATTATACATATAATTGATCACCCAGTTGATATCGTCATAGACTGTGGCGACATACATATACGCACGGGCGAAATCTCCCTTATATTCATCGTCCGGTTCGAACACGTTGCGGCTTCCGCCGCCGTAACCGGTCTTGGCAGCTCCCACCTTCGTCACGCCATTGTTAAAGCTGGTGGAGGCTGTATATCCAAGGGGATAGTTGAGTTTTGCCTGGTTGGCCGCCCCGTCCGAAGGGTATAGATTCCACATATCAGAATATGCGGGGGTATACTCCACCCCTCCGTTCAGTTTCCACCACGACTTGGGCACGCTGTGCTCGCGTTGCATCTTATTGGCCGAAAAGCTTTGCTTGCCGGTCTGCCCGTTCCTGATGAGGTAAATGGCATCGGAATACATGTCCCACCATCGCTTCATCCCGTCAACACGCTCCGGATATACATCCGAATACTGCCAGTAATTCGGCAAGTCATAATACCCGAGCGTCTGGTGTCTCTGCACGCACTCCTTGGCTGCCGCCTTCAGCGCGGCTCCGCTCTTTCCGTTCATCTTGTCATAATATCCGGCCTTGAACTCTGCCGAGGCACCGGCGGCAACACAAATCGCCAGCGCAAAAGTCATGTATAATTTCTTCATCAGCAATATGGTCTTTATAGTCTCAACAATATATAACGCTAAAATCCTTTTTTATTTTGAAAATTTGTTAATGTTTTAAAACAACAGAGGGCTGAAATCAAATGACTACAGCCCTCTGAATAAATCTATTATTTTATTTCTTATTTTGTTCCAGTTATCTTAAGATCGTTGATCTCCCACTGGTCTGCACCGGCTGCCGAGCAGCCATATTTGAACGCCACCTGGATTTTCTTTCCGGCAAAAGCAGTCAAATCCATCTCGCCCGAATCCACAAACGTCCATGCGCCGGCTGTAGGCCATGTGGGTATAGTTAGCTCAGTCCATGATGATGAACCATTTTCGCGGACAACCAACCCACATAAGTCCTTGATTGTAGTCTGGAATTTCGCTGCATGACGGAACGAAACTTTAGCACTCTTATAACCGGAGAGATCTATCAGAGGGGTTATGGCATATGCGAGGCCGTCGCTTGTAGCTCCATATCCTGTAGCGTTAAGATATCCTTTACCGTTGTATTCTTTCCATGACCACAGTTCTGTCTTTCCTGAAGGAAGCGTGACATTGTCAATCGTCCAGTCAGAAGGTATTGCCGTAAGACTTGCCTCAAGGGAAGAATATATTGTGGTCTCATCTCCAACTGGCGGTTCAGGAGGTGTCGGAGTGTCGCCACCGCCCGAAACGATGACATATTCGGTGACATCCCTTACGCTCATCATGCCGAAATACTTTTTCATGTCGCCTTTCACTTTCACTCGTGCTCCATAGATTGAAGGATTCTTGGATATACCGAGTGTCGTTCTGACATCACCGGTATTTTTCAAACCTATAGGTGCAGAATTTGAGGCATTCGCAGCCGGAGGAGCCACCATGGAAAGGATTACGTTGGTGGCATTCTTATAATTGTCACCGTCAGAAGGTGTTGTTCCAAACACCGCTGAGTCCCAAGTCTTGTCAGCGGCATAACCCACGACATAACCTTCAACCCACACTCCTGCGGCATCAGCCGTGGCAGCCTTGATTTGAGTAACATTATAGGGACTCTCCTGCGTTCCGACACCGGCAGGTATCTCACCCTCCGGACCGGGAGTCGGGGTGTCGCCACCACCGATGGTGACGCCTTCAACCTCTACGTCGCTGGCTGTGCCGCCGTTGCCGGTGACACCGGGCATGCCGAGGAACGTAGCAAGGTTACCTCTCACGAGAATCGACTTCTTCAGCACGCCGGGATTGTCAAGCAAGTTGACTGATTCGCGGAATGCAGAACCCTGCGGGAGCTCTACGGCAAGACATTTCGTCCAGTCGGTCTCATCCGGGGATGCGGCGATAAGTATATTGTTATCCATCTCGGCTTCTGCACCGAAGATTACGTCAGCATTGGATGTAACGGTGTTCACACCTGCCTTCACGGAGCCTACGATGTAAGCCTTAACCCAACCGGAAGCGCCTTGATTCTCGACTTCCATAGCCTCTTCCACGGTGTATGGATCGTTCTTCTGACCTTTCTCAGTGATCATGACATCGCCAAGACCGCGAAGGAGAAGTTGCCATGCATCCCCGTAATAAGAGAGGATGCCTCGCACGTTACCCGTTCCCTCGGGAATCATCTCGTTATAGAAATTCGAATAGCCGGAAGTGCGGACAATGATAGAGCCGCCGTTGGCATCCTTCAATGTGCGGTTCACGCTTTCCTGATAAGGAGCGTAGGTTTCCTTTCCACCCTCCTCGAAATATACGTTGCGGAATTCAACGAGCTGGCTCTGCATGTTGCGGAATTCCTCTCCTGCAGACGGGAGCTGCCCGAATGAAGTCACGACGCAATATGGATTCTCCGAAGGCCATGCGGCATTCTGGCCAACATATTCTACATCGGGATTCGGGAAGCCGTTGAGTTCGGAATGCTCGAGGAAGAAACTCCAGGGCATGAATCCGAGCTGGGGCTGTCCGTCATACGGGTCACCGAGCCAACCGATCTGCTGAAGACCGTTATAATAACCGATATATAGACCGGTGACATTGAGCACAACGTCCTGACCGATACGATAGTCGGTATAAGTTGAACCTTGATTCACGGAGAGGGCGATAGCCGCCGTCTCATCCTGAATTACGATAGACTTATAGATATTGCCCGTGGCATCGCTCGACACTACGCGTCCGTGGATGATATAGGGTGTCTGCGCAGCCTCGTCTTTCATCGGGCACATCACGGTCTTGTCGGCAAACGCCGTCTTTAACTCGGAGATGGTGGTGTTGGCTTCCATCGTGGCCTTCGGCTCCTCCAGCGCGGGAGCGTCCATGTCGGCCTGACAGGAGGTTAAGGAAACAGCCGCGGCCGTCATCGCCATCCCTACATATAATGTTTTTAAAATTTTCATTTTTCTTTTAATTTATGGCGGTTATTTTGTGCCTGTCACTTTAAGGTCATTGATCTCCCAAGAGTCTGCGCCGGCTGCCGAGCATCCATATTTGAATGCAACCTGCACTTTCTTCCCTGCGAAGGCTGAAATATCCATCTCTCCGGAGTCTGCCCATGTCCATTTGTTGTCGAGTGGCGGCCAGTTGGGGACGGTAACGTCCGTCCACTCCGTCGTACCGGCTTCGCGCACGGCAAATCCGCAGAGTTCCTTGATTGTGGTCTGGAATTTGGCAGCATGGCGGAAGGATGCCGAGGCGCCGGTGTAGCCCGTAAGGTCAATCACCGGAGTTACAGCATATGCCAGTCCATCTCCTGTAGCACCGAAAGCTGTAGCGTAGAGATAACCTTTACCGTTGTACTCTTTCCAAGACCATATTTCAGTCTTTCCTTCCGGAAGCTTTACATTCTCGATAGTCCAGTCAGCAGGTATCGCGGTTAGTGTGTTTTCAAGAGATTCGTAGACCACAGTGCCGTCACCGGGCGTAGGTTTGATGACGGGCTTAGACACTATATCTATCGAAGGATCTCCCTTATCTCCCCATACATAAGCGGACACGCCCTTAACTCCATACACAGAGCAGTATTTAGCACCGGTAGTACCTAAAATCGTGACTTGCCTCCCTTTATTTTCGGCAATTGTCATATTCAATGCATTGCGGACATTTCCTGAAGGCAACTGAACTGTAATGCACTTGCTCCAATCTGTCTCATCGGGAGTGCCGGCCATGAGAATGTTTGTATTCACTGGTGCAGGGACTGTAAAATCAGCTGTTTTTTCAGAGCAAGTATTCGATATACCTGTGTTTACACATCCAACTATATATCCTGTCACCCAAACAGCATCATACCCTTCTGCCTCTGCACCAAGACTTACCTGATATACAGACATCGGATCATCCCAAACCCCATAATGAATGCCGGGATTATTTACAGGGGGTTCTGCCAAATCCTCGTTACATGATCCGAGACCCATGGCCATCAGAACAAGCATCGAAAATATTATCTTTATATTTTTCATTATCTTAATTATTAATATGTGTCATGCCTTGAGCACTCCACATTCCTAATTCCTAATTAGAATCTGATTCCCACATTGAAGAAAACACGTATGCCCTGGGCATAATAAATCTTGTTTGGGAACTTGTTCACGTTATAGTCTGTATAGTCGAACTTACCTTCTTGATATCCACCGGTCTGTATGTTCCGATTATTAAGAAGATTGTTGACGCTGAGGTTGAAATTGACCGAACCGAACTTAGTATAAATAATCTTACCGATCGAAAGGTTCATCACCCATTCCGAGTTAAGTTTATCCTGATGGGATATCTCAGCCTGCTTCTGTCTGTAAATCATATCAGACGTGATACCCATCTCTTTTTGTTCATGAGAAGGGGTACAAACTTTCCAGAGTCCGGGCATCTCTTCGTGGCGGGCCGGAGAAAGGGCGATCCAGTTGTCGCCAAACCATTGACCGTTCACTTCGAAGAACCATTGGTTGATATTATAGTTAAGGCCGATGGTGTAAGCCTGCTGCGGAGTTCCTCCGATATGATAGTTCTTGAGATATACGCGACGGGTCACGTCTTCCTGAGAACCGTTCTCGTAACTGCGCACGCCCAGAGGGTTGTTCTCATATGTATTGCGCGAGAATGTCCCGGCTGCGGAAATCGAAAGGTTGCTGAGTATCTTGTATTCCATACCAAGCTCTATACCCTTGTATTCAGTCTCCATTCCCGACATGGAATAGTTCATGAACGTGTTGAGCTGATAGTCGTAGAAACCGGATCGTACGATACCGTCCCACATCCTCGTGTAGAAACCGGTGACCGTCCCGCGGAAGCGGTTGTAATTCCATGTATAAGAGAGGTCGGCGGAGAAGAAGCGTTCAGATTTGAGACCCTGCACGGAAGTGTCTTTAGTACGCGGCGATACGTAGCTGTAATCGGGCATCGGGGCGCGAGAGCCGTAAGACACGTGAGCCGTGAAGTAGTTACGGCCGTCGAGCTTGTAGGTTGCGCCTGCCTTCAGGGCTGCGTTGTCGAATGAATGGTGCTTGCCGGTGCCGAGTGAGTTCTCGGGGGCGCGGCCGTTCTGCATGTTACCGTGGCGCACGAAATCGGTGAAGCTGACTTCGAGGCCGTAGTTCACGTTCCAGTGGGCGGTGGTGATTTGGTTCTGCAACCATGCGCGGGCGTTGATGCTGCGAATGTTGTAGTCATAACCGAATACGTCGCCTTTGTAAACGCGGCGGTTGGGGTTGCGCATATCGTTCTGCATTATCTCCGGATTTCCGGCGAAGTCACGCTCGGAGAAGTTGTCGACGTCGCGCCAGAACTCACCGCCGAGCAGGTCGCGCACGGTCTTGTAATAATGGCCGTCGCTATAGTTCAGGCTCAGACCGCCCTGGAGGGTCATGTTGTCGTTGATGCGGTGGTCGAGATATGAATTGAGCATCCAGGAAGTGAGGTTTGAATGACGGTTCTCGAGGATATAGCTCGACTGGCCCACCAAAGAGGGGTCGCGGTCATATTGCTCGCGGTTCAGGAGGTTGGTCTGATAAAGGCGGTTCCAATCGATCTGACGGTGAGCCTTGTCGCCTCCCCACCATTCAATCTGGTTCTGATAAGCTTCCACCTGGGCTGCGTAAAGCGCAGGATCGGTGAATTCTATGCTTGCGTCAGGAAGGTAATAAGATGGGAGATAACGGTAATAGTCAGGACGGGGATCGGCTGTCTGATACCAGTTGAGCGCCGAACTGCTGTAACGGTTGCTGCGGAAAGCTATACCGGTATTGAGTTTGGTTCCCATCTTGGGTTTCCATACCCAGTTCAGAATCACGGAAGGGTCAACGGATTCCACAATTCGGGAAGCTTTTTTCTTTCCGTCAAGATAACCCCATGATGGATTATAGAGGTTCGAGCCTGCAAGGTCGTAAGCCTCCTGGGTGGCGGCGGAGTTTGTCGCACGCTGCGTGGGGGCTGCCCATGCGGATAGGTTGAGTGAATGCTGGTCGTTGAAAACCTTCTGAAGGCTGAACTGAAGACCGATTGAGTTATAGAACGTGCCTTCGATCACACCTTCGGGGGCATAGCGGCCTATTATGTTGGCGGAGAATGCCCATCCCTTGGAGTTGAGTCCGGTGGAATACTGCAACATCGCACGGAGCATATAGCTGGAATTGGTGTAGGAAAGGTTACCCCTGAAACCGGGGGCATACTCCGATGCATAGGTGGTGAAGTTGTTTGCACCGCCGATATTGCCGAATCCGAACGGGGCTGCTTCCATACCTATGTCGGTGGTGCGGTTACGGAATGCACCGGAGGTCATGCCACCGAGTCCGGAGAAATTGAAACGGCCGCGCATGGCGTCGTTGAAGTTGATGCCGTTGATGTAGCCTGTGTTCCAGTTGTTGTCATAACCGCGCCAGCGGAAACGGGCGATCGAGAAATCATAGTTCGATGCCTGATAATAGATGTCGTCGGTAGCACCCTGGATGGTGCCGACACTCTGACCCATGTCTTCGTCGTCCAGCATCTGTTCCTCATCGAAAAGGAAATCCTCGCTGTCGAGCATAGCGCCATCGAAACCCGAAGGGTCAAGCTTTATTTCACCTATGTTCTTCACCAGTCCGTCAACAATCTTGACATCCTGATAGACATCGGCATAGCCATACGCGATGATCTGAAGAACATCTGTTCCGGGAGCTGCATTCGATATGGTGAATGTACCGTCGGAACCGCTTGTCACAAAAATTGCCTGGTCGCGCAGGAGAATGTTGGCATCGCCGACAGCCTTTCCCGTGCGGGCATCTACCAATGTGCCGGTAAGACCCGTTGCGGCAAGCGACGGAAATGCCATACACAGCAGCATTAGCAATGATAATTTAATTCGCATAATATTATAAAAGTCTTGTTTTGGTTATTGTCATTTCATTGTCTCACAACTTCCTGCACGAGGAATATCTCCGTAGGAAGGTGGTCGGAGAAGCCATTGGTCCATGCGCCGCTGGAGAATGTGCGGTGAGGATATCCTCGATATTGGCCATCGCTCTGGAGCAGGAACTGCTTGTTGAGCACCTCCGCTCCATAATACTTCAGACCGCATGCGCCGTCAACAAGATTCTTGTTGACTATTATCTGGTCGAAAAGATCCCAGCTGCCACGATAAATATATGATCCGATACCTTTGTCGAGTTTTTCCCAGAAAGGATTGAAGAAACCTCCTTCAGGAGTGTTCTCTATCTTCTTCACTGCACCAAGCGTCTCTGCAACGCTTTTGTTATGTGGGTCATCGTTAAGGTCTCCCATCACGACTACACCCATCTTCGGGTCGATCTTATAGAGGGAGTCGGCTATCGAACGGCTGAGGGATGCCGCGGCCTCGCGCAGCCAGCTGCTCTCCTTCTCGCCTCCACGGCGGCTCGGCCAGTGATTCACGATAATGGCAATGCGGCGACCACCCATGAGACCTACGACACACATCTGGTCTCGGGTCTTGAACTTCGGCAGCTCCGGAACCACCAACCGGTGGTTAGTGACATTTATAACCCGGAAAAGCTTCGGATTATAGAGAAGGCCAACGTCCACGCCTCGCGCATCGGGAGAATCGTGGTGGCATATCTGTAGGTTCCAGTCTTTGATGGCGTCCGCCTTGACCAGATCCTCCAGCACGGTTATGTTCTCAATCTCGCTTACGCCTATGACAGCTGGACCGATCGGAGTGGTCTTAGTCGTCATCTGCGAGATCGCATAGGAGATATTCTTTATCTTCGACCAATATTTCTTACCGTCCCAACGGTATGAACCGGAGGGTGAAAACTCTTTATCGTATTTGCCGTTGTTATTTATGGTATCGAAAAGGTTCTCAAGATTATAAAAAGCGACACCGAAGGTGCGGTATTGCTTACGTGTCTGTGCGTTAACGCACAGACACGCTGACACTCCGATAAGGAGTGTCAGCGCCAATGCTGACAGTCTATGTAATTTCATCTGAATCTATATGGAAATGAATCTATCCTGTATTTAGAAATATTTCACATCCTCTCCCACCATTGTCGAGAGCAGGTTGTTGGCAAGACTGCTGGCCCCGAGACGGAACAAGTCGTGGTTGAGCCATTCATCGCCGAGAACTTCCTTGACTACAGCATAATAATGAAGAGCTTCCTCGGATGTGCGCACACCTCCGGCTGCCTTGAAACCAACCTTGTTACCGGTCTTATCATAATACTCCTTGATGCACTGACACATCACATATGCAGCCTCCAAAGAAGCACCGGTATAAATCTTGCCGGTAGAGGTCTTGATAAAATCCGCTCCGCTATACATTGAAAGAATCGAAGCTTTCTTTATATTGGCAGCAGTCTTAAGACAGCCTGTCTCAAGGATAACTTTCAGTTTGGCATCGCGTGCAGTATGCTTGAGTTCAATGATTTCATCGCATAAATCCTCATAATTCTCATCAAGGAATTTACCAACATTCATCACAATGTCAACCTCGTTTGCACCACCTTCCACAGCCATCGCAACATCAGCTACCTTTACTGCATCGAACGTCTGACTCGAAGGGAATCCTCCTGCCACAACAGCGATATCCACACCTTCCACATCAAGATTGGCTTTCACGACTTCCGCAAAATTGCTGTAAACACAGATTGCGGCAACATTCTTGAACTGAGGATAATCATTGTCAAAATCATTCACACGCTGCGTAAACTTCGACACGCTTCGCACACTGTCTTCAGTGCTTAAAGTTGTCAAATCTATCGAACTGAAAAGAAACTGGTATACCTCCGGAGTGGCATACTTCCCGGATTCTTCAACTATCTTCTTAACTTCCGATGCCACAACCTCGTCATTCTCAATGACCTTGCTGTCGGCAAGTGTTTTCTGGTATCTATCCATAATATATGTTGGTTATATGGTGTAATTACTTCTAACTTGCAAATATACTCCTTTATTTAATATAAATGAAATTTTAGCGCGTTTTGTTTAGCACAATCCGGTTACACGCCCCCTTTCCGCGGCGCAATCCGTCCCGGATTTTTCGCAATAAAATCTGCCCAGGATTTCGGGCCTTTAGCAATCTGAGGCTTACCGGTTTCGTAAAAGTGTGTCAACGCCGCCGCAAGGGCATCCGTGGCATCGAGCAGATGAGGCATTTTCTCTGCGGGAATATTCAAAAGCCGCTTCAACATCTCCGCCACACGCTCCTTTGAGGCAGAGCCGCAGCCGGTCACCGCCTGTTTTATTGAAAGCGGGGCATACTCCGCAATCGGTATGTCGCGGCTGAGGGCAGCCGCCATCGCCACTCCCTGTGCCCTGCCGAGCTTAAGCATTGACTGCACGTTCTTCCCGAAGAACGGAGCCTCAATGGCAAGTTCATCGGGCAGATATTGCTCCACCAGCCCCGTAACCCTCACGAAGATCCGGTGCAAACGTTTGTAATGGCTTTCAAATTTACTGAGCTGAATCACACCCATCACCACAACCTCCACCTTCTTCCCGTTCACGCCGAGAACCCCATACCCCATGACATTCGTCCCGGGGTCGATACCCATGATCACGCGCTCATATTCCTTCATATTTTCCATATTCCACCCCATTCCGCCCCATTAAAGCTCAAAAAATTGTCTCAAACACAGAAGTGAAAACCATCGCATCCGGGGCAAACCGGCGTTCGAACGCCGCCACAAGCGGACGAAGCCGCTTCGCGGTCCACTCCTCAATTTCCGCCATAGTCTCGAATTCTCCTTGGAAAGCAACGCTGAGAGCCTGCGCCTCTCCGGCAACTTCACCACCGGCCTGACGCATCACCGACAGGCGCGACCGCCCTTCCGGACCTGCCTTCCGCGCCAAAGGCGCAAACCATTCCAGAAACTCCGCTCCACGTCGCGGATCAACCATAAATGTAGCGTTATGTATCAGCATTTCGATTACAAAAAAACGGCATGCCCTCAAAAGAAAACACGCCGCCAAAACAAAATTATGAAAAACATTTCGAGCCTCTTGTCGGATTCGAACCAA
>CAJTZS010000002.1 GCA_910584055.1 uncultured Muribaculaceae bacterium | reverse complement strand
AACTGGAGATTTCTGCATCGTGCTTAACATCTAACTTTATTTAATCTCTATTATTATGATTCTGAAGCGAAATTTTCTTATCTTTCGCGACAAAGATAATAAGCCTGTGGTACTTATGCCAAATTTTACATTGCAAAAATGGATAAAAAATAATTTATAACGTTTGAAAAATCTGCAAACGTTGTAAAATTGTGTTAATTGATGATTCGAAGAAAAATTTTAAAGCAATTAGTCAAAAAAATTATAGAATTCATCTGCAAGTCAGTTGCACAGATGCAAAATTTGTATTAACTTTGCACTTGAAGGAATATTCCCAATGAATTTTGACCGGACAACCTTATTGATTGTATCCGGGCATTCTTCGTAAAGTCAAAATATTTTAATACTTATATACTTATATTGCTAATCATATGAAACGCGTTACGATTAAAGATATTGCCCATCACCTTTGTCTCTCCGTGTCTACGGTTTCGAGAGCACTTGCGAATGACAAGAACATCCGTCAGGAGACGAAGGAAAAAATATTTGCGGCGGCAAGAGAGTTAGGGTATGCCCGCAATGTAATAGCCGCCAATCTGCGCACCGGCAAAAGCCACACAGTCGGGGTGATGGTGGATCAGATGGTTTCTCCTTATGCGTGCAAGGTGCTTAAGGGGATTAACGGTGTGATGCGCGAAAACGGAATCTATGTCGTCACCTATGATGCAGACAATGATCCCGAATTGGAGAGGGAATATATTAATTTTGTAAGGTCCTCCCTTCTTGACGGGCTGATTATCGCCCATTGCAATCATGTAGATAATGTGGATTTGTTCAAGGCGTTGCATAATGACGGCATTCCTATTGTGTTTCTCCGTAGTTCACTCGACGGTATAGACGAGCCTATGGTCGGCGTGAACAGCTATGACAAGGGGTTCTTCCTGGTGGATCATCTTGTGTGCACGGGTCGCAAGAGGATAGTGAACGTGAAGGGACCGTCGATGAGTGGAGAGATGAGAGACCTCGACATGGCCTATCGGGCCGTCATGAGCAAGTTTGACCTTGACATTGTCCCCGAGCTCCAGATTGAAGCCGGGGTGGATATGGAGGCCGGCCGGAAAGTGGCGGATGATCTGCTTGACAATGAAATAGATTTTGATGCAGTGTTTGCTATAAACGAGCTGGTGGCTATTGGCGTAATGAACCGTCTTATGGAGCGTGGCGTGAAAGTGCCTGATGATGTTTCTGTTGCAGCATTTACAGGTTCGATGTTGTCCGAGATGGTTTATCCGCAGCTCACTTCTGTTGAGGCTCCGCTTGAAGAGATAGGGCGCCAGGCTGCAGAACTTCTCATCCGGAAAATAAAGCAACCGGAAATCAAACACGAAGGAATTGTGATAGACGCCCGTATCATGCTCCGTGAGTCTTCCCATCCTCAGCATAAATATGCTGAGAGTGTAAGGATTTGACAAGATCTAATCCTGCTATATACTTCTTTTAATAACGGTGAAGGATGCGACTCACACTGATGTCGCATCCTTTTTGTTGTATCCGTGTATGTTTAAGAGCTTGTTTAAAAATAACTTCTTAAACTGAGACAACTCCCTTGATTGCAGGGTGCGGGTCATATCCTTCAAGGGCGAAGTCCTCATATTTGAAATCGAAGATGTTTTTCACATCTTTGTTTATAATCATGCGGGGAAGACGACGCGGTTCGCGGGTGAGTTGTTCGCGCACTTGTTCGAGATGGTTCGTGTATATATGTGCGTCTCCAAGGGTATGGATGAACTCTCCGGGTTCGAGGCCGCACACCTGAGCCATCATCATGCAGAGCAAAGCATAGCTGGCGATGTTGAACGGCACTCCAAGGAAACAGTCGGCACTACGCTGATATAGTTGCAGGGAAAGTTTGCCGTCGCTGACATAGAATTGAAAGAATGCGTGACAGGGAGGAAGGTTCATATTGTCGAGGTCCGCTACATTCCATGCGCTTACAATGATGCGTCTGGAATCGGGATTCTCCTTTATTGTTTTTACCGCTTCCGATATCTGGTCGATGAAACCGCCGTTATAATCCGGCCAAGAGCGCCACTGATAGCCATATATGTGGCCGAGGCTGCCGTCCGGGCCGGCCCATTCGTTCCAGATCCTCACCCCATGCTCCTGGAGATAATGCACGTTGGTGTCGCCTGCGAGAAACCATAGAAGCTCGTAGATAATGCTTTTCAGATGCACTTTTTTGGTTGTCAGCAACGGAAAGCCCTCGCTGAGGTCAAAGCGCATCTGGTATCCGAATGTTGATATTGTGCCGGTCCCGGTGCGGTCTTCCTTGATGTGACCGTTCTCGAGGATATGTCGGAGCAGTGTGAGATATGTTTTCATTCTTAAGTGTGTGTCTGTTTTGTTTTGCGGAAGAGTGGAGTTGCAGGTCTGTTCCGGTTCGGCTGATAGCGGATGGCCTCTCGTGGGCAAACCGCAAGGCAATCGAAGCAACGAACGCAACGAGAATTGTCAACATATCTGCTGACCACCTTGATGCAGGAGGCTTTGCATGTTTCCTCGCATGCTCCACATGAAATGCATCGGTCCGGGTCGATCTCTATGTGATATACGTTGTGTTCGTGAAGCAGCCCCATTGCTGTGCCGAGGGGGCAGATGTCTGTACAGAATTCTCTCCCCCGAACCATGGAATATGCAGCGATCAGGAGAAAAGAGACAATTCCGGCCAGTATCCCCGTGCCCACTCCGATTCCAAGATTTATCCATGTGGCTTCAACGGCCGATGGATTTATGGTGGAGGTTATGTTGCGCATGATATTCCACGGCTCGATTATGAACGGCACGCTCCATACTCCTGCCAGCACGCAGATCACGTAAACCAACAGGATATGGATTGACCATCGTTTTGCAGGCTTATAGGAATATGGTTTGTCGAGGCGCGGGATTTTTCTCCGTATACGTATGAAAATATCCGACAGCGTGCCAATAGGGCACACTGTCGAACAATATATCCTTCCGAAAAGAAAAGTGAGGACGAGCCAGACAAGGAGCGTGCCGATTACCGTTGTGCCCGCCGACAGCACAATCTGTGTTTTCTGTGACACGACAGCCATAGGATGCACCTGCGGTCCGATAATAAGATAGGCCGCAGTGGCGATGAAGAACATTGTCGCCAGGAATATGCGGAAAATGCGTATCTGCCTCACTTGTCTGTAAATACGGTTGTTTAACCGGGGAAGTCGTTTATCTTCTGCCGCGTTGTTGTTTCTGTTGCTCGCGGAGCATTGCCTGCTGCTGGCGCTGCATCTCCTCCAGACGCGCCATGAAACCTGATTTCTTCTTCGGCTTCTTTGATGCCTCCGCCATTGCCTTCCTTACGTCTTCCTCTTTGATGATATAGCGGAATGCATAAGTCTGGATGATGGTTATCAGAAGAGACAGGAAATAATAATAGGAAAGGCCGGCTGCATAGTTGTTGAAGAACACCATGAAGAATACAGGCATCAGATACATCATCCATTTCATGCCCGGCATTGTGTTGGGCTGATTCTGGGTGTTGAGATAGGTGTATATAATGTTTGTGGCCGTCATCAGCAGACAGAACAGGGAGATGTGGTTGCCGAAATATTCGGTGACGAGCGGAATATTGCCACTCCAAGAGATTATTGCATCCGGCGCGGAGAGGTCGTGAGCCCAGAGGAAGCTTTGTCCACGCAATTCAATACAGTTAGGGAAGAAGCTGAACAGCGCGAACAAGATAGGCATCTGCAGCAACATTGGCAGACATCCCGACATAGGGCTTGCCCCCGCTTTCGAGTAAAGGGCCATGGTTTTCTGCTGCCGCACCATTGCGTTCTCATTGCCGGGATACTTATCGTTGATGGCCTTGATATCCGGTGCGAGCACTCTCATCTTGGCCTGGCTCTTGTAACTCTTGTATGTGAGGGGGAAGAGGACAAGCTTGATGAATATAGTGAGCAGGAGTATGATTATGCCATAGTTTGAAATGAACTTGCCGAGGAATGTGAATACGGGAATGACCACTCCGGTGTTTACCCAACGGAATATGCTCCATCCTAACGGAATGAGTTTGGTCATTTTTAGGTCTTCATCTACGGGGATTTCCTTGTCGAGATGCGAAAGAAGCGGATAAAGGTTCGGCCCGATGAAAAGATGGAAGTTCACCGGGTTCGCTGAATTCCAGTCATAATCGTTCACGATTGCGGCAGCCGTCAGGCTCTTGAGGTAATCCTGGCCCTTAAGCACTTCTGAAGAGAAATTGGCAGTGTTGAACGGACGGTCCGCAATCATCACCGTGGAGAAGAACTGGTTCTTGAATGCTATCCAGCGCACTTTTGCCTGACGCTCTTCCGAGTCGTTTTTCGCTTCGGAAAGGTTCTCCACGGAGCCCCCCGCGAATTTATAATATAACCCGGAGTTGCGCTCCTCGAACATGCGTCCTTTCTCCTGACGGTGGATATCCTGCTGCCAGTCGAGACCGAGATTGCGGGCATTGCTCTGCACTATCTGAGCCATGGCATTCTGCACCACTCTCATGCGCACAACATAATTCTCCCCTTTCGGCAATGTATATTCCAACCCCCAGTATGCCCCTTCTCCCATGTCGAGGGCCATCAGCACCGTAGAGTCGTTCAGTTGACGTGGAGTGAAGTAAAGATCGGCTGTTTCAACCGGTTGAGGGAGCGGAAGCTGAAAGTTGAAACGGTTGCGGTCACCTTCGAAGATAACCACTTTTTCTTTTCTCTTCTCCGTTTCATCGGAAGAATACTCGGTATCGTATTTTTTAAGTTCGGCGCGAGTGATTGAGCCTGATTTCGCGCTAAGCTCAAGTTTCAGGACTTCATTTTCAAGAACCACCTTTGAATCGGAGCCGGCAAGGAATTTCGAGAATTTACCATAGCGGCCGAGGGATTCCGACAGCGACTTGACAGCGGCGATAGCCTTTCTCTGACGGTCTATGCCTACTTTGCGGATGTCACCACGGGTTATGTCTCCCCATGCAAGCTTGTCGCCGTCAACCTCGACTGTACCCCATATAGAGTCTCCCGCGAGAGTCAGGTTCACCGGCCCTTGTGTAAGACGGTAGGCGCGTGTGGAGTCGGAAAGGGTTTCCGGCACACCGTTGTCGATGATGTTCTTTACGAGCCATTCGCGCTCTGTGGAATTCAAAGAATCCGCCATGGTGGCAACCGGAGTGCCCTGAGTGGTTGTCTCAGACTTGGGGTCGCTGTCAGCGTTATTGTTTTTGGGCTGCAGCCACATGAATATCAGGAATACGGCGAGCATCAGGAGCAGGCCGTTAAGCGTATTTTTATCCATCAACCGGATTTGTTTATTAATGCATTAAACTTCTCGTGACTTGTTTAGTCACTTATGAGGTGCAAAGTTAATTTAAATTCACGAATTTTGCAACATCAGTTGCGGGCGGATGTCCGCCCCTCGTAGTAGTTGATGAAGGCTTTGCTGACAAGACGGTTACCTCCGGGAGTAGGGTAATCTCCCGTGAAATACCAGTCGCCGGGATGTCCGAGAATTGCCTTGTGCATATTCTCAACGGATTGGAAAACAATCTGTATTTCTGCGTGAGTGCCTTCCGGAGTGAGTAACTGAGCGATTTTCGCAGCCACCTCTTCATCGGAAAACGGAGCGTAGATGTCTTTAACATAGTTCACCGTATCTTCTTTGGGAAGTGAGTCTTGCGCCTTACAGCGGTGATATACGTCATCAATAACATACCGCATGCCGCGCTCTTCAAGGAGGGCCATGGCGGCCTTGAAGGCTATGAATTCACCCATGCGCGACATGTCGATGCCATAGCAGTCGGGGAAACGCACCTGCGGCGAACTCGATACGATCACCATCTTGCGGGGTCGCAGCCTGTCGAGAATACGGATAATCGACTGCCGGAGGGTGGTGCCGCGAACGATGCTGTCGTCAATCACTACCAGGTTGTCGCCGGGTCGGATCGAGCCGTATGTGATATCGTAGACATGGGTTGCGAGGTCATTCCGGGTGGAGCCTTCGGCAATGAATGTGCGTAGCTTGATATCCTTTATCGCCACTTTCTCCCGGCGTACACGGCGTTGAAGCACGTTTGCGATGTTCTCGTCAGTGAGGTTGCCTGTGAGTGAAAGCCGCTGGATATCGTTGATCTTGCTTTTGATCAGATAGTCTTCCACCCCTTCCACAAGTCCGTAGAAAGCCACTTCGGCAGTGTTGGGGATGAACGAGAATACGGAATTGTCGATGTCGTGGTCTATGGCCTTGAGGACACGGTGCACAAGGTTTGCCCCGAGAGTCTTGCGTTCTTGATATATGTCATAATCAGACCCTCGGGAAAAATATATGCGCTCGAAACTGCATTTGGCGTTCTTTCCTTTGGGGAGTATGCTGTCGATGCGCACAGAGCCGTCGCGGTCAACAATAATGGCGTCGCCCGGTTCCAACTCCTTCACTTGGTCAAGCTGAAGGTTGAAGGCTGTCTGTATGACCGGTCTCTCGCTCGCCACTACCACAATCTCCTCATCCTTATAATAGAAGGCAGGACGTATGCCGTTGGGGTCGCGCATCGCCCACATGTCGCCGTTGCCGACGATTCCGCATATCACGTAGCCGCCATCCCATGCCGGGGCGCAGCGTTTGAGAATGTTGGTGACATTGAGGTCGCGCGCTATGCTTCTTGACAAATCGAGGGCTTTAAGGCCGGCATTGTGGTGGATGTTGAAAAGACGTTCGTTCTCACGGTCGAGGGCGTGACCGAGCTGTTCAAGGAGGATGAAAGTGTCGGCAAAGAGACGCGGATGCTGACCGGTAGCTACAATTGAATTGAATATTTCATCGACGTTGGTCATGTTGAAGTTCCCGCATAGCAGCATGTTGCGCGAGCACCAGTTGTTGCGGCGCATGAAGGGGTGAACATAATTTATGCCCGAACGCCCTGTGGTGCTATAGCGCAGATGACCCATGTAGACCTCTCCAACGAAAGGTGTGAAGCGGGGATCTACGCCCTCTTTGCGGTCATCGTCAATCTGACGGTGGGCTTCCGCAAAGATCTTGCTGATGGCGTCCGAACCTTGCGCCCGCTCGCGGAAAATATACTCCTGGCCGGGAGGCATGTCGAGCTTTACGCAACCGATTCCGGCGGCTTCCTGTCCTCGGTTATGCTCCTTTTCCATAATGAGGTAGAGCTTGTCGAGACCATATAGTTCGGAACCGTATTTCTCTTTATAATAAGAAAGCGGTTTTAGGAGGCGGATCATTGCGATTCCGCATTCGTGTTTAATCAGTTCCAAGGGATTTTTCGGTTAGGATTAGGAATTTTTGATTGCGGCTTTGATGAAGGAGATAAAGAGGGGGTTGGGCGAAAGCACCGTCGACTGGTATTCCGGATGATACTGCGTGCCGACAAACCATTTCAAGGAGGGAACCTGCACCACTTCCACCAATCCGGTCTCAGGGTTCTCACCCACGCATTCGAGACCTGCTTCCTCGAAGCGCTTGCGGTATTCCTCGTTGAATTCGAAGCGATGGCGGTGACGTTCGCTCACGATCTCTTTTCCGTAGGCTTCCGCAGGTATGGATCCTTTCTTCAGACGGCAGTCGTAAGCACCCAGACGCATTGTGCCTCCCATATTGGATATGCTCTTCTGCTCCTCCATAAGATCGATCACATTGTGAGTGGTGCTCGGGTCCATTTCTGTGGAATTGGCATCGGCAAGTCCCAATACATTGCGTGCGTACTCTATTACCATGCACTGCATTCCGAGGCAAATGCCGAAAGTGGGCACATCGTGTTCGCGACACCATTTGAGGGCAGTGAATTTCCCCTCTATGCCGCGCTGTCCGAAACCGGGTGCTATTATGATTCCGTCCATGCCCGCAAGTTTTTCATCAACATTGGCGGGAGTCAGTTTTTCGGAATGGATGTAAACGAGATCCAGTTTGTGGTCGCAATATGTGGCGGCTTGCATCAGGGATTCGTTGATTGATTTGTATGCATCTTGGAGTTCCACATATTTGCCGACGAGCCCTATCGTCACAACTTTTTCTGCCGAATCAAGCTTACGGAGGAATTCATTCCACGCTGCGTGGTCGGGTTCTCCGATGCTTTCGGTGCCGGTGAGTCGCAGCACAAGGTTGTCGAGCCCCTGCTCGTGCATCAAAAGAGGCACCTTATATATTGTTGAGGCATCCACACTCTGGATCACAGCCTCCGGAGCCACGTTGCAGAACTGTGCCACCTTGCGTCGCATTGCCGGCGGTATGTCTTTTTCAGTGCGGAGAATGAGGATATCCGGTTGGATTCCTATAGCCTGAAGCTGTTTCACCGAATGCTGGGTTGGTTTTGTCTTCAGCTCCTTGGCAGCCTTAAGGTATGGCACGTATGTGAGATGGATGCTGAGGGCGTTTTTGCCAAGTTCCCACTTGAGCTGGCGCACAGCTTCAAGGAAAGGCGTGGATTCTATATCGCCTACGGTTCCACCGATCTCGGTGATTACGAAATCGAATTTGCCCGTATTGCCGAGGGCTTTGACATTTCTTTTGATTTCGTCTGTGATATGAGGAATGATCTGCACTGTCTTTCCGAGATAATCGCCGCGACGTTCCTTGTCGATGACCGACTGATAGATTCTACCGGTTGTAACATTGTTGGCGCGGGTGGTCTGAATGTTTGTGAAACGTTCGTAATGACCGAGGTCAAGATCCGCTTCATGACCGTCAACCGTGACATAGCACTCCCCATGTTCATAAGGGTTTAGCGTGCCGGGGTCAATGTTGATGTAGGGATCGAACTTCTGGATAGTAACAGAGTATCCTCGAGAGAGGAGAAGGCGGGCAAGAGATGATGAAATAATGCCTTTACCTAATGAAGACACAACACCGCCTGTGACGAAAATATATTTTGTTTCCACGTCTAATATGTATTAGTACGGGATGCAAAATTAATTATTTTCATCGAAAATTATTCAATACCATCAATTTTTTTTGTTTTAAATTATTCATGGCGTGCCCCATACGGCTATTTAGCTTGTAAAAAGTGAGAATTTGGAGATTTTTGGCCGGATAAATTTTGAGATGCGAGATTAATTATTTTCACCCAGAAACATTTTAGGTGAAGCCGAAATATTATTTTTGAGTAAAAATTAATTTATTAATAATTGTTTGCATTAATTAAATAATATTATTATATTTGCAACAAGTTGTAAAAGGTGTGGTAAAATTAATAAACAAATATTATGAAAAAGATTTTTTTAATTACATGTTGTCTATTCCTCGGAATAAACATTTCTCTTTCGGAAATGGTTTCCCAAAGGGAGATGGTAATGGGTGTGCAATTAGAAGGGGAAAAATTCATCGATTCAAAATGCCCAATAAGGAAAGCTAACCATAGTTTTAACGAAGTCGTGTTTGAGGTTAATGCTCCTTCCGGAGGAAATTATTGGATTTCCTTTTGGATGTGTGCACCTTTATTAAAAAATGGAGATTACTCAAATTATACAGTGTGGGTTAATGAAAGAGATTCAGTGGGTATAATATCTACTAAGTCTCCTGACTGGCAATGTGTGACATTTGATGTAAATAAACCGGTATTGCTAAAGAAAGGGAAGAACTCAATATCAGTGAGAGGAAAGTCGTCGCTGTTCCCTAATGTGGAACGAATAAGACTATCTATAAAACCTGATAATTCTATAATTGATGGCACGCAATATCAAAAATATATTGGTGACATTGATCAAGAAGTTGCTCCAGAATCAAAATTTGAACAAGAAACTACGCCCGTAAATTTAACTGGAAAAAATTTTAAGGGTGTAGAATTATTAGCATCTAGTAGTCAAGATCCACCCTTGTATAACTACAACTATGCTTTAGATTTCCCTTTCAGTTACACTTTTCATACAGACCTTCATTTAAATGAAGGTGAAAATATAGATATTTCTGCAAAGGGTTGGAATTATTTTTCATATAAGCTCTATTTATTTAATATTGAGGACCCAACTTCGTATTCGTGGTCTGCCAATTCATCCACTAGTAATTATTTGGCCATGTTAAACGTAAAAGCTCCGAAGACTGGAACTTATAAAATCTTTCTGACATCATTTTTTCCTGATAGAAAAGGAAAATGTGATATAAATATTAACGATAGTATTCAATATAATAGAGTGCCGGTTTCTTATTCAGGACTTTTGTGTTCTGGGATTGAGGATATGTCCACAGAATACAACGTTTTCACTTGTAATTCCACGGAAGATACAGAATTGTATCTACTAAAAACAGCTGGATTCAACAAGGATGTGATATTTGCTTACAACGATGATGCAAATTTTAATAGTGATTATGATTGGGATTGTAATTCAAGATTAAGGGTGTGTTTCCCTACAAATACTATTACAGCTTTGATTTGTCCCTATAGTTCATCAGCCCCAGAGGGAATTTGTGATGTATATCTTAATTGTAAAGATAGTAATATTATTAGTTATTTCCCACTATTGAAAAAGGATGATGCAATACAGTCATCCCCGGAATCCATAGTATATAATTGTATTTCGTGGTCTGCTGGCATAACTACAGATTGGCACTGGCCTCCATCTGAAGATTCGGACTATTATTCGGAAGATCCCCTTGAAGCGTTTGATAACTATTATAAAGCATTCGGTTTAACACGAAGTGGCGCTACAAGAGAAAATGCAATAGTTGCCTTATGGGGCATTGTAGACAATAATGGGGATATTGAATACACACATGCCTCCGTAACTCGAGGGGATGGTAATGTACATGGGTATGACTGGGAAAGTAAGCCCGGAAGTCTTATGCGTACATTTCATCCGTGTGATGCACTGGAAGGTCTGGATTATGGGAAGATACTAGAGTATTATACCTTAAATCAGCAAGAAAGCAGATTAAATAAATCGATTGAAATTATAAATTCTAAAACTGATAGCATAAGCTTTGATAGCGTTGAGAAAAATATTATTTATGATAATATACATAATATATCATCTAATATAGCACATGTATTTAATAAATTATATGAAGACTGGAATAAAATAACCAAGAATACTATATATAGTAATCCCAATCAAATTTCAGATTGCGAGGAATATCGTAAAATATATAGTTTTTGTGTCTCCCATCCAGAATGCATCTACTATATTTATGATGAGCTGGCAAAAGGGGATCTTGCAGCAATTATTCTATCAAAAGAAATTTTATTATCTTCGTCTGCCTCCAAGACATTGATGAAGGAGATTCATAAAGAAAATTTGTCTAAAGGTTTGTATGCATCCAATAAATCAAATCTAATTAAATATGCCAAACTGTTTATTAAGACCGGAGGAGCTAATTTGTCACTTGTTAAGGAGAATCATGCTGAACAAACTGATAATTTATCAGATTATATGTCTGGATATTCCGTAATATCAAATAACAACAGTGTGAATATAAGTTTTACCTTGAAGAATGAAGTGAATACGGTTTCTCTCAGAATTGCTGATTTATATGGTAATAACATAAAAACATTGTTAGACAATAAAGTATTAAATAAAGAATCCTTTACGTTTATTGAAAATAGATTACAATCCGGATTTTATGTTATTCACTTGAATATTGATGGCAAAGTCCATACAAGTATAATTAAAATATAGTGATATTCTATAAGCAAGTATTTTAACTTTGCATGCAAATAGTAAACTAATTTATTACAAGACATAAAGCCTTGGATAATATAAGGAAATGCTTTTATCTCCAACCCCATGAAACAACATACAAACACTTTTGGATATTGAAGCATTATCATTATTTTAGCCAAGATTCCAATTGGAAAGGTTATGACAATAAAGGTGGATAGAGGTGGTTATACTCGGTTGGCGGAATATGTCTTGCTGACTGTTGGTTTGCATAATGGTTGTTTCTAATGTTTTATGGGCGTTTGAAAATTGATTTATCTGAATGCGAGTTTAAATTAATTATATGTGAAGTTTTTAATCAGTATAACATATGCTGTGAATTATGAGTGAAAAAACTTTTTTTACTAAGGGGTTCAGGTTTAGGATAATATCGGCTATTGCTATTTCTTGTATAGGATATTTAAATGTCTATTCTCAAAGGAAAGATGAGGGTGCTTTTGAATCAAAAATAATGGACATGAGGGATTTAACGCCTCTTTCATTTCCGGTTATTGACGGGTCTGATTCTACAGAGCCATTGCGGGATATTATTATGTGCAAATTGCTCGGATATTCGTATGCATGGGAAAGAAGTCCTTTTGTGCAGGATGAAATGGGAATAAAGGGAATAAAGGTTGATTACGCTTGTTCGGAGGAAGAAAGAAGGGTATTGCAGACTAAAAAATTACTTTACTCCAACACACATCAATCCTTTATAAATCTTATAGATGGGAATGTTGAACTGATTGTCACGGCTCGCGATATTTCCCGGGATGAGAAAAAATATGCGGATGAAAGAGAAGTTTCATTACATGGTAAACCCATTGCTTTGGACGCTCTGACGTTTATGGTCCATCCTCAAAATAAAGTAAACAATATAACTCCAGAACAAATTCAATTGATATATACCGGACAATTAAAGAATTGGAAAGAACTTGGCGGCGAGGATATGGAAATACATCCATATATAAGAAATAGGAATTCTGGCAGTCAGGAAAAATTTGAAACCATTGTAATGAATGGTGTCACTCTTCCGGATTACCCAATATTGAATGTTGGGACTACAATGCTGTCACCATACTATCAATTGGATAATGATCCTAAGGGGATTGCGTTTACACCTTTCTATTATTATAGAGTCATTGTAGATACGAACAGTACGAAGGCTCTTGCCGTGAATGGGGTTGAAATGAACAAAACTTCAATCAAGGACGGTTCCTATCCTTACGGAACTCAGATATATGTCAATGTCCGTTCAGATATATCACGTGAAACTACGGCATATCGTCTGTTTGAATTTCTCACAACAAGGGAAGGTCAGGACATTGTGGAGGAAAGCGGATATGTACCTATGCCAAAAGAATCAGGTGTCGTTCCGAAATCTGACGATGTTTCGCTATACGTTAAAAATAAGGTGTTATATATATCGGATAAAAGCAAAATTAAAAAAATACAAATAACCGATTTGCAAGGTAGGGTTATATCGTGCTTAAATGTTGAGGAGAATAAAATTGATTTAAGCACTTTAGCTCATGGCGTATACCTTGTCGGTGTGGAACTGATTGAAAACAAGATGTTAACAAAAAAAGTATTTATTTGAGTCCTTGAAAAACTTAGAGTTGATGCGAGTTGGTCTTAGGCATTACAAGCTCTTATAAACACCACGTCTTATTATCGTATCAAGGAAGGGAGTAGACGACGGATTTGATGTCGGCGGCAACGGCTGTCTGGGATTTTCCGGCGAAAATGTGGGATTGCCAGGGGATGGGTTTGCCGAAGATTACACGGAACTCCTTTCCGCGGGCTTTGCAGAGTTCCGAGGGGAGGAGCGCCTGCTCGATGTTGATTTTTAATCCAAGCTTCTTGCGGCGGCGTGCCGTCTTGTAGAAGCGCGGCGAGTTTTCACCTATGAAATGCACGGGGATAATGTCGCGTTTATACTCAACGGCTTTGGAGATGAATGATTTATTCCATTTGAGGTCGCGGATTTCGCCGTCATCGCCCAGACGGGAGCAAAGGCCGGCGGGGAAGATTAGTATCTGGCGGTCGGAGGCGTATGCTTCGTTGATGGCACGGGCAGCTTCGCGCCCCTGAGAGCCATATTTGTTGATCGGCAGAAAGACGGGACGCAACGGCTCCACATTCATCAGCATGTCGTTGACGAGGAAGCGAATTCCTTCGTCTCCATATTTCCTGCCGAGGATTGCGATAAGTCCGATGCCGTCAAGTCCGCCTAATGGATGGTTGGAGGCGAAAATGAAACGCCCGCCGACAGGAATATTCTCCATACCTTCCACGTGCAGGGTAACGTCGAAATGTTTATAAATGGCCTCGGCGAATTCTGTCCCCTCTTTCGGATATGTAGCCTCCAGGGCTTCGTTAAGTTCGTCCTGGCGTATCAGGCGTTCCAGACTTTTCAGCATAAAGCCGGGGATAAGTTTCCCTTTCCAGCCGCCGATGCGGGAACGCAAGATGCCGGTTAGATCGATTTTCAATAATTCCATTGTTTTTAAACAGCTCCTTATTCCGGATTCACAGTGGATTCCTCATCCCAGAATTCTTCGTTCCAGTCTTCGTCTGTCATATTGGAGAAATCATCCTCTTCCGGCTCTTCCTGCTCGAAGATGAAATCATCCTCCTCCTGCACGCGGTGACGGGTGTCGAGCTTGCGATGCGTGATGGTGAAATTATTCTTGTTGTCTTCCGAGTTAATCTCTCTCCACAAGAGGTCTTTAAGCTCTGTCAGCCCCTGTCCGGTCACTGCCGATATAAACACTGTCGGTATGCCTTCGGGCAGCTCCTTGGCAAGCTCTTCGCGCAACTCATCGTCGAGCATGTCGGATTTTGATATCGCAAGCACGCGGCTCTTGTCTGCAAGTTCGGGATTGAATTCCTTCAGTTCCTTCAGGAGTATCTCGTAGTCTTTGCGAATGTCGTCTGAATCAGCGGGCACCATAAAGAGTAGCACGGCGTTCCTTTCGATATGCCGCAGGAAACGGAGCCCGAGTCCTTTACCTTCGCTGGCACCCTCGATGATTCCCGGAATGTCAGCCATCACAAACGATTTGTCGCCGCGATAGTCCACGATTCCGAGGCTCGGTTCCATGGTGGTGAAGGGATAATCGGCGATTTTCGGTTTGGCAGCCGATATTGCCGAGAGCAGCGTTGATTTTCCGGCATTCGGGAAACCTACGAGTCCGACGTCGCCGAGAAGCTTTAGCTCCAACACCACAGCCTTCTCGATAGCCGGCTGTCCGGGTTGTGCATATCTTGGGGCGCGGTTGGTGGCGGTGGCGAAATGCCAGTTGCCGAGACCACCTTTACCGCCTCGGAGAAGCTTGATTTCTTCGCCGTCTTCAGTAACTTCGCAAAGGAAATCACCGCTTTCTGCGTCAAAGACCGTGGTGCCTATCGGCACTTCGATAATCTGGTCCTCCCCGTCTTTGCCGGTGGATCGGTTTTCGCCGCCGCTCTGACCGTTGGTGGCGAAGACATGCCGCCTATAGCGCAGCGGGAGGAGGGTCCACATGTGACGGTTGCCCCGGAGGATGATATGTCCGCCGCGACCGCCGTCGCCGCCGTCGGGACCACCCTTTGGTATATATTTCGCTCTATGGAAATGGCGGGAGCCTGCGCCTCCTTTGCCGCTGCGGCAAAGGATTTTCACGTAATCTATGAAGTTTGATTCTGACACGGGAGATAATGGGTAATGTGTAATGTTTAATGTTTAATGGGAGAGAAGCTCGTTGGCGGCGCGGTAGTCATCGGGGGAGCCGATGTCGATCCAGCGGCCTTCGATGGGGAAGGATTCAATGCGGAATCCGTCGGTAATCAATGATTTGATGAAATCCGGCGCGTCAAGGTATTCCCCTTTGGGAATTCTGTCGAGAAGCTCCCTACGCATCATATAAACGCCGCCGTTGGCAAAATAGTTGTAGGTCGGTTTCTCTTCCAGACCGGTCACCCTCGTGCCTTCCGTGCGCATTATGGCGAACGGGACGGAGATGGAGTAGGGCACTGCGCCCATTGTCAAATCCGCTCCCGATTTCGTGTGATGCCGCCACATCTTTTCGAAATCTATCGACGTGAGGATGTCGGAATTCATCACCAGTATATTATCGTGACGCAACCCCTCTACCAACGAGAGGCTGCCGAGCGTGCCGAGCCGTTTGGGCTCCAGCACGCATTTCACATTGGCGTGCGGTCCCGGCAGCTCGGAATTGCGGTGAAGGAAATGGCCTTCGATTTTCTCATGCAGGTAATTGACCGTTACGAAAATATCGTTGACCCCATAATCTTCCATAATCTCTATGTTCCGGTCGATAATCGGTTTCCCTCCCACTTCAAGCAGAGGCTTGGGTGTGTTGAATGTCAGTGGCCGCAGCCTTTCTCCTTTCCCCCCGGCCATCATCACCACATCGATGGGAAGAAGGGCCTTAAGCCGGTCAAGGTTGAGGATATCGGTTATTATGCCGTTGTCGGTGACGGGAATCAGGCGCAGGTGACGCCTTTTACCGTCAGCAACCTTCTTTACGGGGTCTTCACCGGTCTCAATTGCCGTGAAACGGGTGTTCATCGCTTCCGAAAGCGGGGAGGAAAGCGTAACTCCGCGCAGGAGTGCGCGGCGGATGTCCCCTCCGCTGACCGTGCCCCGAAGGCAATTCCCTTCATCCACTGCAAACAGCAGCATGATGCTTCCCGACAGGGTGTCGAGCACATCGAGCGCGTTCTTCACTGTGGCAGTGACAGGGATTATATGGGGCCTGATAGATTCTTGGGTCATATTTTGTTGATTTCGTTGTAATGGGAGAGGGTAAGGCGCAACTCCTCGGTTATCATCACCCGCAGTTCCTTGGGGGCAAGCACCGTCACCCCCGCTCCATAGCTGAGGAGTTCGTGCACAAGCTCGTAGTTGAGCTTGAGGCGATATGTAAATATGGAATATTGGTCATGAATCTCCTCCTGTTGGGATTGGTGTAGTGGCAACGCACGGAAGTATTTCGCCTGTTGCGGGGTGGTGCGGATCTTCACTATTCTGACCGCGGCCTTTGATAGGGTTATACCTATGATATTGTCGAAGAACTGAGCCGGGTCGAGGTCCTGAGGCATTGTGAAATTGCTGCTCACGAGTTTCATCTCCTTTACCCGGTCGAGGGCGTAAGTGCGTATGTCGGCTGTCTTCTCACGCAATCCCACCATATACCACCTCTGCTTATAGCGCTTCACGAAATATGGGTGAAACACGATGTCTGTTTCAGGTCGGGAGCGGTTGAAGCCGGCATAGGTGAAGCGGATTTTCTCGGAAGCCCCGATAGCTTCCAGCACGGTCGGGAGGTATTCCCTGGCGGATGGAACGTCTTCCACAAGCACTCTGTCGGATGCTGCGTGGCTCTCCTTCATTGCATTGTTCACGGCATAAGAATCGAGTAGCCAGTTTGTGAGCAACCGGTTCCGGTCATCGTCTCCGTGGTCGATATAATATTCGCCATTGCGGTTGCAGAGTATGTCGATATGGAAATTTTCCTCGATGGCGCGGCGGTAGTGGAAAAATGTGCGAGGGGGTATGGGGTTGCCGTCGCTCAGATGAGACCGCAGCCACAGCCGGTCGATTTCCTCCCGCGTGAGCTTGCCGTAGCGGTTGAGGGTATCGACTATCCATACATATCTGCTTATTAAATCGCGAGCCATAATGCAAAAGTAATAAAAAATGGTGGAAAAAGAAAAAGGTCGACTCACGTCGACCGAATTTCTTCAATTAAAACAACAATAACAACTTTTTCAGAACGCTTATAGCAGTGTAAAATTCTTTTCTTTTTACGATATTATAACATCGCGACTTAAAAAATGGTTCAAGTTGATGAAAAAAAAATTTAGCGGCGAGCGGATTCCGCTAAAGCGAAATGTCGCAGTAAATGTCGAGGGCGGTGAAGAAATCCTCCTTGCTGACGGTAATATCGCGAACCGGGGTACCAACTGCACTGAGCAAAACAAATTTCCAATCAGTGCGGGAGGGATTTTTTTTGTCATGACCGATAATTTCCGCCAGTCTGTCATAATCCTTGCAGGAGAAAGGGATGGGGGAGAAGTAGCGGCGCAATACGCGGTCGTTATAGAGATAAATCTGTTCCGAAGGGAGATTGAGAATCATGTGACTGAGAATCAATGCTATCAATATCCCGTTGGCAACAGCGTTGCCGTGGCTCGACGGCTTTTCTCTGCCGAGCATAAGCGATTCGAAAGCGTGTCCGGCGGTGTGCCCGAAATTCAGGATTTTACGTAGGCCGGATTCATGCGGGTCCTCTTCGGTTATGTGGACCTTGAACCTTACGCATTCAGTCATGGCATGTTGAAGGCGTGACATATCGGAAAGGATGTTGTCATCGAGTATGTCGTGATAAAGGCAGTCGGATGAAATCATGGCGGTCTTCACAATTTCTCCGAAGCCGGAAATAATTTCTTCGCGTGGGAGCGTGGCGAGCGGTTCCGATGATATGACAACGGCTTCTGGGTTTGCGAAAGCCCCTACCTCATTTTTTAAGCCTACGAAGTCAATCCCGGTTTTTCCTCCCACAGCCGCATCTACAGCTCCAAGCACGGTCGTGGGGACATTGATGAAACGGATTCCGCGCTTGAAGGTAGAGGCGGCAAATCCACCAAGGTCAGTGACAACGCCCCCGCCAAGATTAATCAACAGTGAATTCCGTGTAGCACCATGCTCCGATAGTCCGCGCCACACCTTGGCGAGCGAGTCGAGATTTTTGTTCTCTTCGCCCGCTTCGATTTCTATCACTTTTGCATCCTCATTCGCGAAAGCATCCTTGATAATGGGAAATACATCTCTATTCACGTTGCTGTCGGTGAGAAGGAAAAGGCCGTGATGGGGGATATCCCGGATAATGGCAGCAAGTGTTTCAGCGAGATTCCCGGTGTGCGCTATTCTCATTTTTCCAATGGAAGGGAGGATAGATAATCGGCAAACGCCGGCATGGACGGGAAGATGATGTCAGCCCCTTCCTGTTCGAAGGCCTCGCGCGGTATCGGGCCGGTTGTCACGGCTACTGTAAAGACACCTGCCGCTTTGCCGGCGCGTACACCCAACGGCGCGTTCTCTATCACTATCGCTTTTTCCGGCGGCACACCGGCAATGGACAATCCTTTGAGATATGGCTCCGGGTCAGGTTTGCCGTTGACAACGTCAAGGGCGGTCACCCTGTCTCCGGGTAGAAAAGCACCGGGGTAATCGCGGTTTACTCCGTCAAGGAGCTTTGCCTGTGATGAGCCTGTGACGAGAATTCGGCGAAGACCATGCTGTTTGAGGGCGTCAAGCATCCTGTCCGCCCCCTCCATCGGTTCATTGCGCCCGATTTCATAGAAATATTTGCTTTTAAGCTCATATAGCTCATGAGCCCGCTCTTCGGAAACTCCATGGCCGAATGCCCGCACATATAGCATATTCACAAGATCTGTACCCCGCATGCCCTCGTACAGATACACGTCTTCCGGATTGCCCGGCACGCCTTCCTCTTTGAACAGGCGTCTGAACGCCTCGGCGTGAAATTTCATTGAGTCGTAGATCACACCGTCCATGTCGATAAGGGCCGTGCTCTTTCCTGATAAGATATTTTCCATACCTTTATAACGGCGTTTTTAATGTTTAGTGTGCTACCAGCAGGCAAGGGATCTCGGTTTTGTCCTTCTTGAGGATGTGCCGTATGGTTGAAAGTCCGGCAACGGTCGCGCAGGAATGTCGAGTTCGTGGTAGATGATGTGGAGTCCTATCGCACGTGTCATCAGCAGGTCGTCATGACAACCGGCTATCGCTCCATAGCTTCCGTTTTGCCGCCGTTCATAGCTGAGGTATTCGTCAAGACAAGCCTGGTCGCGTTCGACATACAACCCTTCACGGATCACCTTCACCAGCGTGGCTATAATCATCGGCTTTGTGGCGATATTGGTATGGAAACCATAACGAGCCGGCATTCCCCGAACCACAGCTTCCTCACTGCGTGGCCGTGCATAAAGGTTAGGATAGGAGTCCCTGAGCCGGTTGAGTATGAAAGAAGACAGGTCCCCGTCCGTATCGCGGTCGCGGTCGTGAGTTTCAAGTGTGTTGCTTTCTATCACCAACAGCGCGTCCCGGTAATAGCGTGATGCAACGGCGGCACGCTCCGTGAGGATATCGAAGTCCGTATGGCCTCGCCATTGCGCCACAACCTCCGGAAGCTCTCCGAACGCCAACGGTAGCCTGTCGAAAACCACGATTACACTCCAGTCGGCCTTTGCCGAACGTCCTCCCACATCCACTACTGCAACGTACCGGCTTTCCATCTTTCCTCCGGTTTCATCGGGGAATTTCCAGATATTCCACCCTCCTGATGAAAGCGGCATATAGCCATTGTCATCAATCTCACCTTTATGGGGAGCCGTCTTGCAGCCTTCGCGCAATGCCTCCACCTTATATTTATCGAAAACACGGGCTCCAGAATGCACGAACGCTTCAACGTCGTCGCTCGGATATTCCGCTGCCATCAGGGCATGTTCGGAATATTTCGACCTTTCTGCGATATACCAGTTTATAGCTTCGAGGGTTGCTCCCTGATTCCAGAGCCACCATAAATATGTTCCCGGCTGCGCCCTTTCTGATTGTGCGGCTTCATTCCCCTTCCCCTCGGCAAGACGTTCGGCAAACTCCCTCTTTTCCTTTTCAGATGAAAAGGAGATGGAATAGAGGTCGATGTCGAACCAGGAGATAAAGAGAGATTCGAACTGCGAGATTCCCCGTTTGGCGGCTTCATATTCCCGATGGAAGAAATTACCTGTGCCGTTGGCTGTAGATTCATAGACTATCATAGTCATGGGATTGTATAGCACGCCCGAGCATGCGGAGCGGAGGATATCTTCGGGGGATTTTCCATCCGTTTTCTTCCATATTCCCACTTCCGAGCAATGAACCAGGTTGTAGTCGCCGCCCCGGCAGGAATCCGGCCTCTCCGCAGTGCCTATCTTTATCTTGCAGTTGCGGGTCGGGACGCGAAATATCGCGCCTGAGCGTCCGACACGCTCCATTTTCTTGCCCTTTTTCTCTTTCCCTTTCTTTTTCTCGCCTACGGTGTCGGCAAGCATATTGTCCGGGTAGGAGGCGATCATCCTGTCGAACATATCCTTGATCTCGTCTGAACCGACACCCTGATGCGCTATTATAAGCGAATTCAGGCTGGTTTCATGTATAAGCTGCAGCCACGCCATGTATAATTGAGAGCAGGTTGATCCTCCCCATTGCCTGGCCTTTAGAAGGATAAGGCGTATGGGCTTTCCGGATAGCCGTATCTTCTCGAGACGTTCCACGAACTTGCGTTGCGGACGGTTCAGCACGAAGGGGACGTCGTCGCCCCCTCCTTTCTTCTTTATGAATACATATTTTGCCGCCCAAAAGGGGAAATCGTGCAGGCATCTCAACCGGTCATAATTTGCCGATGTGAGTTTTAACCCCTTCATCGACAAGGGAAGCCATACTTTTCCGCCTCCTTTACCCGGGGTGATGCTTTCAAACCTCTCTCCAACCGACCCTCTCCCTGATATCGGGTCAAAAATCATGCTTATATTATTCAATCTGCGGCTATTTTCTTTTAATATCCCGTCAACTTCTTCTGTCATGATGATTGTTGTTATGCGCGTATGCGATAGATCATGGCGCGTGCGGATTTCGGGGTGAGGTAGAATTCCGGTGCAGGGGAGTTGACGGCACGGAATGTCGCTTCTGTGAGGGTGATGCCTCTTTCCTCTTCCATGATGCGTTTCACGCGTCGATAAATCTCATAGAACATCTCCCTTTTCTTCGTGTTCATCGAAAGAATTCTATCCCCTTTTATCATTCTCGACACAACAATCATGGCTCTCCTTTCGCTTACCCAGAATCTCGATGCCGGCGACATGGCCGCCCTCGTGAATACCTCCTGTAGCGGGATTGTGCCCAACAGATGCAGTTGCGACTTGAATGCTTTTAAAAGTTCTTCATCTCTCTGTGGTGTGAATTCCACCACGGCTCCTCTTTTTTTCATAATAATAATGATATAATTTGTAAGTAAGTGATCTCTCTATATTGAAATCTGTTGCAAATATAATAGCAATGTTTATAATACGCAAGTATATTTATTAACTTTGTCAATAAATAAAACTCGCTCCGGAATTATTCAAACTAATTTTGCAATGTCAATAACAATTTCAAATTCGTAGAGATATGCTGAAAATTTTGAAAAAGCGGGAAGACAGACCCGAAAGAAAAGAGGAGACGGTTGATTCCGTCATTCAAGCTGCGGAGATGGCTGCAGAAGAGGTGCAACCGGAGAACACGGAACCTTATCAGCCCGATGAAATCGGAGAAATCGCGATGCAAGAAGACATTGTGGAGACACCCGGTGAGGAGGAAAGGCAGGAAGGTGTGACACCTGAATTCCGGTTGGAGGCGGAATCTTTCGCCAAAGGGAAGGAATTGCCTTCCGAGAGGCTTGAGGAGGGAATAGGGATGTTGAAGAATATAGGGGAGGCTTGGCGAGAAGGGGAGCTGACGGTTGAACTGCTTGATGTGGTGCTTCGTGGTCTTGATTATGACAAAGCCCTTGGAAAGGCATTCGCCGAAGGGGAACTGAAAGGGCGGAACACACAGATTGAAGAGGAATATATGCGCCCTGAGGATTCCGACGGCCTTCCGCACCCGCAGGGTAAAGGGAATGCCGGACGTTCGGCTCATCGGGTCGCTTCCATCTTCGACCTCGCCCGCGATGCAGGATAACCCTATTTTAACCACTAACTTATAATTTTAAAAAAGATGAATGCAGAAAATTTGAATCCAACTGCCGGAACGGCAAATCTTTCAACCCAGGTGCCGGGTGCTCCGGCAACAGTATCCGCAACTGCGGAAGCCACAGGCGGTATCGCCGCCGGATCATTGGTGGAAAGCGACATAGACAATGAGCTTTTCCTCTTCAACAGTGATGACACACCATTGATGAACCTTATGCTTCGCGCTAAGCGGGTGAAGGTTAACAGCCCAGAGGTTGAACATTACATGATTGACGAGGCGCGTAGCCTTATAACGGTTGCCGAGGATGTGGACGAGCAGAACAAGATGCAGGTGACGTTGCCTCTTTTAGCTCAGGACCAGAACCTGCCGCGCCCCTACTCCACACTCCTCGTGAAAGGGGTTGACGGCTACACGCCGGATGGCGATGCCCGTACACCGGGTAAAGAGCTGATGCTCTTTGTCGTGGCTGTGGATCCGACCACAAACAATCCTGTGGTCCGGGCGGTAAACGGCCGTAAAACCCAGCGCGAAGATGAGTATTCGAGCCTTCCCCGCATACCTGCGGGAACGAAGCTCGTGATTCTTGCAAACTCGCTATATGAGACCCAAAAGGAGGTGGATCCCGACCTGATAGTGCCCCAGCCCTCGAAAATCTACCTCCAGAAGCGCGGGAGGAACCAGGTGGTCTCTGACTATTTTGAATCGCAGCGCAAGCGTATCCCCTTCTCCAAAGCCATCATCGCCGAGCAGGCCATCGCCAATTTCAAGGTCCGGGGTAACCGCACGCTATGGGCGGGACGTGCAGGAAAATTCAAGATGAATGTGCCGCGCATGGGGTTGCAGTATGTATATTGCACCGAAGGGCTTCGCTGGCAGTTCAAACGCGAGCTTATGCATAAGGGGAAATGGACGGTGGAAGATGTTATCGCGCTTGCAAAAATGTTCTTCACCGGCGAGGATGTGCCCAAGACGGCGTTGCTTCTTGCGGGAAAGAATCTTCTTGAGCAGATTCAGTGTATCGACTTCTCCAAGCATCCCGAGATACAGATTTCCACTAAAGTGAATTCGGTCGGATGGACAGTTACCAATTTCCATACGGTTTTCGGGGATATCGAGATTAAACGTGAACCTACGCTCGACCGCCTCGGCTGGAGCAATTCCGGCGCATTGATCGGAGAAAACCGGCTCGTGCATTATGTCTATTCTGCGGAACATAGCTTCAGCGACCGTGTCGATGGCGAGGAGGCTACGCGCAACGGTATCCTGATATGGGATGCGCTTGCGTTGAAAGGGAGCTGCCATATATGGATTGACGGCGACGGCGACAAACCGACTGAAGGCTCTTTCTCATTCAGGATGTGGAATGGCGAGACGGCTCCGGAGGATGCGGTCCCCGGCGATGTGTTCTACCTTACGGCCGACTGTCCCGGAATGTCTGCGTCTGCCCGCATCGGCCAGATCTGGCAGGCGGTGAAGGCAGTGGGTGACGATGGCGTTGAAAGGATCGGATGGCAGCCGTATTCCGGGGAAATTGAGATAGGGTAGTAGGCTTTAGGCTTTAGGCATTAGGTTTTAGGCTTTAGATTTAGATTATATTTATGAAAAAGACGTATGGTGTAAACGGGATGATAGAGTGGAACGCTCTCATCCCGGCGGGAAGGAGCACTGTAAGGGTGCATTTCACGGGAGGCACGGTGACGGGTTACGGCGTTTCGCCGGCAACTTTCACCACTGATAATCCGGCTGTCATCCACCTGATAGAGCAGAGTCATTGGTTTAAACATAGAAAAATACTTCTGCTTAAGAAAAGTCCCTGATTATGGAAGTAAAGGTATCTGAGATGGTGTCGAAGGTGTTGAGATTGCTCGATGAAAACGAGGAAATCATCGCCGATAAGACGGAATTCGGCTATCCTCATACAAGCCTTGCCGACCTTATTGCAGAGCTCCTTCCTGACTGTGCCGAGGGCACTGTCAGGAAGGCAGACAATAAGGATATTGATGAATGGCTCGATATGGATGCCGAAGTCGAATGGATTCTTCCCGGAATGGGAGAGATGGAACTTCCTGAAGATTTCTTGCGGTTGACGGTGTTCCGTATGAGCGACTGGAGGCGCACGGTGACAACAGCTGTTTCTTCGGATTCACCGATATATTCTTTGCGTTCTGATGCCCGAGGATCTCGTAAGGGTATTCGCAAATCCCCGATGGTGGCACTCAAGGAGGGATTAAGGCGAAGAAAACTCGAATTCATCGGAAGTAATGACCCCGGAGCATATGTAGAGATTGCCGGATATGTACCTTTGCCGCGTCGTGAAGATCCGGAGACCTTATGGATTCCCCGTAGCCTTGTGTACAGGGTGGCCTGTGACACGGCGGTTAGGGTAAAAGAGCTTGCGGGTTAATCCGCAAGCTCTTTTATTTGTTTAAGTTAATTTGCTTAAGTTAAAAAGTATTGTTAAATTTGCATCATGACTCATACCGGTTTTTTTGAAAGATATTTTATAACCCCGTTTTTTAGACGATACTCCGATTTTAAGGGCTGTGAAAGCGGTCGCGATGCATGGATATCTGTCGGCGCGTGGCTTATTGTCACTGCCGGGGTTATAGGTGTGCTTCTCGGTTTTGTCGGACTTCTCGGGCCGGAGGTGGGGTTTGTGGCTCTCGGTGTCGTGGGGACTATATGGTGTGTCGGGTCTATGTGCCCGCTTGCCGCGCTCGCTTCGCGTGCGTTAAAAGGGGGAGACGAAAAGGATGGACCCCGGAAAGTTAATTTTCTTGGGATTGATAAGTTGCTGAGCGCAATATGTATACTGTTCCTGATATTCGGCCTTTTGATGATGATAACCACTCTCAACAGCGGTGAAATCAATATGAACCCCGGCAATGGCGACAGTTATGACACTGAGAATCCCATCCTGATGCAAGACAGCATCTGGGAAGAGCCTATCTTTACATATCAGGATGAAGCTCCCAAAGAACCGGAAAAGGATACAATGCCCGATCTCCAGGAAACCGACACCGTATCCCTTGACGAAAGTTTCGACCCTCAGATTTCGACAGAGGTTCCCGTAGAGATTGATACACTCATGATTGAATGATGTTCTTCGGGGGCTTGATTATCTTGGAGAGGTATTTCTCCTGGATGGTCTGCATCAATACCCAGAAGTTAGGCACGAACAGGGTGCCTATGAAGGCGTTCATCGCCATGCCGAAGACTACGGCGGTGCCGAGTTCGATGCGGCTGTTGGCTCCCGGCCCGGTTGCGAACATCATCGGCATCACTCCGAATACGAACGCCAGCGCGGTCATCATGATCGGACGGAAACGCACGACTCCGGCATCCTGCGCTGCTTTGACGATGGGTATGCCGCTTTTACGGTAATCCATGGCGTATTCCACAATCAGGATGGCATTCTTTGCCGACATGCCGAGCAGCAGGATCAAACCGATCTGCGTATAGATGCTTATGCTCTGGTTCATGAAAATACAGCCGAGCACTGTCCCGAGGATTGCCACCGGCATACTGAGTACAACGGCTATCGGGTCTGTCCAGCTCTCATATTGTGCCGACAATACGAGGATTGTCATGATGATGGCGAAGATGAATACGAACGATACGGTCACTCCTGACTGTGTCTCCTGATATGCCTGCCCCGTCCATGCATAGCTGTAGTTCTTGCCGAGTGTTTCCCCCACAATCTCTTCCATTGCCTTAATTCCCTCCGAAGAGCTTACCCCACTTGCCGGAGTTGCCGTCAGTCCTGCTGTAGTATACATATTGTATCTTGAAACGTTTGAAACACCCATTGTAGGTTCTATTGTGGTGAACGCTGAGAACGGGACCATATTCCCTTCTGCATTGGTAACTGCAAGACGGCGAACGTCCTGAATGTTTCCACGTGCGGCAGGATCTCCTTTGACGGTGACCTGAAACGCACGTCCGAAATCGAAGAAATCGTTGACATATGAATCCCCCATGTAAGCCGAAAGTGTTGAATAGATGTCGTTGAGACCGACTCCTTGCATCATGGCACGGTCACGGTCGAACACGAGCCTGTATTGCGGCACCTCACCTTGGAATGTAGAGGTGACAGATGCGATTCTCGGATCTTTCTGAACTGCCTTCTCTATGCTTTCGAGGGCTTTGGTGAGTTCTCCCGTGCCTAAGTTTGAAATGTCGAGCAGCTGCATTTCCAGACCGGACGACATTCCGAGTCCGGGAATGGCGGGAGGATTGATGGAGAAGGATATGGCTTCGGGATATTGCGACGTTATTTCATTGACCTTCGCGATGACCGCATTGATTGAATTCCCTTTCCCTTTGCGGTCTTTCCAGGGCTTGAGCATCACGAAGAAAGAGCCATAGTTTGACCCGTTGCCTCCTAAGAATGACATTCCGGAAAATGCCATCACGTCTTTCACCTGCGGCACTTCTTTCAGAATTTGGGCAGCCATAGCGTCTGTCACTTTTTCGGTGCGTTGCAGGCTTGCTCCGGTCGGAAGCTGGATTGAGGTCATGAAATATCCCATATCCTCTTCAGGGATATAGCTTGTCGGCCATTTGAAGAAACCCCAGAACGCTACCGCAGCAACCGCAAGGTATACGAGAAGCGAGGCTGTGGAATGCTTCAGCATTTTGCCTACAACTTTTTCGTATAAACCTTCAACCTTGCTCCAACCTTTGTTGAACCAACGGTAAATGAAGAATTTAGATTCTGTGCGGGGCTTCAGGAACAGCGCGCACAACGCCGGTGTCAAAGTCAGGGCGTTGAATCCTGAGAATGCGGTGGATACGGCAATGGTAAGCGCAAACTGTTTATACAGCTCTCCCGTGATTCCGCTCACGAAAGCGGTGGGCACGAATACCGACAGCAGGACGAGCACTTCCCCGACTACCGGTCCGGTCAGCTCGGACATCGCTTTCTCCGCCGCCTGTATACGGTTCAGTTTACCCTGGTCCACTAAGCGCGAGCAGTCTTCTACAACCACTATCGCGTCGTCCACCACAATAGCTATGGCGAGCACCAGTCCGAAAAGCGTGAGCGTGTTGATGGAGAACCCCATTATTTTCATCACCGCGAACGTGGCAATGAGGGATACGGGTATAGTCAGCATAGGGATAATCACCGCTCTCCAGTTCTGGAGGAACAAGAGAATAACCACCATCACGATCAACGATGTTTCCAGAAATGTTACCATCACCTCGTCGATCGACTTGCTCACGTAATCCGTGGAATTCATCACGATGCGGTAGTTGACCCCATCGGGGAAATATTTGCTCAGCCGGTCAAGTTCCTTGATAGAGCCTTTGGCAACATCCAATGCGTTGGCTCCCGGAAGCTGTCGCACTCCGATCATTGCCGTTTCCTTACCGTTGACTTTGGCTATTCCCGAATATGACGAACTGCCCAGTTCAACACGTGCCACATCCTTCAGACGCAATACGCCGGTGTTGTCCGTGCGCAGCACGATGTTCTCGAACTGTGACACGTCTGAAAGCCTGCCTTGCACTACGATCGTATATTTGAATTCATCCGGCCCTCCCGTCGGGGCTGCCCCTACCGAACCTGCGGATACTTCCATATTCTGTGCCCTGATTGCATTTTCAATATCCGAGGGAGAAAGTCCGCGTGCACGCATCAATGCCGGGTCGAGCCAGATGCGCATGCTGTATTCCCCGGCTCCGAACGCTTCCACTCCTCCGACACCTTCCACGCGCGAAAGAGGGTCTATGACATTCAATTGAGCGTAGTTAGTGAGGTATAGCGCGTCATAACGCGGGTCATCGCTCTCTAAGGCGCAGAAAAGCACTTGGTTGCTCGATTCCTTCATTACGTTCACTCCCTGCTGTATGACGGCGTTGGGGAGCTGTCCCTGGGCCATGCTGACACGGTTCTGGACATCTATGGCAGCCTGATTTATGTCGGTGCCGTTTTCAAACGTCACGGTAAGCATATAACTCCCGTCGTCGCCTGAATTGGAACTCATATAGAGCATCCCCTCCACGCCGTTGATCTGCTGTTCGATGGGCACCCCTATGGATTGCGCCACGGTGGTGGCGTTCGCCCCCGGATATGTTGCGCTGACCATGACTGTCGGCGGTGTGATGTCGGGATATTGCGACACAGGGAGGGTATGGATGGTCATCAGTCCCGCCAACACCATCAATACAGCTATGACCGTAGCGAAGATCGGCCGCTTTATGAAGAAATTCGAGAACATTTCAATTAATGTTTAATGAGTAATGTTTAATGTTGAATGCCGTTCTTTAATGTTAAATGTTTAATGCGTGATGTCGAATCAATTCATTGAACATTTAACATCCCACATTTAACATTATTCGAAGGGTTTCACCGTTTCGCCGTTCCTGACGGTCATGATCGCACGGGTGACATATCTGTCCTTGGGGGTCAGTCCTTTGGTTACAAGCCGCAGGGAATCCCGGTATAGTTCCCCGATTTCGATAGGTGTGTAGACAACCTTGTTGGAATCGTTCACTACGTATACATATTTACCGAGCTGGTCTGTGCCGATTGAAGCGTCGCGTATGAGAATTGCCTTAGGCTCTGTGCCGTAAGGGAGATCGACAGAAACATACATTCCGTCCTTAAGCTCTTTATACTTGTTGGCAAAATGCCCCTCCAGGACTATCGTGCCGGTTCCGGTGTCCACATTGGGCGCTACATAGTAAAGGTCCGCGGTATATGAATGAGGTAGCGGCTGCTGGAATTTTAGCGGGATTGCACTGAGCAGCGAATTTTCCTGATTGCGGTTGCCGTTCATCATGATCTCGTATTGCCCGTCCTCTATTTCGAAGACGGCCTTTACATCCGAGTCGTCATAAATAGTGGCGAGCGTAACCGGAGATGCCTCACCGTTCACAAGGTTGCCTGTAGAGACTGTTGCAATAGAGCAATGTCCCGAACGAGTGGCCCTCACCGTGCAGTATCCGAGATTCTCACGTGCTGTGGAGAGCGCGGCTCTGGCATTCTGGATGGCGGCCTTGGCGGTGTTCATGTTGCTTTCTGCCTGTATCACTTCCATTTCAGATACGGCATCTGCCTCGATTGCCCTTTTCATGGCATCGTATTGTCGGGAAGCGTAGGCATATTGGCTTTCGGCAGTATTGAGGGCCGCCTGTGCCTGTTGCACGGCATCGCGGTATTTGGAAGGTTCGATTGTGAAAAGCACCTGACCCTTGTTGACATAATCACCCTCCTTGTAATTCTGTGTGAGCAGTTGGCCGCTTACCCGCGCCACCACATCCGCACTGTTCAAGGCGCGGATATATCCGGGATATGTGCGGTGTAGCGTCACTGAATCCACCATCGGCGTAGAAACCTGAACCTTCGGGATGGTCTCCCCCGCGGACTTCTCCTTCTTATGGCATCCGCAAAACACTAATGCCGTTGCCAAAAACAAGTATAAATATCTCATAACTAAAACTTAATTCTTAAAAAAATCTAATGCCTAAAGCCTAAAGCCTAATGTCCAAGGTCTACTCCGGTGCTCCCGCAACTGCCGCATAAATCTTTACAAGCGATGTCAATGCCGCGGCACGGGTTTCCAGAAGGGTGTTTTCGTATTCGAGCATGCTTATCTGCGCGTTCATGACGTCTGTGAATGATGACAGTCCCTTTTTATAGCGGTCAACGGCTAATGTGAATGACTCTTCGCTTTCTTTGAGTACTTTCCGGTAAAGCGATATCTGACGCAGGGAGCTGTCGTACGTAGAGAGCGCGTTTTCGGTTTCAATCACCGCGTTCATCACCGTGAGGTTGTAGTTGTCGATTCCGGCCAGCATCTGCTCCTTGGCTGCCGCCATCCGGCGGTTGCGCGCCATCCCTTCGAATATTGTCCATGAAAGCTGAGGAGCTATGGAGTAGGTGAAGCTGTTTTTACTAAAAAGGTTATCAATTTTGTGTGCGGATGTGCCTACAGAACCGTTAAGTGACAAAGTCGGCAGGAAATCCTTTTTAGCAATCCCAACTGCTGCGGCATATCCCGCGAGTTCATATTCTGCCCGGAGTATATCCGGGCGGCGCCGGATAAGGTCGGCCGGCACGCCGATTTTAACCATGCGGAATGCATTGGGTAGGTCGCGAGCCGAAACCAACGTTTCCTTTATATCGTCCGGATAGCGCCCCACAAGCAGTGCGAGGCTGTTGAGGGCGGCATTCTGCATGTTGATGAGCGCGGGGAGGGAAGCTTGTGTTGAGTATAATACGGTCAAAGATTGTGCAACGTCGAGTTTCGACGCCAGTCCGGTTTCATAGCGTGCATCCGTGATCTTCGAGATGCGTTCCTGCGATGTTATCTGGCGTTGCGCCACGTCTATACGTCCCTGGGCGAGACGGTAATTGAAGTATGCTGTGGCTATGTTGGAGCATAGGGATATCATGGCTGCGGAATACTCCGCTTTGGTGGCATTATAGGTTGCCTTCCCTTCTTTGGATTGCTCTCGCACGCGTCCGAATACATCGATTTCCCAGGAGAAATTCAATCCTAACGAGAAATAGTCGGTCCCCATGGCTTTCCCGGAGTAGGAGGATGTCATGCCGGACTGTTGCTCCTTTGTCCATCCTGCCGATATTCCGATCGTTGGATAATATGCAGCCTTGGCGAGCTCCCAGTTCTGGCGTGCCATTTCGATTCTATGTAACGCCATTGTGAGGTCGAAAGAATTGCTTTCGCCAAGTTTTATGAGGGAGGTGAGCACGGGGTCGTCAAAACCTTCCCACCAGCGGTCGTCTGATGGCATCGCAGTGCTGTATTGAGATGAATATTCCCATTCCGTAGGGAGGGAATCACGCAGCATGGGGGTGGTTTCCGCGAGTCCCGGCATCGTAATAAAGAATATGCCCGACAGGACCAGGTGTGTTTTCCAAAGCAATTTCATATATTCGCAACCTTTTTGGTAATAAAACGGATAAGAACGTGTTGCTGTTCAGCTTTAGGGCATAAAAAAACAAGAGACACCTCGATTGAGATGTCTCTTGGAACGTTATTGAAAGAAGCTGTTTATCAGAGTTTCGGACCTGCTGCAACGAGGGCTTTGCCGGCTGCGTTGGTCTCGAATTTCTTGAAATTGTTGATAAACATCTCGGCGAGTTTCTTTGCCTTCTCGTCCCATTCCTTGGGGTCTGCGTAAGTGTCGCGCGGATCAAGGATGGCAGGGTTAACGCCGGGAAGTTCAGTCGGGATAACGAAATCGAAGTAAGGAAGCACCTTTGTAGGAGCTTTCTCGATATCGCCGTTTAGGATATCGTCGATGATACCGCGTGTATCAGGAATTGAGATACGTTTGCCTGTACCGTTCCAACCTGTGTTCACGAGATAAGCCTTAGCGCCGTTTGCTGTCATCTTCTTCTCAAGCTCTTCTGCATATTTTGTAGGATGCAGTGAGAGGAATGCCTGACCGAAACATGCAGAGAAAGTGGGGGTCGGCTCTGTGATGCCGCGCTCTGTTCCCGCAAGTTTAGCGGTGAAGCCGCTGAGGAAGTAGTATTTAGCCTGCTCGTTGTTCAGGATAGCCACGGGAGGAAGAACCCCGAATGCGTCTGCGGAAAGGAAGATCACCTGTTTTGCAGCCGGACCTTTGGAAACGGGCTTAACGATGTTCTCGATGTGGTAGATAGGATATGAAACGCGGGTGTTCTCTGTAACGCTCTTGTCTGCGAAGTTGCATTCACCTTCCGGGCTGCGGAATTCAACGGTTACATTCTCAAGAAGGGCGTCGCGCTTGATAGCGCCGTAGATGTCGGGCTCATTCTCTTTAGAGAGATTGATAACCTTTGCATAGCAGCCGCCTTCATAGTTGAACACACCGTCATCGTCCCAACCGTGCTCGTCGTCGCCGATGAGTTTACGTTTCGGGTCAGTTGAAAGTGTAGTCTTACCTGTTCCGGAAAGACCGAAGAAGATTGCTGTTGAAGTCTCCTCCATGTTGGTGTTTGCAGAGCAGTGCATTGAAGCGATGCCGCGGAGGGGGTTGAAGTAGTTCATCATTGAGAACATACCCTTCTTCATCTCACCGCCATACCAGGTGTTGATGATCACCTGCTCGCGCTGTTTGATATTGAAGGCAACCACTGTCTCGGAGTGGAGACCGAGCTCTTTGTAGTTTTCGCATTTAGCCTTTGAAGCGTTGAACACAACGAAACCGGGCTTGAAGTCTTTGAGTTCCTCCTCTGTGGGACGGATGAACATGTTGGTCACGAAGTGTGCCTGCCATGCAACTTCCATGATGAAGCGAACGCTCAGACGGGTTGCGGGATTGGCGCCGCAGAAGCAGTCAACAACATAGAGAGTCTTGTCGCTGAGCTCGTTCACGGCTTTTTCGCGAAGCTCGTCCCATACCTTTGTAGTGATAGGCTTGTTGTCGTTCTTATATTCTTCTGTTGTCCACCAAACGGTGTTCTCGGTTTCCTCGTCTTTTACGAGATATTTATCTTTGGGTGAACGGCCTGTGTAAACGCCTGTGAATACGTCAACTGCACCAAGGTCGGTCTGGATTCCTTTTTCATAGCCCTCAAGAGCGGGGTTGGTCTCATCCTTGAAAAGGTCTTCATAAGAGGGATTGTGAATGATGTTCTTCACATCTTTGATCCCATACTGGGACAAATCCAATGTTGCCATAAATCTTAGATATTTATTTGGGTTTTAATGTTATTTTGCCTTCTTCTGTTTCAAGGGGGCATGCAGTTCCCTTGTTAACCACGTTGCAAAATTAGTCAAAATTTTTCAAATAGAATAATAATTACGGAATTTTTTCCATAATTATTATTCTCTATTGAAATAAGGGCATTTATGCTTATTCCTTCGCTATGCTGGGTGCGACAAATGTGCGGGCTCCGAGTTCGCGGTCGATCTGGAGTATGCCGGTTCCGTCGCCGTTCACAAGCTTGAGGTTGTCGAGAATTTTCTGGACGTTGTCTTCTTCTTCAACCTGCTCCGCGATATACCAGTTCAGCATCTGGCGTGTTGCATAATCTTTCTCCTCTTCTGCGAGGGCGTAAAGGTCGTTGATACGTTTTGTCACATTCTGCTCGTGAGCCAAGGTGTCGCTGAATGTCTCTTCAAGGGAATTCCATGTCTGTTTCATCTTGTCGATTGGCTGGAGCTTCACTTCCCCGCCGCGTGCGTGCAGGTAATCGATGAAAATTTCAGCATGCGCCTGCTCTTCTTTGAACTGAACCTTAAACCAGTTTGCGATTCCTGAGCGGCCCTGCTGTTCCCAGTAGCATGCCATTGAAAGATAAAGGAACGCTGACCAGAATTCAGCATTGATCTGGTCGTTGATTGCATCTGCAAGTTTTTGATTGATTGTCATTTTGAAATTTATATTTTAATTGTCTAAATTAGTAATCTATGTTGCTCGCAAACCGGAGCGGTTGTTGCTCGCAACGACCGCACTCTTTTAAACAACCGCTTAAAAATTATTTTTGCAAAAATAACAATTATTTCGCAATTTTGTAGATTATTTATGATTAAAATTTGGCTGATACAACTTCTGATTATAAGATGGGAAAAGTTGATAAAATAAAAGGTATTTTGGGCGCATTCGCAGATTCGATGGCTTCGCTTTTGAAAGTGGGTCTGATGTCCGGCAAGCCGTCGGCGGCATCCGCTGAAAACAAGGGCGAATTGATTGTGATGGGAAATGGCCCTTCCCTGCGTGATGCCATTGACAATCATAAGGATGTGCTTAAATCTCATGACCTGCTTTCTGTGAATTTCGCACCGCTCACGCAGGATTTTTTCGACCTCAGGCCTAAGATGCATATTCTCGCCGACGGCCTGTTTTTTCAGGAACGGAAACAGGGGAATGTTGAGGATATGTGGTCTGCATTGGGGCGAGTGGACTGGAGGATGGCACTCTATGTCCCCGTAAAGCAAAGGAAATGCGAGGATTTAAAACGTTTGCCGGATAATATCGAGGTGAGGTATTTCAATCTCACGCCTGCCTCCGGCTGGAAATGGCTGGTGAGATTTCTGTATGGGCATGGGCTTGCAATGCCAAGGCCGCGCAATGTCCTTGTGCCCGCGCTTATGATTGCTATCAGGGAGGGCTATTCTAAGATTCTCCTTACAGGGGCTGACCACAGCTGGAGCAAGACCCTGTGGGTGACAGACAACAACCGAGTGGTGTCGGTGCAACCGCATTTTTATCGCGACAACGAGAAGGAGCGGGAGCGCGTGGAGAACCTTTACAAAGACATTCACCTGCATCAGATATACGAGAGCTTTTCGATAGCTTTCCGCAGCTATTTCGCTGTCAAGGAGTTTGCCGACTCCCGTGGTGTCGAGATTCTGAACGCCACCCCCGGCTCATTTATCGACGCCTTCCCAAGAACCTTATTGTAATGTGAAATGTTTAATGTGAAATGTTTAATGGTTTGATTCGGCATTTCACATTAAAGGAAGGCATTCAACATTAAACATTAAATATTCAACATTAAACATTAATTAAAGTGCTCGTAACTATAATCGGCTATGCGGCCGCAATATGTATGGTGTTTGGTTATCTCCCCCAGGCAATATATACAATCCGCACTCGCGATACCGACGGTATCGCACTCCCAACTTTTCTGCTGATGTTTCTTGGGTCTGTATTCTTCGTCATTCAGGGATTCATGCTTGGCAATATGCCTTTGTGGATTACCAATCTGATCACCGGAACTTCTTCCGCCATTGTCTTCGGGATCAAGATGTATAACGATTATTTCAAGAAACGTTGAATTCGAAGGTCGCGGCTTCAAAGAAGTCGCCCTCGCGCATCTGCGCTTCTATCTCAATTTCGAACCAGCGCCAGCGGTTTCCATATATACCGCGGATATAGGGCCCGGTTACAGATGCTATAAGATGCCGGTTTTCGCGATGCTGGGAAGCATATAGCCGAAACTTTACCTTGTCCCTTTGGAACACTCCCCGGAGGGTTACTGCCCGGACGCTTTTCTCATCCTCCTTATAATCGAGATGCAGCGGTTCGGTGAGGATTCTTATTGTTTTCCCCGCCATTGAAGGATTGCCTCCGGTTGTGGAATCCGGTTTTGGCAGTTTTGAGAAATCCGCCAAAGCTCCGGCGGCAATGGGAACGGCTATATAATTGTTGTTATCACCGATTTCATTGATGGAAATTGACCCTATTCTCCGAAAATCATTATCCTGGGAAACACGTAACGCTACATCGCTCTCCGAATATCGGTCGTAATGCCAGCAGCGGTGTGGAGACCCGTCAATGGTCACGCTTCGTATGCCGGCAACCTCTCCGTTGGGGGGATACAATTCCACCGGCTTTGTAATGTATATTTCGATTGCCTTTAATCTGTCGCGGATTTCTTTGAAATCTGATGCAGGCTGTAGCTGATAATGTAGCCTTCCGGGTATATTCCTCACTTGGGCGCGGGTGTGGAGGTGCTTGTCGGAGAGCTGCCGCCTCACAATAAGCAATCGGGGCGCAGAGTGAAAGCATGCCAATATTCCGGAGTCGTGAAATGTGGAAAGCGAGCCATCGGTGAAGCGGTAGTGCCATCCGATTCGGAATGGAGATGTAAAAAGATTCGATGAAACCGCGGAATTGAAGTAACTTTTGAGTGCGTTAAGCACCGCAGCAGTGCGATTTTTCTGTAACAGCGCGCTCTCCGGCTCAGTCACTCCCTGATAGTTGTCGTCAAACCATGCGTTAACCCTCGGGATGTCACTTTCACTTACTGTGAATGCCACTTCAACTTCAGGCCATCCTCCCATGGCAGGATGGCTTTCCCCGTTTTCATCGGTTACGGTGGCAGCTATCTGCGGGCCGTGTCCGTTTAGATTTTCCCCTTTGATTTCAAATTTTATTTCACACTCTGAAAAATCTTTTCCCTCCTCGTCGTTTTTATCTCCGTTTTCATCGGTGTTTTCCGGCCTCAGTTCCTGCTGATATATCCTCACCTTGCTAAACTCTATCCTTTTCCTGATATTTGGCATGATATTTGTACTATTAAGAGCTTGTTTAAAAATAAATGTGAAATTTGGGGCGGCTATCTTTTGGATAAAATCCATTTAAGGCAAAGGAGCATAGTGGGCTATGTGACTGCACCGAAAATGGATTTTAACAAAAGAGAGCCAGACAGTAACTACTCGGCTATAAAAACCGATTGAGTGCCAGTCAAATGTAGGGATGCTCCCCCGGAGCATCCGGTATCGCGATGCAGTTTTTTCCGTTTTTGCGGCTGCACCGGGGTGTAGCCCTACATTGATACTATGCATTTTACCTAAAAAGAAAATAGCTGAGTAGTTACACAACTTCATTGATTGTATATGAATAAAAACATCGGGGCGAAGTTAAATTAATAACTTCGCCCCGATGTTTTATCTGTTGACTTCTTATTCTGCTATCAGGAGGAAATGGTTCTTCTTCCCTTTCTGGATATGTAGATATTTGCCGCCAAGCAGGGAAGTCGAGTCTATGACGGCTGCGGAATCTGTAAGCTTCTCTTTGTTCAGGCTTACTCCTCCACCCTGAATCATTTTGCGCGCTTCACCTTTCGATGGGAACACTGTTGCCTTTACAGCTAAAAGGTCGAGTACCGGAATCCCTGCTTCGAGTTCAGCCTTTGATATTACAAAACGTGGCACGCCATCGAAGATGTCAAGAAGTGTCTGCTCATCAAGAGCTTTCAAAGCCTCTCCGGTATTGTTGCCGAAAAGAATCTGTGACGCTTCAACGGCAGCTTCGTAATCTTTCTCGCTGTGAACCATCGTTGTTACCTCTTTCGCAAGGCGCTTCTGGAGCGGACGGGCGCCGGGGTTCTCGTTATGTTCACGCACGAGCTCTTCAATCTCCTCTTTCGATAGGAACGTGAATATCTTAAGATATTTCTCAGCATCCGCATCAGAGACGTTGAGCCAGAACTGATAGAACTTATAGGGGGAAGTGTAGCGTGGATCAAGCCACACATTTCCGCTTTCTGTCTTGCCGAATTTGCCGCCGTCTGCTTTAGTGATTAACGGACATGTCAGCGCGAAGACTTCCCCGCCGAGTTTACGGCGGATCAGTTCGGCTCCTGTGGTGATATTTCCCCACTGGTCAGAACCTCCAAGCTGAAGCTTGCAGTTTTTGTCTTGATATAGGTGGAGGAAATCGAATCCCTGCAGAAGCTGATAGGTGAACTCCGTGAAGCTTAGTCCGTCGCGGGCTTCTCCGTTCAGACGTTTCTGCACGCTGTCTTTCGCCATCATGTAGTTGACGGTGATGTGCTTGCCGATTTCTCTCGCGAAATCCAGGAATGTCACGTCTTTGGTCCAGTCATAGTTGTTGACCATTTCCGCACGGTTGGGGGCATCCGATTCGAAGTCGAGGAATTTTGCAAGCTGTTTCTTAATCGCCTCCTGATTGTGGCGGAGGGTTTTCTCGTCAAGAAGATTGCGCTCGGCGGATTTTCCCGAAGGGTCGCCGATCATTCCGGTGGCACCGCCAACAAGAGCTAAGGGTTTATGCCCGCATCGTTGGAAATGACGGAGCATCATGACTCCACAGAGGTGACCGATGTGAAGTGAGTCTGCCGTCGGATCGATTCCGAGGTATGCTGTGGTCATCTCTTTGTTGAGCTGTTCGTCTGTGCCGGGCATCATGGTATGGATCATGCCGCGCCACGTCAGTTCTTCTATGAAATTCATCTCTTTATTTAATGTGTAATGTTTAATGTTAAATGTTTAATTTAAATACCGGCGAATATAGGTCATTATAGTTTCGCCCACCGCTTTGAGGGTGTTCTTGTCGATATTGTCGATATTGTCGGTAGATGTGTGCCAGTTGGGATTGAATCCCGAGCGTGGATGATACTCGATTATATCAACTGCCGGGATTCCCTGTTTGATAAATTCAACATGATCATCGGTCACTGCTCCTCCCAACTGTCGGGGGAACAGTGCACCGTTGCCACTCTCCGCTGCGCAATTCCATATTGCCGAAACAAGATCTGGCTCTGATTGCTGAGAGAAATATTCAATAGGAAATTTTGCACCCGTACCGCCTACCATGTCCGCAACGATTACTCTTGATGGCATGTAGCCATCCTTTATGGGGTTTTGTGCGAAATGACGCGCGCCCATCGCCCATGAGTCGTCATCTCCTTCTGTGCCCCAGTCTTCGGCATCGACAAAAAGTATGTCAATCCCTTTCCCGGGATTGTCGATGGAAATCTGGCGTGCGATTTCAAGGAGTACAGCCACGCCGCTTGCCCCGTCATTGGCTCCGTCAACGGGTAGCTTCCGTTTTTCCGGGTCAGGGTCTTCGTCCGCCCAGGGGCGGCAGTCGTAGTGCGCGAGGAGCAGGGTGCGGTCGTCAATTTCAGGATTGAACTGGCCGAAGATGTTTCGTGCTTTGAGAACGGTGCCGTCGAAAGCCTTCAGGCCGGCGCGTTGTTCCATTACGTATGCACCGTGACGTTTCAGCTCCGAAACCATCCAGTCGCCGGCGAGGCGATGAGCCTCGGTGTTGGGTACACGCGGCCCGAAGTCCACCTGCTTTTTCAGATAGACGTAAGCGCTGTCGGCATCGAACGATACAGCTTCCCCGGCGTTGGCAATCATTTCGGATGAATCCTGAAAACCGGCGGATTCATCGGTGGAATTTGCCTTCTTCGCGCTGCAAGATACCAGCAATATCAAACTTAATATTGAAGTAAATACGTTTTGCATATTGCAAAATTACTCATAAACTTCCGAATTTCTAAATTTTACGTTAATTTTGTAATATGAATTTCATTGAGAAATACATCTTGCCGGGTAAAAAGATGCCGCTGTTCTTCTATATCGGGGGAGCACTTCATAATCTTGTGCCCCGTTTCTGGCTCAATGCCAGACGAAGAAGGATGTTGCGCAACTGGGAGAAGCGTGCTGATGCCGACTATCTCAGATGGCGTCGCGACATTTATTGCCGTCTTGAGGAGCCTTTCTATATTTCTGAGGAAGCCGGAGTCGTCCTCAAGGATGTGAAGGTGGGTAAATTTCAGAGTCGCTATGCGATTGATGCCCAACGCACTTTGCGTTACTTCCCTGAAGATTCGGTTCTTGCATTCAAAGATGGTGATGTATGGGAGAATCCGGCGGTCCCCACTCTTATCAAAGCTCGCAGGCTCAATGGAAAGAATGAAGAGAACGCGGTGATTCTCAATCTCGACTCGATACGCCATTGGCTTAACCCTCACGACAATATCCCTTTCTATAAGAAGATTCCGAAACTTTTTTTCAGGGGAGATATTTTCAATAAGCCGGAGAGAGTAAAGTTTTTTGAGAAATGGTCAGACAATGGAATGTTTGATTTGGGCGACACGAATCGTAGCCATCCTTCACGCTGGCAATCCGAGTTCGTGTCGATACCCGATCATTTCAAATATAAGTTTATTCTTGCCCTTGAGGGATACGACATGGCATCGTCGTTGCAATGGATCATGGCTTCGAATTGTGTTCCTGTGATGCCGAAACCCAGCGTTGAGGGATGGCTTATGCATTCGCAGCTTGAGGGCGGTAAACATTATATTGAGATTGCCCCGGATTTCTCTGACGTGGGCGAGAAAATAGCTTATTATATGAATCATCCTAAGGAAGCGCAGATGATTTCCGAGGAGTCAAAAAAGTGGATTAGTCAATTTTCCGATAAGAAACGGGAAAAATTGGTTGGTTTGCTGGTTGTCGACAAGTATCTTTCGTTGATGAAGTAGCCTGTGGATATGGTATCAATAATAGTAAGTACGGTCAATCCGGAGCGTCTTGTGCGTTTCCGTAAGAATATTGAAGAAACCATCTGCGGATGTGAATATGAGATTATAGCAATTGAGAACAACGTCAGCCCGAGACCCTTGACTGCGGTTTATAACGAAGGTGCTGAAAGGGCAAAGTTCCCATATCTGCTTTTCATGCATGAGGATGCCGGTTTCATTTCCCGTGATTGGTGGCCTGTGATTGAGGAGAAACTTTCTGAACAGGATTGCGGAGTGATCGGCTTTGCCGGTTCAAAGATAATGTTTGATGTGCCGTCAGGATGGTGCATCGATTCGCGCTGGATGCTTATGAATGTGATTGAGTGCGGGACAAAGTTTAAGGTTACAATAGATGATGAGAAGGCGTTTGAAGAAACGGTATCTCTTGACGGAGTGTCGATGTTTGTCCGGAAGGAGGTTTGGCGCGAGGTGCGTTTCGATACCGCCCTGCTGTCCGGTTTTCATTGCTATGATGTTGATTTCTCGCTGTGTGTCGCTAAAAAATATAAGAATTATGTATGCACATGTGTTGATATCTATCATGACTCTCCCGGGCATTTAGACAATGCATGGATGAGCGAAACCATGAAGATGTATGAGAACAAGTGGCGGCATTTCCTTCCAATGACGAGTTCTGACATCTCGTTTCCGGCTGCCGTGATTAAGAAATGGGAAGAACGGGCATATTTCAAGTTTGTCAGGAAATTGAACCGCGATGGTGTCTCGACAGCCGGGCATATGCGATATTTCCTGAAATATCCCTGCACCTTCCGCCACATGAAGGATACGGTAAGGCTGGCTCTTATGATGGCGAAATCGAAGTTGTGGAAAAATAAATAGATAAGAATGGACGTAAGTATAATAATAGTCAATTATCACACCGAGGATCTCATTCTTGATGCAATCCGCTCGATTGAGGAAAGAACTGTCGGCATAGATTGCGAAATCATAATAGTTGACAGTGCTCCGACAGCAGAATCGAGGTCCATGTTGAACCTTTCTGGGGGGAGTGTACCGGTTAGATACATGGAGATGCCTGAAAACAGGGGGTTTGGAACTGCGAACAATGTGGGGTTCGGAGTTGCGAAGGGTAAATATTATTTTTGTCTCAATCCGGATACAATACTTGTGAACAATGCCGTAAAAATCCTATTCGACTATATGGACTCGCATCCGAAGTGTGGCGCGTGCGGCGGTAACCTCTATCATGAAGATATGTCAAGGGCAATCTCTTTCAGGAGGATATTGCCGGGACCGCTTTGGGAATTCAGCGAGGGCATGAAGCGCCATCCCGAGCATCTTCTGTTCGGCCGGAATTCAAGATTCAACCATACGTCTCATCCGATAAAGGTTGGCTATATTACTGGAGCGGACCTGATGCTTAGGGCGGAGCTGATAAAAGAGATAGGTGGATTTGCCCCCGAGTTTTTTATGTATTTTGAGGAAACGGATTTATGTGCCCGCATTCATAGGGCAGGATATGATGTGGTGTCTGTCCCTCAGGCAAAGATTATTCATCTTGAGGGTAAAAGCATGGGGGGTGAGACCGTGAATCATAATAAAATGAAGTATTACGCCCAAAGCAGAGTGGAATACTATAGAAGGAATCTTTCTCTTGGAAAAGCGGCAAGGGCCTATAGATTTCATCTCCGGAATCTTCGCAAGGCAGCCTCTCGTGGCGGCTTGGGTGGAGAGATTTCCAGAGTGCATCTTGGCATGACCTTGAAAGCTCTCGACTGTTATCCTGAGCTTAAAAGCCTCTTATTTCCCTCTCAGTCGTGAAATGAGATAGGTGGGAAGCAGGTGAAAAAGGGAGGGAATGCCCTTGATTCCGTCAACTTCCAGTATGACGCGCATGTTGTCTGCCAATCCTTTGGCGCGGTTTCTTGTGGAGACCCCTGTAGTGTCGAATCTGGCTACCGGGAAATTTATATGGGTGAATTTCCGTCCGTGTTTCTGAAGAGTCTTGAAGAATTTGAAATCGGCCGAATACCTGTGATTTGCATCGAATGGGAATTCCAATAGGTCTTTTCTCCTGCATATGACGCTCTGGTGGCAGAATGCAAGGCGATGTCCTTTTAACACATCGGAAGCTTCTTTGACGGAGTCTTCTTCAGGTGTGTTGCCGCATCGGATCACATCTCCGTATATCACATCTGTTTCCGGATGGGAGTCGACGGCTGTCATGAGTCTGTCAATGACATCGTCGGCTGCAAATGTGTCGCCGGCATTCATGAATAGGATCCATTCCCCGTTTGCCATGCGAGTCCCTTTGTTCATGGCGTCGTATATCCCTCTATCCGGCTCTGAAATCCACTTGTCCACGCATGGTGATTCCGAGATGATTCGGACGCTACCGTCTGTGGATGCGCCGTCAATCGCGATATATTCCATCCCTTCATATTTTTGTCGGCTCACGCTGTCTATCGTGCGTTTCAATTGATCGGCGGCATTTCGCGTAACCGTGACTATGCTGATACTTTTAACCATACTCCTTGTGATTACCGGGTTTATATCCCTTGCAGGACTTTACTGTATGTTTCGGCTGTCTCGTTGCCTGTTTTAGACCATGAGAACCGTTTAAGTTCTCGTTCTCCATCCTCTATCTTCTTCCTTCTGAAACAGAGATTATTGATGGTGAGCATGATTTTCTCGGCAAGTTCGTCGGGATTCTCAGGATTGAAATAAATTCCTCCATCACCGGCAATCTCCGGGAAGCAGCTCGTCTCGCTTATTACAGCCGGACATCGCGCGGCAAAGGCCTCAAGGATGGGCATTCCGAAACCTTCCATCTTGGATGGGAATATAAAGCATTCCGCATTGGCATACAGGGCATTCATGTCTTCGGTTGGAATGAAATGGTGATGACATCTCCCGCTTAGCCCTAATTCGGCGATTCGATTGTTTTCTGCCTTGCTGAATGCCCTGCCTGTGCACATAAGATTCAACGTCTTGTCTTTCTGCGCGATTTTTGAGAAGGCTTTCAAGAGAGTCGCGAAATTTTTGTATCCTCCTCTTTGCCCAACGAAAAGGAGGTATCTTTCAGGGCAATAGCCCAATTTTTCAGTATTTCCTGACACCGGAGTGAAACCATGGTGAATCACGTCTATCTTGGATTCGTCTATGTCATAAAATCGCAGTATGGCGCGTTTGGTCGCATCGCTGATAGCGATTATCCGGTCGGCCGCCAGCGTGGTCTTACGCATGTTTTCTATTATCTCGGACGTATGTTTGCCGGAAATCAATCCTTCATGGTATATCATGTCGTGAACAGTCACGACTACAGGGGATTTCGTCTTCCCTATGAAGTAAGGGTCGTAACCGGTAGGATGGAATATATCATAGCTCTTTGTCCTTAAAGCGTGCCTGTCTGCGAATCCGTTTATGAAGTAATATAACTTACGGTGCTCCGGAAAATGGCGTAACGATATTGCTGACTTCTTCTCCTCTAAGAGCTTAAGATACTCATTCTCACTCGCAATCAATGGAATATGCGGGCGGCATTCCGGAGGCAAGTGATTGATAAGTTCTACGAAATATCTGGATATCCCGCCAAATGTCTGTTCGGAAAATGTATGGCTGTCGTATAATATGTTCATTCCTGTTTCTCTTTTTGTTTTAAAGGCAAAGGCAGTTTTATTCTGCCGATAGCTTTTGTCTGCATGAAAAGGATTTTCACACAGTGCTCCATAAAGCGGAATGTCATTGGATATTTTAAATACCCCCATAAGAAACTGAGCGGAATAAAACTGCTCTCTCCAATTCGTTTTATAACCCTGAAATATGCCCGCTCATTAAAATTCTTTATTTTGCTGTCATTGATAAAGACATCCGAACTCATCATTGGCAGCATGCCCTTCCATTTGTTTTTATATAGCTTAATTGTCTCTTTAAGCCAGGTCTTGTCAAAATTCCCTCTCGATTCGTGGTATGTCAAGACAATACCGCAAACATAATTCTTATATTTCTTAGCAATGCAGAGGGAGAAATCAATATCATAGCAATGGAATCCGGTAAGCGATTCTTCATCGAAGGGGCTTTCTTTCCATATCTCTCTCCTTAGGAACATTGCATATCCGTCTATTGCCACAACTTCATTCCATGGCTGTGACTCACCTGAATTGACACAACAATACTCACCGGATTGATTAAGGTTCACCACAATCCATTTTGGATCCATAAACCAGCCTCCAGGCACATTGAACATAACCTTCGAACCGGCAAAACCGATTATGCCGCAATTCTTTTCCTTCAGTTTCGGCTCAATAAGTCTGAACCAGTTCTGAGAAATGAAACCGGCATCCTCGTGGATGAAAAGTAGGTAAGGATATTTCGCTCTTGACGCCGCTTCGTTATATACCTTCGCTATAGGGCGCGGGTTGGTTAGATTATTTTCTACAATAATCTCATATTCGATGTTATTGCCTATTGTCCAGGCAATGTTCTCCTTTAATTTGAGAAGCTTTGACGAATTAACCGAGCAGACTATAATGGATAGCATATTTTCCTGCGTGTTATACCTGATATTTGAAGATAAAATTATTCAAAAGCATTTAACCGTACAAATGTACGACACTCTAATAGTATGTTTGGAGTTAAACAAGCTCTAAATTCGTGTTAAATTCAAACATACTCTAATAATCATAAGTCTCCTTTAATCGCGTGCCACAGCCTTTTATACACCGGGCGGTTCTGGACTTTCTCTTTCCAGAGCGAAAGGCGGTGAAGTTGTTGAAGTTCAGATATTATATCCGGAAAGTATCTGTTGTATTTATCCTTATGTTTGTTGTATATATAGTTGTTGGTAATCAAGCGGTTTTTAGCCTTGTTTGCATCTTCGCTGCGGGATATGTCCTTAATCCTGTATTTAAAAAGCCTTTCTTCTAACTGATAAACTATAGAATTCTCATTTAGAAGCCTTAACCAAAGCTCCCAGTCTTCGTAGCCATATGGGATTTTTTCATCATAGCCTCCGGCTTTGATGAAATCTTCCCGTTTGAACATTGCCGAACAGAATATCGTATTTTCAATCAGCAAATCCCGGTATCCGAGATATTTAAGTTTGGTAAGTTTCTTTTTTGTCCCGAAAAATTCCCATTGGCAATATACCAATGATGTTTTGGGATGAGACATGAATATTCCGATACATTTCTCAATGTAATCCGGACTGAATAGATCATCGGCATCGAGAGGCAGGATGAAACTTCCTGATGTGACCGAGACTCCGTAGTTGCGGGCGTGCGCAACGCCTCCGTTTTCAGTGTGATGAAACTTTATGCGGGAATCTTTTGCAGCATACTCCTTGGCTATGCTTTCCACATTGTCGGGAGAACCATCATCAACAACGGCAACTTCCCAATTGGTGTAAGTTTGATTCAATAGGGAATCAAGCGCATCGCCAATGTATTGAGCCTGCTTATATGCCGGCATTATGACTGACACCAACGGAGCTGATTGAGTCTTGGTTATTTCCATGTCTATGCAAATGTTGCTGATAAGGTGTTTGATAATAAAAGATAATACCAATCGGGTTGGCTTATTAAAAACAAAATTACATAATTTTTTGGAATGATGAAAATTATGCAAGGGTTAAAACCACAAATCGGGATTTAAAAATCGAGGTTTTTCTGAATCCCGATGCCGAGGCATCGGGCACACGACGGTGCCGCTAATTGAGAGAGTGCGGGATTCATTGAAATTTTCAAGGCTGCTATCGGATTTGAAGCTTATTTCAGGGCTGCTATCGGATTTGATGCTTTTGTCCGGGCTGCAGCCGGATCTGGAGCTCGGATTCAATGTATTGGCTTGCTATTGAATCTTCAGACGGCATGTGATATTAGAAGTCGCTATTATCTCGGCCATGGTGTTCATTTCCACGCATTCCTGGCGCGTAATGGGGGAGTTGCGGGTGTCATATTCCCATGGCGCCAGGTAGAGGAGTTTACCCTCAGCGCAGTAATCAAAGAATTTGCCCGGCGGTTTGAATAACGGAGGTATTCCTTCCTTGCGGATTATGATGAGCTTCCCTCCAGCGTCCATCGCAGATTTCATTATCTCTTTTTCTTTGCTGCTTATAAAGGGAGATATCAGAACTGCTCCGTCTTCTGACCTGGCAAGGCATGATTCCCTATATTTTTCCGCTTCTTCTTCCGTGAAGCGTCTGCAAACTCTTACTGCAACAATTTCCGGATTCCTGAAATCAAGATACTGCACTCCTGGCATGAGGATAAGGGATGGAGAAAGAATGAAGCTCTCAACAATGCAGTCAGAATGTCGGACGGCGAGTATCTGGTATTTATTGATGGCGACTGCATACCTCATCCGGATTTTGTGGCTGATCACGTAAGACTCGCAACCAGAGGTGTTGTGATGGGTGGCAGACGTGTCGAAACAGGAAAGCCTCTCAGTGATATGCTGGAAAGTTGGGGGGAATTGCCAAAAAAATATTTCCATAAAGCAAGGATAAGGATTCTCAAATCAATTTTCCGAGAATCATTAGGCAAGACTCTCTCTCAGTTGCGAAGGACATGGCGCTTCCCGTATATTTCGGGGAAACCATTGGGCATCAAGGAGCAAGGCATTCTTGGTGCTAATTTCGGAATATTCCGTTCTGATTTCGAAAAGGTGAATGGATTTGATGAGAGATACACAGATCCCGGCACGGGAGAAGACTGCGACCTTGATCTTCGCCTTGAAAATGCCGGCATAGGTCATCGCAAGGCTTCTCACTATGCTTTGATGCTTCATCGTCATCACGATCGCCTTGATTGGAGTTCGGATAAAAATGCCGCACTCTATGTGGCTGCCCGTAAGAACAAAACAACCTATGTGGCAACCGGCATCAACCGCTGATTTTAGATTCTAACCAATCTCCGATAAATATATGACCACTTCATTGATAATATCAACCTATAACCGCCCCGACGCATTGGAAGTATGCCTGAAGAGCGTTGCGGAGCTCAATCCTCTCCCGAATGAAGTTATTGTAGGGGATGATGGTTCAAGAGAGGAGACGGCAGCCCTTGTGCACCGTTTTCAAAAAGATTTCCCAGTGACCCTGAGATATATCCGTCAGGAAGACGACGGCTTTCGTCTTGCCATGATACGTAATAAATGCGTGGCGGCGGCTTCGGGGGAGTATATTATTCAGATTGACGGAGATCTATTTCTTCATAAGCGTTTCATAGCAGACCATGTGCGAGAAAGCCGGAAAGGATATTTTCTTAAGGGAGGAAGAGTGCAGTTGGGAAAGGAACTTACGGAAGATGTGTGTGCAGCCTTGGCACCACGAAGAATAACTCCCTTTACATCCGGAATTGAGGCTAAACGTGCAAATGCGTTGCGAATGGTAGCAGTTGCCGATTATCTTGCACCGCGATATCGTAAGAATCGTGAGAATGTGTTGGGATGCAACATGTCTTTCTTTAGGGATGATTTTATAGCCGTCAACGGATATGACGAGAATTTTGAAGGGTGGGGAGGTGAAGATCTCGATCTCTCGTTCCGTTTTAAAAATCTCGGTTTGGGCAAACGATATCTTAAATTCTGCGCCCTTTCTTATCATCTCTGGCATCGGGAAGCACCGATGGATAAAAGCCGTGGCAATCACGACACGGCAAGGAAACACCGGGATGAAGGTGTTGTCAAAGCTTCGAGGGGTGTAGATCGGTATTTAGCTGTTCGCCGTTGAGTCGCATTTCATAATACATCAGATATTTCCGTGCCATTATGTCGGAGTTGAATGAGGAGGCGGCATAATTGTGAATCAGTTTCTCATCATGGCGGAGGTTGCGGATAGCATCAGCAAGTTCTTTGTAATCGTTGGATAATACTCCTGCTTCGGGTATCACAAGCTCGGGGAGAGAACCTAATGGCGTGCCGAACACCGGTGCCCCGAAATACATCGCTTCCACGACTGCCAATCCGAACGGTTCCTCCCATCTAATCGGAAATACAAGTCCTTTCGACCTGTTGGCGATTTCGCCTTTCTTGTCATTCCCAACCATGCCGTGGAATCTAACGCGGGGATCAAGGGTGAACCGGAATCCCATTTTTAAGTTAAGACGATAGCCTCCCAATACATCCAGTTTCTCATTTACCATGCGTGCTATATTCATGGCTCCCCTTAGATTCTTTACTTTCCAGGCGGCTTTGCCAAGAAAGAATAGATTCTTTCGGTTAAGTCCTGATTCGAAGCGTGGATAATCATCCCAATCAAGTCCATTGTAGACATATGCCGAACCTCCGTGGCGTGCCGCATGATTCGCCGATATGAAGATAGCATTGGGGTCTGGGATAATATTGCCGGGTATATTGCCATGAATCGTCACGACATGCGGGATTTTACGCTTTCCGGTAAATGCACGGCTTATACCGTTGGCGGTAAATACCGGCAATTGTGGTGGCACGGCATTCTGGAAATGAATTATATCGAGATCTTCGGGAACCTGTGCCCATGCTGACATGTCGGGGTTGAGCTCCACTACTCTCGCAAAATCCGCTTTTGTACCTTTCCCTGCGAGGAGTGTTACCTCATGACCTGCATGGTGCAAAGCCTTTGCAAGGCTCCACACCACTCTTTCCGTTCCACCGTATCTTTTCACTGGCAGAACGCTACCTATATGCAGGCCGATTCTCATATTTTAGCCTACGCTGGCGCCGGGGGCAACCGGTCCGGTCGGACCAACCACTACCAGCTTGCCATCGTTGTTTACTGCAGAGAGGATCATTCCCTGCGATTCGATGCCCATCATCTTGCGTGGTTCGAAGTTGGCGATGAAGCAGATCTCTTTCCCTACGAGCACACTCGGATCTTCGTAGGAAAGGGCGATGCCGCTAAGGATGGTGCGTTTCTCCATTCCGTCTTCAATGAGGAATTGAAGGAGCTTCTTCGATTTCTTTACTTTGCTGCATTCCAGCACTTTCCCTACGCGGATATCCACTTTTTCGAAGTCTTCGAATGAGCAGTTGGCTTTAACGGGTTCTGGTTTCCAAGAGGCTGCTTCATTAGCTTTCTTGGTGTCAAGAAGTTTCTGCACCTGAGCCTCAATGGGAGCATCTTCGATTTTCTCGAAGAGGAGGTGTGGCTCGGCAATCTTTGTACCTGCGGGGAGAAGATCGAATTTACCAGCCATTGTCCAGTCGATTTTTTCAAGACCGAGCATTTTGCAGAGATCTTTGCTCATGAATGGAGTGAAGGGCTCGAAAGTTACAGCAAGGTTCGCGCATATCTGGATAGCAATATTAAGGATGGTCTTTACGCGCTCCGGCTCTGTTTTCCAGAGTTTCCAAGGCTCTGTGTCTGCAAGATATTTATTACCGATGCGGGCGATAGCCATGGCATTTTTCAAAGCCTCGCGGAATTTGAAATTGTCAAGATTATCGCTGAGAAGTTTCACTTCTTCCCCGATTTCGCGTATCGCATCTTTATCTATAGGCTGGAGTTCGCCGCGTTCGGGCACTTCTCCGCCAAAATATTTGTGGTCGAGCACCATTGCACGATTCACGAAATTGCCGAGGATCGCAACAAGTTCGGAGTTGTTGCGAGCCTGGAAGTCTTTCCATGTGAAATTGTTATCCTTGGTTTCGGGAGCGTTGGCCGTGAGTACATAGCGTAAAACATCCTGCTTGCCGGGGAAGTCGACAAGATATTCATGAAGCCATACCGCCCAGTTGCGGGAAGTAGAGATTTTGTCGTCTTCCAGATTGAGGAATTCATTGGCAGGAACATTGTCGGGAAGGTTGTAGCTTCCGTCTGCCATCAACATTGCAGGGAACACGATGCAGTGGAACACGATGTTGTCCTTGCCGATGAAATGAATCATGCGGGTCTCGGGATCTTTCCACCATTTTGTATAGTCATCGCCAACGAGGTCGATAGTATTGGAGATATAGCCGATAGGAGCGTCAAACCAGACATAAAGCACCTTTCCGTCTGCTCCCTCAACCGGCACCGGAATGCCCCAGTCAAGGTCTCGGCTCACCGCACGGGGCTGCAGACCCATGTCAAGCCAGGATTTACACTGTCCGTATACGTTTGGTTTCCATTCCTTGTGTTCCTCAAGAATCCATTTCTCCAAAGGTTTCTGCCATTTGTCGAGTGGTAGATACCAGTGGGAAGTTTCTTTTAGCACCGGCACATTGCCTGTGATCGCGGATTTGGGGTTGATGAGATCGGTGGCATTGAGTGATGTTCCGCAAGCCTCACACTGATCTCCGTAGGCGTTTTCGTTGCCGCAATGGGGGCATGTCCCTGTCACATAACGGTCGGCAAGGAACTGACCAGCCTGCTCATCGTAGAGCTGCATGGATGTTTTCTCTACGAACTCACCTTTTTCATAGAGGCGACGGAAGAAGTCTGAAGCTGTTTTGCGATGTGTTTCGGAAGTTGTTCTGCCATAGACATCGAAAGATATTCCGAGACCTTCGAAAGAATCCTTGATGATGTTGTGATATCTGTCGACGATATCCTGCGGTGTCACACCCTCTTTCTTTGCCTTGATGGTGATGGGGACCCCATGCTCGTCGCTGCCGCCGATAAGGAGAACGTCCTCACCTTTGAGGCGTAGGTAGCGGGCATAAATGTCAGCCGGGACATACACACCGGCAAGGTGTCCGATATGCACCGGACCGTTTGCATACGGGAGAGCTGTCGTTATAAGGGTGCGTTTGAATTCTTTCATATATCTTTTATCTTTCTGTTATCAATTATTATGCAAAATTAGCAAAAAAAATATTCTTCAACAATTTTAGGCATTAGGTTTTAGGTTTTAGGCTTTAGAAATTTGTTGCGAAAATCTAAGACCTAAAGCCTAATGCCTAAAGCCTATTCCTCCGGCTCTTCCGGTTTCCCGTACGCCCCGAGCACCGGCGCGCCCGTTGGGGTGATGGTGAGACGATCGACTCCGTCGATATCGATCAGCGTTTCATTGGTGACAAATCCCGGATTTCCCGCGCCAATCACCGGCGAATCAGGCATTACATGATAATTGAAATAATAGATTGGTCGGTCGGTAAGGAAGAGGGGGTCACAATCCCAGAGACAATCGATGAAATTGTCGTCATTGTTTCCTTCTGATTTCAGTGACACGTTACGGAAGAAGACGTTAGAATCGGTGAGATCTCCTTCATTGAGATCCTTGCCGAGTCCGTAGATTATCGAATTCTCGAAACTTGCGGTCATCAGCGGGTTCGGATTGGCTGTATCCTCTTCTGCATGTTTCGGCAGACAGTGGTATAGACAGAGCAGCGGCTCTGAGATGGCGGCGAAAAGGTAATTGTTGGCGATTGTGCACTGCACGAAACGGTTGATGCCTCCGTGGAGACTCACCACTGCGTCTGCCGCTTCGGAGAAGCAGACCCCGTAGGCTTCGATGTTGGCGTATTTTGCCTCTAATGCATGACTTTGGGAATTGTGTAGCCAGGAATTGCGCAGTAATAGTTTTGTTTGGGTGGTGTCACCGCATGAATCCACGCGCAATCCCTCGGAGGTGGAGCGCATGTCTACATATTCCAGACGATTGTTGAAGGATTCGCGTGAAATTCTGATTCCTTCCCACTGCCCGGCGAGAATATCATATCCCACATTCGGGAGCACATTGTCGAGACGGTCGCCGCGCATCTGCACGAGTTTTCCGGGCTCCCCGGTAGCCTCGATTCTTCCATGTATTATCAATGACGCTCCGTCGTGGAAAAGCAGTCGCACATCCGGATCGATTCTAAGAGTGGCATTCTTTTCAACCACCAGCGAATCGAATACAACATAGGGAAGCTCTGCTGTGAATCTGGTATCCTCTGAAATCTGTTTTGCCCGCAGACGTGTCACGTTCTGCCCGTAGGCTTCCAGCAAAACTGTCTGCGTTACGCCGTTGGTCACAAACTCCAATTCATCCTCAACTCGATATGGTTCATTACCTGCTGTTTCGGGTATGAAGCATTCAATGAACATGAAGATTGAATCCTCTTTCCATATCTCCACGTCATGAAAGGTTTTGCCGCTTACGCCGTCAACGTTTATTTGAAAATTTGAATCGGGATTCTTCAGCCGTATGGATGAGATCACAATCCCCTTTTTAGCACGATTGGCAACAACAAGTCGCGCCGTGGGGGTGCCGAGATCTGTGAAGACGGTATCGAAATTCACGGTGTCGCGTGAAAAAGTGAGTATATCGGTCGGTGATGTGGACACGGCATCGCTGATGCAAGAGGTGGCGATTAAACCAATCCACCCGACCATTGTCATAAGAATTAAGAAAGCTTTCCTCATAATATATTAAAAACGCCTCAACATCGTTGATATTATAGAAAACCGCCGCGAGGCAGCATCTAATAAAGAAATAACCCATGAAATATGTGATAATTGCGGGCGAGGCATCCGGAGACCTCCATGCCGCGAACGTTATAAAATCCATAAAGAATATAGACAAAGCCGCTGAGATCCATTTCTTTGGCGGAGATCTTATGGCAAAGGCTGCCGATCATGCTCCTGATCTTCATTATGATCAGATGAATGTGATGGGATTCAGCGAAGTTTTGCGTAAACTTCCTGTGATTCTGCGTAATCTCAAGCAGGCAAAGTCTTTGCTGCGTGATTTCCGCCCGGATGCTCTTGTTCTTGTGGATTATCCGGGCTTCAATCTTAAGTTGGCAAAATATGCACACGGGCTTCACATTCCGGTTCATTATTTCATTTCGCCCAAAGTATGGGCGTGGAAGGAATGGCGTGTCAAGAAAATCAAGAAATATGTTGACCGTATGTATTCCATCCTGCCGTTTGAGGTAGGTTTTTTCAAGAAACACAATTACGATGTGACTTATGTCGGCAACCCTTCCGTGCAGGAAATCGCATACAGCATAGGCCACATCCCGCCGAAGAAACATTTCATGGAACGTCAGGGTCTCGATGACCCGCGCCCGATAATAGCATTGCTGCCCGGTTCGCGCAAGGGGGAGATACGCAACAATCTTCCGCTCATGATCGCCGCCGCCAAGCGGTTTCATGATTTTCAGTATGTGGTGGGGGCTGCTCCGGCTGTGCCTGAGAAGTTCTATCGTGAGATTGCCCAGGATCCGGGGCTTAAGGTTGTGTTCGGTTCGACGCATACATTGCTGAAATATTCGCAGGCTGCCGTGGTGACATCCGGCACCGCCACCCTCGAAACAGCGCTTATCGGCACCCCGCAGGTGGTGGTATATCGTGCCAACGGCGTGAAGCTGTCTTACAAGATAATGGAGAAGCTGCTAAAGGTGAAATATGTGTCCTTGCCGAATCTGATTGTTGGCAACAGCATCGTGCCGGAGCTCCTTGTTCACAATTGCACCGTGGAATCGATAGCGCGTGAGCTTTCACCCATCCTGCAGCCTTCGCCGCGCCGCGAATGGCAGATTGCCGGTTACCGCACGATGCAAAGAAAGCTCGGCAACTCCGTTGCTTCGGAGTATGTTGCCGAGCTTATCACTGATTCTTTGGGTGTGGTGGAATCAGAGACTCCTGCAGAGGATGCTCCTAAACCACCGATACGTAAGCGTCCTCGCCGCAAAAAGCAACCTCTACGCGAAGAGTCTGAGTCTTAGGGTCGTATTTCCATTCTCCACCGGTTACTTTCTTGGGTGCCTTTACGCCGACAATCTCCAGTGAGATGGTCTGTGTTTTAGGCATTCCTTCGTATTCCCCGTTGGATCTTATGATGACATTTGTTTCCCCTTTGTTTCTCCATCCCTTGAATGTGACGAGACGGTAAGTGCCTTTGGAGAGAGATTCGGGATTTTTACGGTCATCTTCGAAAAGTGTATATGATGTTTCTTTGTCGGTCGGGAAATATTTCACCGTGAGTTTCGCCGGATCATATTCCTTTACGTTGCTTATCGGTTGCATGTACTGAGGTATGAAACTTCCAGCCTTGACAAAGAGTGGGAGCGTGCCGAGAGGAGCAGCAACCGTTGCAGTAGCGCCTCCATTATAGCGTAGACGCGGATTGTTCCAGTTGATCCACTCTCCGCGTGGGAAAAACACCTTGCGAGAGCGCGCACCTTTCTGCATCACCGGCGCTACTAACACTTCGCTTCCCCAGAGATATTCATCCTGAACGTTCGCATAGCGGTCGCCGTTGTCATCTCCATCGAAATTGAGCGGACGGGCGAGAGGCAATCCCTTTGCCGCGTTCTCGTAAGCAAGCGTATAGTTATAAGGCAGCCATTCATAACGCATCTTTATGAAACGTTTGGTAATCTCTTCCTGTGCAGGATAGTGGTAAGGTTCCGGCTTATATTGCGCGTGAGTGCGGAGCACCGGAGTAAAGGTGCCCATTTCAAGCCAGCGCACATATAGCTCCGGATCATAAGGATGACTCGGATCAACGGCAAAGCCTCCTATATCGGAACTCATATATCCCAAACCCGACAAACCGGAATTAAGCATCAGATTGACCTGCGGCTGCAGCCCTCCCCATGAGCGCGAAACGTCCGTAGTCCAGGGGAACACGGAATAGCGTTGCAGTCCGGCAGTGCCGCCGCGCATCAGGAGGACGGGACGCATGTCAGGGAAATCCTTTCTCAATCCTTCGTAGATTAGACGACTCCATTCGTTGCCGTAGACATTGTGATATTGAGAAGCTGTCTCTCCATTGGCATGAACGATCGAGAGAGGGTGCACCTCCGGCTCTCCGAGATCTCCCCACCATCCCGCAAGACCCTCGGCTGTGAGGGAACGTAGACGGTTCCAAAGCCATTCTCTGGTGTCCGGATTCGAGATGTCGAACATTCCGGCATCACCTACCCAAGTGGTCACATCGTGTGTCTTCCCTCTGGAATCGCGGGCAAGCATACGTTTGGAATCAAGGGTATTGTAATTATCAATTGCACCTTTCTTGTTTATGTAAGGTTGGGAAATCAAGATAGTGTTTACACCCATGGCGTTCAGAGAGTCTAGCATTGCCCGATGGCTGGGGAACTGCTTGGGGTCCCAGGCAAGTTTCCCCATGTCTGTCTCCACTCCATACCAATAAAGGTCGAAGATGATACCGTCAAGGGAATAGCCCCGGGTCTTTAAGGAATCCACTGCACCAAGCGCCTCTTTCTCATTGTGGTAACCATATTTGGAGGTTATATATCCCAATGCCCAGAATGGAGGTAGGTCCTGGCGTCCGGTCAGGAGAGTATAGTTTGATGTCGTGCCCGAAAGTGAGCCGCTGCCGTTGATGAAATAATAGGAAAGTGGTTTTGGAGTTTCCGATGTGTAGACGATTGAATCGCCGAGATGGAGCGAAGAGGCGTTGTAATCATCGAAAAGGATGCCGTAACCCTTGTCCGAAGCGAAATATGGCACAGTGATACCCATCTGCGAAATGCGTGGATCTCCGGCTGTGTAACCATAGTTCTGGCGGTTGAACATAACCAGTGTATCCCCGTTGAGACGCAATGAATGTCCACGCTCCCCCGCACCATAATAGTTCTCTTTCCCGTTTGGAGAGAAGGATGCACGCTTCACAACTCCTGCGTTGCTGACACCGGATGCTTCAGATAGGAGAGTGTCGCCTGCAAGGTTAGTGAATATGGTTTTCCCGCTTTTACGATTCACCTTGACCACAGTCGTGGGGCTTACCAGGGTAAATTCATCCGGAGAAACGAATGAACTTACTTCATTTGCCCCAGGAGAGAGGATCGCGGACTGTGATTTGGGAATGGTCAGTTCCGTTTTTCCGGCAGGGATGGTGGTGACGCGGAAAATGTCGTTGGTGACAGGTGTCACCGCCACGGTTGTTTTCCTTGTTTTGATAAGATACGTGTCGCCGTCGCGGCTGACCGGCGCATCTGAGTTTATGGTCAGCGCCATAGACGAGGCGGCAAGGATTCCCCCTGCCGCCGCTATTGATACTATTCTCTTCATTTCTTATAATGTTAAATGTTGAATGTTGAATGTTTAATGAATCGCATCTGCATTACACATTAAACATTACACATTAAACATTAAAATTCAAGATCTTCGTTGATGATCACGTGCCAGGGAAGTCCTGATTTGGCAAGTTTCTCAAGGAATGGATCCGGATCGAATTCCTCTACATTGTGCACACCCGGCATCACCCATTTCCCGGTGAGGAACATATACGCGCCTACCATTGCGGGAACTCCGGTGGTGTAGCTTACAGCCTGTGCGCCTGTTTCTTTGTATGCATCCTGGTGTGAGCAGTTGTTGTAGATATAATATGTGGAATCGTTGCCTTCTTTGTCAAGACCGCTTATACGGCAGCCGATTGATGTCTCGCCGGTATAGTTCTCTCCAAGCGATCCGGGGTCGGGGAGCACGGCTTTGAGGAACTGAATGGGCACGATCTCCTGTCCGTTGTACATCACCGGATCGATGCGAGCCATGCCTATGTCTTGAATCACACGGAGGTGTGTGAGATATTCCTGTCCGAATGTCATCCAGAAACGTGCACGGCGGATTGACGGGAAATTCTGCACGAGACTTTCGAGCTCTTCGTGATAAAGCAGATATGATTCGCGCTCACCGATGTTGGGATAGTTGAGCGGCTTGTGGATTTCGAGATTCTCGGTCTCGACCCATTTGCCATCTTCCCAGTATTTCCCTTTCTGGGTGATCTCGCGGATATTGATTTCCGGATTGAAGTTGGTGGCGAAAGCTTTGCCATGGTTTCCGGCGTTGCAGTCTACGATGTCGAGATAACGCATCTCTGAGAAATGATGTTTGGCTGCGTATGCCACGAATACTGCCGACACTCCGGGATCGAAACCGCAACCAAGAATGGCGGTCAGACCTGCCTCTTCAAAACGTTTGCGATATGCCCACTGCCATGAATATTCGAAATGAGCCTCATCCTTGGGCTCGTAGTTGGCGGTGTCAAGATAGTTGACTCCGCATTTCAGACAAGCCTCCATGATGGTAAGATCCTGATAGGGGAGGGCAACATTGATACAGATGTCTGGATGATGACGGTTGAAAAGCTCTACCAGTTCTTCAACAGAGTCTGCGTCAACGCGATCAGTTACAATGTTCTTGGCTCCGATTTCGGCAGCGATCTTGTCGCATTTCGACTTTGTGCGGGAAGCCAATACGATTTCGTTAAATACTTCCGGATTCTGGGCGCATTTATGGGCAACGACTGTGCCGACACCTCCTGCACCGATTATAAGGACTTTTCCCATTTTTTCTAATTTACTTGATATGTTTGGTGCAAATATAATAAATAAATGATTAACTTCGCGTAAAATTTGGTATAATGAATATTAAAATTCAAAATATTGAAGATCTTCCACGCGCAGCGAAGGAATTTGTGGAAACAATGGGAGATCGGCGGCACTTCGCTTTTCATGCTCCTATGGGTGGAGGGAAAACCACTTTCATTTCTGCGCTTTGTGAGGAGCTTGGCTCAGTTGACGAGGCATCAAGTCCTACTTTCAGCATTGTGAATGAGTATGCCGTTGCGCCGGATGCTGTCGCATCTGCCGGTTCTGACCGTATCTATCACTTTGATTTCTACAGGGTAGAAACAGCGGAGGAACTGCTGGATATGGGACTCGATGATTATTGGGATTCAGGAGCGGTGTGCCTGATAGAATGGCCCGGTAACGCCCTGGATTTCCTTCCGGATGATATTGTGGATGTAAATATTGAGGTTCTTCCCGATAATTCACGAATGCTAACTTTTTCTTAGCCGCTATGAATATAATCTGGATAGATGAATGCCAATCAACCAACACCCATGTTGGTTCTCTCCCACTTGATACGAATGGGGTTGTTGTGGCAACTCGCGCGCAGACAGCCGGGAGAGGGCAGAAAGGGAATTCTTGGGAATCGGAACCCAATAAAAATCTTACATTCTCCGTGATGTGGAAACCTCAGGGATTTGCGGCTCGCGATCAGTTTGCGATAAGCGAGGCAGTGGCTCTTGCCGTGACTGATCTGCTGTCGGAATTAGGATTGGAAGCAACTGTGAAATGGCCCAACGATATTTATGTCGGCGATAAAAAGATCTGCGGGATCTTGATAGAGCATTCTGTTATGGGGTTCGATCTTTCCCGCACTATTGCCGGCGTTGGCATCAACATCAATCAGCGGGAATTTGTCAGCGATGCTCCGAATCCGGTGTCTGTGATTCAGCTGATAGGTGCCGAGCTTTCTCTGGAACCGTTGCTGGAAAGATATGTTTCGATACTTGAAAGCCGCTTGGATGCAATATCCACTGCTGAAGGCAGGAGGGATATCCATGATGAATTTCAGAAAAGCATGTGGCGTTTTGATGGCAAGCCTTATCCCTTCCGCGATCGGGATTCAGGGCAAACCTATCTGGGAATAATTCGGGGGGTTGAGCCATTGGGATTTCTTGAAGTTGAAAACACTGAGACAGGCGAAGTCAGGAAATATGCTTTCAAGGAGGTTGAATTTTTGCTATCCTGAGGATTTTGATTAAATTTGCATTTATGAGCGAAAAGGAAATAAAAGACAAAGGGGTGAAGAAGAGTAAAGTGCGTATGATAATGAGTTATCTTGTGCGCTGGCTTCTGCCCCTGGCGTTGACTGTGATATTGGTCAGCTATATGTTCCGAAAAGTCAATTTCTCAGAAATGATGGATATTATCCGTCATGGCGTTGACTATTGGTGGATACTTTGTGCCATGGGCATCAGTGTGCTTTCTCATGTGTTCCGTGCTCTTCGATGGCGAATCCAGCTTCGCAGTCTCGGAATCAAAGCCCCTGTGATGGCACTCTGCTGTTCTATTTTTGGCTGTTATGCCCTCAATCTTGTCTTCCCCCGTTTGGGAGAGGTGTGGAGGTGCACTTATATTGCGGGTCGTGAGAAAGCTCCGTTCACAACAGTGCTCGGTTCTATGGTCGCTGACCGTCTGTCAGACACAATCTGTGTCCTTTTGCTCACTATATTGGCATTCATTGTCGCAACCCCTGCCATCAACGCCTTCCTTACAAAATATCCCGTAGGTCAGGGACTTTTGGCAACCGCATCATCTCCGCGCTTCTGGATTGCGGTTGTGGGAGGATGCCTTGTTATATGGGCAATCTTTCGACTGGGAAGTAATTTCGGTCCTGTAAAGAAAATAGAGAATTGGGGAAAAGAGACCTGGAAAGGTTTTGCCGTCGTAACCCAGATGAAGGGGAAATGGGCATTCCTGTTATATTCGATTGCAATTTGGGGATGTTATTATATTCAACTGTATGTCGCATTCTTTGCTTTCCCATTTACGCGCGAATTGTGTTCTCAGCCCGGACTCGCATTCGGACTCACTCCATGTCTTGTGGCATTTGTGCTGAGCTCTATCGGTATGGCGGTTCCCTCGAACGGTGGACTCGGACCATGGAACATTGCAGTGATGTTTGGTCTCGCGATTTATGGTGTCAGCACTCCCGACGGCACTGCATTCTCGATGTTGCAATGGTCAGGGCAGACAGTGATGCTTATAATCCTCGGCATCTTCACGATGGCTTACATATCAATGACGCGCCCGAAGGGAGGCGTTAAGCCTTAGGCTTTAGGCGTTAGGTCTTAGGCTTTAGGCATTAGGTGTTAGGCATTGGGGAATCGGGTGTTGCGCGTAATGCCTTTAGGCATTAAATATTGAAAATTAAAAATTTAAACATTTCTTGAAGGTGAATTTCAACGACGATAAAGATGATTTTTTTGACGGGCCGGATATTCAGCAAACGCCGAAAGCACCGAAACTGCCTGAGCTGAAACCTGAAGATCCTGATTATTGGGAGCAGGAGGAATCAGAGTTTGAGCATCTTATCCCAAAGCGCAATACAAGCTGGCGTTTATGGTTATGGGTTGCGGTCGCCGGGGTTGCGGTTGGTTTCATTGTCGCTGTCTATCTGCATTATTTCTCGCCTTATGTGTCTGATGCCGTTCAATATGGCTATGTTGAGGATATTCAGAAACGTGGTGCCGTGTTTCAGACCTACGAGGGTGTGATTCTTCCATATAAGGAACTGATGGATACGACACGTGTTTATCGAGAAGATTTTAAGTTCTCGGTTAAAGATCCTAAAGTCGCAACATTGCTGCGCAGGATGCAGTATGCAAATCTTCCTGTCCGCGTGGAATATAAGAGATATCATGCATCGCTTCCATGGCGGGGAGAGAGCAAGATTATTGTGATTGCAGCTGATACCGCCGATCCCGCAAAAATTCTTCCTCCGGAATTTGCCCCCTCCCTCTGAGTCTATTCCGTTGTTATTTGGATGGTTTTACCCCGTTCTTCCGCTAATGTATTGACTCATCCGCAAATGCATTGATTCATGCGTAAATGCATTTATCCACCCGCAAATGTAGGGATGCACCCCGGTGCATCCGCGTTGTTAAAAATGCAAAAAAATATAATTATATTTCTTTTCTTGATAGCTCCAATCATTGCTCAGGCGCAGAACTGGGTCTTGCGAGACTCTGTCTTGATGGTGCAACGTTCTGTCATGGAAATCAAGGCATATGAATTTGCGGACCGCCCGGATATCCGCGAAGTGCGGTTTGAATCTGGTTCGCGATTGAAATCAATTGGTGAATACGCCTTCTTAGGATGTGTAAACCTAAAGACGATACAGTTACCGGAAAGCCTTGTCTCGTTGGGGGAGGGTTGCTTCAGGGAATGTAATCTCATGGAATTGAGGCTTCCCGTTAATGTCACTGCGGTTCCTAAAGCAATGTGCGCGTGGAATATGAATCTTGCCTTGGTAAAGCTCCCGCAAAATCTCACCGATATTGGTTCTCATTCCTTCGCTTATTGCGGCAATCTGAAGGAGATTACAATTCCGACCGCTGTTGCCCATATCGGTAGTAATGCATTTTCGCAGTGCGCAAGTCTTAAGGAGGTTGTATTGCCTGCCGGAATGAAAGAATTGGAATCATATGCTTTTTCAGGCTGCGAATCTCTACGCAGTGCCGTAATGCCCTCCAATGCCAATCTCCTCGGTGAATTAATCTTCAGTGGATGCATAAATTTGAGGAGCCTCACAGTCATGTCTCAGACTCCACCCCCTTTCGATTGCAACAGTTTTATCTTCGAGCCTGACGAGACTGCCCTTTATGAAGCCTGCGAGCTTCATGTCCCCGCTTCATCTATAGAAAAATATAGAAGAGCTCCCGGCTGGAAGCTCTTCCCGAATATTGATTGAATCTCCTGATTTTAATCCTCCTTCATGTTGTGGAAGACATTCTGCACGTCTTCATCCTCTTCGAATTTGTCGAGGAGCTTTTCGAGCTGTTCGCGTTGTTCGGCGGTAACCTCCTTGTAATCGGTCGGGATTCTCTCGAACTCCGCGGAGACAATCTCTACACCCTTGTCTTCAAGGAATTTCTGAAGGTTCGAGAACTGATCGAATGCTCCATAAACGAGCCATTCTTCCTCTTCAGCTTCCAGTTCAGCCTCAAAATCCATCAAGTCAAGCTCGAATTCATCGAGCGCGATATCTTGGCTCGGTTTCAGATGAAATACGCTCTTGTGGTCGAAAAGGAATGAAAGTGAACCCTGAGTGCCGAGTGAGCCACCGAATTTGTTGAAATAGCTGCGCACATTGGCCACGGTTCTCTGGTTATTGTCGGTTGCTGTCTCGACCACGATCGCTATGCCGTGGGGTCCGTATCCTTCATATACGATCTCCTTGTAGTCGCCGGCATCCTTGTCTGTTGCTTTCTTGATGGCGCGTTCTACGGTATCCTTAGGCATATTGGCTGCCTTGGCGTTCTGCATCAATACGCGCAGACGCGGGTTCATATCGGGATCAGGACCGCCGGCTTTTGCTGCGATGGTTATTTCTTTGCCGATACGAGTGAATGTGCGGCTCATATTGCCCCAGCGTTTCAGTTTGCGGGCTTTACGATATTCAAATGCTCTTCCCATATTGTTATATGTAGTCTCTGTTTAGTTTATTATTATCTAATTTAAGTTTCGCAAGCTTCAACTTAAAGTTTAAGAGTTTAAGAGTTTAAAAGTTTATCAGATGCTGATACGGCTGATTTCTTATTTATTCGTATCGATCAAATAAACTCATAAACTGCGCACTGCGCAATTAAACTTTTAAACTTCAACTTTCCGCTTGCGAAAGTTGAATTATCTGAGTTCTGCTCCGAGTGCCTTCAGCGCATCAATGATGCGGCTCATGGAAGCGTCGATCTGTTTGTCGTTAAGTGTTTTCTCGTTGTCCTGAAGCTTCATCGACACAGCATAAGACTTCTTGCCTGCGGGGAGGTTCTTGCCTTCATACACGTCGAAGAGACGCACATCGCGGAGGAGTTTGCGCTCAGCCTTGCGGATTGCAGCCTCTATGTCTGCGAATTTAACGCTCTTGTCAACGAGGAGGGCGAGGTCGCGCTCCACAGCCTGAGTTTTTGGAAGCTCGGCATATGTTACGCGGTTCTTGGCTGTCAGCTTAAATAATGCCTCCCAGTCGATTGCCGCATACGCAACGCTTTGCTCGATGCCGAATTTCTTAAGGATAGTGGAGCGGACGAGTCCGACTTCGGCTATTCTTTTGCCTGAACGGCTGGCAACATCAAGCTTTGCGGAGAATATTTCGTCAGAGCTCTGTGTCGAAGCAATAGCAGCAGAGGAGAGACCCAGACGGGCGAAGATATTGTTTACAATTCCCATGAGGTCATAAACAGTAGCTTCTTCTGCTTTTACATTCCATGAGGGGAGTTCTTTGCGTCCCGTCATCCATAATCCAAGCTCCATGCGCTCAGAATATTGGGCTAACGGTTTCTCGGCGTTGAATTCTTTTTCAGGCGAGAATCTATAGATATTGCCGAATTCATAGAACTTAAGATCCGGCATCTTGCGGTTCACATTGTGCGCGATTGATTCCAGACCGCCATAGAGCAGTGTCTGACGCATAACGCCAAGATCGTTGCTGAGCGGATTCATCAGTTTCACGCAGTTCGCCAAGGGTAATAACTCCGAATTTTCATAATAACTTACTGCAGTGAGCGAGTTGTTCATGATTTCGGAGAAGCCGATGGCTGTAAGTTGCTCGCTGATGATCTGCTGCATGTCGTAGCTTTCATCGGTAGCACCACGCTGCGAAAGCGAAACGTGCATTTCATCGCCGATCTCCACATTGTTATAGCCATATACGCGCAGGATCTCTTCCACAACATCGCAAGGACGATATACGTCTACTCGATATGTCGGAACTTTCAGATGGAGCACATCAGCATCCTCTGTTTCGGTCACATCGAATTCAAGAGCCTTGAGGATGCACTTAACTAACTCCGCGGGGAGTTTTTTACCTATGAGATTATTGCAGTATGAAAGTGAGAAATCAAGCTCTTTCTTTTCAACAGGCGCAGGGAGCACATCAACCACTCCTCCGCAGATCTCGCCTCCTGCAAGCTCTTTGATCAGACTGGCTGCAAGACGAGCGGCGTAAACAGTAATTGATGGGTCTGCACCGCGTTCATAGCGGAAAGACGCATCGGTGGAGAGTCCGTGACGGCGTGCAGTGCGACGCACACGGGTAGGATTGAAATAAGCACTCTCTATAAATACATTCTTTGTGCTTTCAGTCACACCGGAATCAAGACCTCCGAACACACCTGCGATACACATCGGTTTCTCTGCGTCACAGATCATCAGGTCTGTTTCGTTAAGCTCGCGCTCCACACCGTCAAGAGTGGTGAATTTCGTGCCGGCAGGACAAGTGCGGACCACAATCTCCTCACCCTTAACATGATCAAGATCGAAGCAGTGTAACGGCTGACCAATACCAAGAAGCACAAAGTTCGTGATGTCTACGATATTGTTGATCGGTCTCTGCCCGGCAGCTGTCAGAAGGTTCTTAAGCCATTCGGGAGATTCCTTGACTTCCACACCGCGGATTGTAACTCCGGAATAGCGCGGACAGCCCTGCTCATCTTCAACTTTCACTATTACTGCGCCATCGGGGCGATCGGTAGAGAATGCGGAAGTATCAGGGGTTGAGATCTCAGGATACTCACCCTGTTTTTCTCCCTGTGCCATCAGGCACCATTCTTTTGCTTTGAGGTCGCGAGCCACACCGTAATGGCTGGCTGCATCAACGCGGTTGGGGGTTAGCTCCACCTCAAGGCGGTAGTCGCTCTCCACGTTGAAATATTCTGAGGCGGGAGTGCCGGGCTTCACATCACCGGGAAGCACCATAATTCCGGCATGGTCTGTTCCCAAACCAAGCTCATCTTCGGCGCATATCATGCCGAAAGACTCCTTGCCACGGATTTTTGATTTCTTTATCTGGAATTCCTTGTCGCCGTCATAGAGGGTTGTGCCCACAGTGGCAACAACAACTGTCTGACCAGCCGCAACATTCGGCGCGCCGCATACAATCTGTGTCGGCTCTCCGTTGCCGAGGTCAACTGTCGTTACATGAAGATGGTCTGAATCGGGGTGATCTTCGCAGGTAAGCACCTTGCCGATCACAACTCCGCGAAGTCCGCCACGGATGCTCTCAACTTCCTCTACCGTGTCGCATTCAAGACCAAGAGAAGTGAGGGTGGTTGCAAGCTCACGCGGGCTCAAATCGAAATCGATATAGCGTTTGAGCCATTTATATGATATATCCATAAAATAATTTTTCTGATCAGATTATTTCGATTTGCAAAATTAATAAATTCTCCACCTTTCTCAAAATCAAACAGAAGGAAATTTGATGCTTAACATTTAAGTAGTGAAGGAGTGTTTTAAGCGGCGGGGAATTCGAGGCGGAAGGTGGTGCCTTTCCCTAATTCCGATTCCTTTACGTAGATTTTACCTCTGTGATATTCCTCTACTATGCGCTTCACAAGTGTCAGCCCAAGTCCCCATCCGCGTTTTTTAGTTGTGTAGCCGGGATTGAAAACAGTCTTGAAATTTTTGCGTGCTATCCCTTTCCCTGTGTCTTTCACTTCTACCCAGACCATGTTTTTCTCAGCGCCTGTGGTGATGTCGAGTTTGCCTTCCCCTTGCATCGCGTCCACTGCGTTCTTGGTCAGATTCTCCATTACCCATTCTATCAGTGGACGTGACAGCAACACTCCATGATCGTCTTCGGAAAGATGCATCTGAATCTCGACCCTTCCGGAAACACGGCTTTTCATGTAATCAAGGGATTTCGAGATGACTTCATTGAGGTAGTCAAGCTGCATTTCAGGTTGCGAACCGATCTTGGAGAATCTGTCTGCGATTACGGAGAGCCGCTTTACATCCTTGTCTATCTCATCAGTCACCTCCGGACCAACTCCGGTGGCTTGAAGATATTCGGTCCATGCCATCAGGGATGAGATGGGAGTGCCGAGCTGGTGGGCGGTCTCTTTGGAAAGTCCGACCCAGACGCGGTTCTGTTCTGCTCGTTTGGTGTAAACCATGGCGAGATAGATGATGAGTGCAAGAATTATCATCACCGCCATCTGTATATACGGATAAATGCTAAGACTGCGGAGTAGCCTGGAGTCTTCATAATATATATACTGGTTCTCCCCCCCGAATAGCTCAACTTCTATGAAATGATGGTTCTTGGAAACCATCTCTTTCAGAGGGGTGTTTCCACCCGCCTTGCGGAGTCTGTTCTGTAGATATTCTTTGTTTCGCGGAGAGAGCTCGGTGAAAAGGGATTTGTCTTTGTCGTCTTTGTCGGGAAGTGAGAAATTTCTGAATTCGGAAATGTTGAAGTTCTTGTCGCAAATCAGCACCGGAATAGAATTGTTTTGGGAGATGATTCCTAAAAGAAATTCGAAATCGGAATCTACGTTGGCTTTTGCGAGCCTTTCAGTTGCCTGTGCCCAGATGCTCATTCGGTCACGTTCCTGATTTTCAAGCTCCTTTATGAGGTTGTTGCTCACCAGCAGGAAAATGATCACGGCGATTGCCGAGGCTGCGATCCCCAGCATCTTGCCGGTTCTTTTGTCAATCCCTTTCATGAACATTAATCCCTGTCATTCAATATGAATTCCGCTACAGAATCTGCGGTGTTGGGTCCAATCACTATATCCGCGACTTCTTTAACTTCTGGCAGCGCGTTTTCAACAGCAACTGCCACGTCTGCCACCTCCAGCATGGGAATGTCGTTGAGATTATCCCCGAATACTACGACTCTGTCGGCTCCGGTTTGCTCTTTCATCTCCATTACTGCCTTTGCTTTTGTTGCATCGGGCGCGAACGCATCTATAAGACCTATTTCCGGACCATAGAGATCGTGGTAGTATTGATGTCGGCATCCTTTCAATTCGCAAGCTTCGGCATGCACGGCAGATGCTAACTCTGTCGGCTGCATGCCATAGAATATCAATGTTTTGCTTATGTCGTCAGGCGAGATTTCTGTGCCGTCGTCCGATAAGTGGAAGCGTTTATAAGGAGATTTGATGCGTTCCTTTACAAACGTCTCTTCGAGATCGTTGAGTTTGCCGCCAATGTGATATATGTTTACCACATCGCCTTCGAGAGTGAAATGGAAAATAGGGAAATGCATCCGGTGATAGGTGTCGATGAGATTCCTGACAGCATCTGGATTCATGTATTTTACGCTGGAATAATGTTTGGTTTTCGGATCCCAGATCGCAGCTCCAGTGAAGACTATGGCAGGGATATTCATGTTCACGTCTTTTATGATGTCTGCCACGGTGGCTGGTGTGCGGGCTGTTGCAATCGTGAAAAGCTTCCTGTCGGCAATGCTCCGATTCAGCATGTCGATGGTCTTTTGCGACAGATATGCCCCCGGCTGCATCAGTGTGCCATCAAGGTCGCTGACGTATAGTGTCTTACCCATTGTCTTTTATTTCAATAAATTCAACATCGGATACCTGGCTTTCACGATAGATACGCTGATTGCCTTTGGTGTCGTCTTCACGGATCTCTGTCTCTGAATATTCCTTTGTCTCAACAAATTCTACATCTTCGGCATATTGTTGCATATTGCGCACAACCTCTTCAGGGTTGGCGGCATATCCTCCGGAGCGTGGATCGCGACTGTAGTTGCTACGTGAACCTGATGCCCGCTGTTGTTTTTCCTGTTGTTTGCGACGGCGTTCCTCCTCCTTTCGGGAGGGCATTCCCGCCATCTTGCGCACCATATCTTCGGCACGCCGAGCCATAAATCTATGTATCCATCTGGTTATCTGAGGCCAGAAGATAAACATAGTAACTATTAATATTATAAATATAATTCCCAATATTTACCTGTTTTATTCAACTTTCGCAAGCGTAAAGTTGAAGTTTAAAAGTTTAATCGCGTTGTGCGCAATTCATAAGAATTCCCAACTCTAAAGCCTAAAGTCTAACACCTAACACCTAAAGCCTAATCTCTACTCATCACCCCATACAGCAGATAGGCGATAATCAGCCACATCAATCCCGCAACACCGGCACAGAATACCAGCACAATAGCCGTGACTATAAGAAGCCAGCGGAACTGGTTGCCTTTCCATCCCCATGTCTTGAACTTGAGTGAGAACAGTTTCAGGGGTGATACCATCAACCAGCATTCCACCAAAAGTACGGGGACTATAAACCACCATTCGCACATAATGCCTGACATGTCATTGCACAATGCTGTATATCCTATCCAGAAGATGGCGTTGGCAGGGATTGGCAAACCGATAAAGCTCGTGGTCTGACGGGTATCGATATTGAATTTGGCGAGACGGAGCACACCAAATACAGGTATCAACAGCGATGCCCAGCATATCCATTCCGGATTGCCATATCTTTCCAGTGTTGAGAAAAGTATCATTGCCGGAGCCACTCCGAAACTTACTGCATCGCAGAGGGAATCCAGCTCCTTGCCGAGATTGGAATATGCATGTAGTAGACGCGCAGCGAATCCGTCAAGGAAATCCATCACCGCTGCTATACCTATAAAGATATATGCCCAGTTGTATGCTTCAAGGCCATATATCATATGGTCTCCGCGGAGGGCGAAGACTATTGCGATGCATCCTGCCGTGATATTGAGGCAGGTGATGCTGTTCGGTATATTTCGTTTTATCACTTCAATTAATTTTTAATGTTAAATGTTAAATGTGTAATGATTCGAGACAAAAAATTAAACATTAAACATTTAACATTACACATTATTCCTAAATTTGGCTACGGGAGTAACTCCTCCTCGGGTGATGTCGCCTATTTTAACGAGAATTTCGCAATCTACAGGCAGATAGATGTCTACACGCGATCCGAATTTAATGAACCCTAAGTGCTCATCAATGGATGCCTCTTCTCCTTTGCGGGCGTAGGTGACGATTCTTCGCGCCATGGCGCCTGCAATCTGTCTGACTGTTATTCTTGAACCACAGTCGGCTTCGATTCCAATGGTGCTCCGCTCGTTGTCGGTGCTTGCTTTGGGAAGATATGCCGAGAGAAATCTCCCACTGTGATGTTTTACGTATTCTACTTCGCCGTCAACGGGAAACCAGTTGGCATGTACGTTGAGAGGCGACATGAAAACCGAGAGCATTATTGCGTCGCTTTTCAGGTATTCACCTTCGTATGTGCGTTCAACAGCCACTACTTTGCCATCCACAGAGCTCACGACCATCCCCTTTCGTTCGCCTCGATAATGCCGCTGCGGGCAGCGGAAAAAATTGAAAACAAAACTATAGACAATCACTGAAAGCGCTGTGAGACATGCCGGAATTACGACCGGAGGCATAAAAAGCCATATCGGCACGTTTAACATTGCCAATACGATAAACAATAATATCAGTATGTTGGTTCCTTCCCGGTGAATCTTCATCTCAGAATCTTTATCTTTCAACTTGCGCTTGCGAAAGTTGAAGTTTCTAAGAGAGTGTTTGAATTTAACACAATAGTTTTTAAAATTAATTCTTTTCACTCCCATGAATGGTCTTTCCGGTGAATTTCACCAAGTCTTATCAGTCGCATAGCCCGCTATGCTCCTTCTTCAACTTGTGAAATTCCCTCGAAAATCCCTCTTCATGTGAACGGAAGTTAAATTCAAACACTCTCTAAGTTGAAAAATACATTTGCAAATTTACACCTTTTTAATTAATTTTGCAATTGAACAACTAAGAAAGTGCCTCCGCTTTCTAATAAAATATCTATCTTCGTCACGTCTTCTGTGAAGACACCTAATTATTGTTACCATGACTGCGTTTCAGATTTTAGTAAAGGCTGCTGGGCTGCGGACATTATGGCTCGGCATTGCATCCGTTATTGGCGGCACTGCCGCTGCTGCGGCTCACGGAAAAATTGATCCTTGTCCTGCTTTTGTATGTCTGCTGTTCGCTGTTCTCGCCCAATGTGCCAGTAATGTGATGCATCGTTATTTCGATGCCATACATGGTTATGGAGATAATGAGGAAGACAATATAGTATTTGCTGAAGATATTCATCGTCCAGTTGCTGAAATTCTCAAAGAGGGAATCAAGATATTTTCGATACTTACTGCCACCGCTGGTCTTGCTCTCCTTTCTATGACCGGATGGTGGACCCTGATAGTCGCGGCATTGCTGCTTTTAATAGTGGCAATAAGCAATGTCGGTCCGCACCCCTTGAGCCGATCGATATTCTATCCGGTTGCAACATTTTTGATTTTTGGTCCGATAGCGGTTGTGAGCACAGAATTGGCACAGTCGCAACATACTACTTCTGTTGTGGTGAATTGGTGGGATCTCCGTCCATCCCTCACTATGAGCGCTATAATGGGTTTAATGGCAGTTAATTGTCATGTCTTATTCGGAGTGTTCCATCGTCGTAAAAACGCAGTCAGTTCAAGAACAACGTTCTTCGGACGATATGGAATGAAAGCTGCCACGGTTCTTCTTATTGTGAATACTGTGATATATGTTATCGTAGGTATTCTTATACCCATGGAAATAGGCATCGATGACAATAATCTTTTCCTTATTCTGTCGCTCTTTTCGATGATATTGAGTCTGATCTCTATTTATTATGCCCGCAAACCGGGATATTGTGTGAGGGCTTGGAGACTATCACTGGCGAATATGGTGAGTTTTGCGGTGTTTGCGCTTATAATCTTTTGCATTATAGGTTATTCCGGCAGTTATATTGACAGTTCCGCCACATTATTTAAATAGTTTATTGTTTAAAATTTTGTGATTGCAAAAAAAAATAGTAACTTTGCAGTCGCAAACAAAAATCGGGGTGTAGCACAGTTGGTTAGCGCGCTACGTTCGGGACGTAGAGGTCGGGCGTTCGAGTCGCCTCACCCCGACAGCAAGGGCTTGGAAATCATCAGATTTCCAAGCCCCTTCTGTTTAATGTTTAATTTTGAATGTGTAATGTTTAATGCTTTGTTTAATGTTAAATTTTAAATGTGTAATGTTTAATTATTAGAGGCGAGCCAATTCATTAAACATTACACATTTAACATTACAAATTATTCAAAAGCATTACAAATTCTTCAAAAGCATTACAAATTATTCAAAAGCATTACAAATTCTTTAAAGCTTTAAGGGATAAGGCGACAGGGTCTGCGCCGGAGTGCGGGTAACGTTCGCGGGAGTTTACCCATTTCTCGTCTATCTCGTAGAAGTCGATAGGGGTCTTGTCGCCTGTAAGCATATGGTCGATCCATGTTTTCCATCGGTCGTAATAGAGTGTGCCGAGCACGCCGCTCCATTCGCGGTGTCCATAGTCGCGCAGACCTCCGTCCTCGCTTGCCACGCGCGGTCCCCAAGTGGTGATGATCAATCTTGCATTGTCCTCTAAGTTGTCGCGTTCTTTCTTTGAAGGAGCGAGTTTTCGGGCATCATCTATCCATGTCTGGACGCTGAATTCCGGACGGGTGGAAAGCAATTCATCCTGAAGTTTGATGAGAGAAAGGAATTTATCGGATTCCGTTTTAAACGTCTTCATGTCATTTTTCTTCAAGGCTTTTTGCATCTCTTTGTACACAAGTCTGCCTTTCTCTGCAATTGCCTGACGAGTGATGTCAACAAGGTCGAAACGATAGTTCTCATTATCTTTCAATGCAGGAGCTGCCGCTGCAAATTTCTTTGCGGCGGATATCACGTCTTCCGGTTTGTAATATGGCTTCATACGGCTCCAGCTTGAAACTTTCCATGCTTTTTCAGATGGACGCGCACAGAAAATAGATTCTGTGGTGCCTTGCTGAAGATTGCCCCAGGGGCAATTGTAGATTGTGTTGGCAAGCTGGTTCCATGCTTTGGTCACGTTGCTGTTCTTAGCGCCATAGCGTGCCTTTGCATATCCTTCGAGCCATGCCTCTTTGGTGAATTTTTCAGGGCGCCAGATAAGTTCTGAAACGAGTTCATACATCATAGGGTTGTTTTCAATACCCTCAGGTGTCAGACCTATTCCGGTCATGTCTTTCCCAAAACTTGATTCCTTGGCTTTGTAATATCCTCCGATCACATTGTCCATTCTGCCGTGAAGACCTATATTACCACCGAAATTCAGCAGCATGCACCATAGCCAGTCGTGTCCGTCATAACCGTTGGGGCGCGGTGTCTTGGAAGGAGTGTCGGGGTCTCCCCACTGTGGTTTGATTTCAGAGGCAAGGTCAAGAACAACGATATCCCCTTTGGGAATGCCGGCGTAAAGTTTGGCGCGAGGGTTTTCGTTCCATCCCTGGATCACCCATGCGGCTTCCGGGTTGGCGCGTTTCATTGCAGCGGCTATGATCTTTCCTGCCTCAGTCAGGTCAACGCCTTCGATGCTCCCTCCTTCATGGAAGGGATCCATGCTGTAATATTTGGCTATGCCACTGACCTTGCGCAGCTCGTCATAATATATGTCTGCAATTTTATTGAACTGTGGGTCCGTGCTTTTCAGGAAAGTCGGACGTGTGAAACCATTCCAGATACCTTTCCCTGAAACATCCATTCCCATTCTTTCTTCTGCATCGTGGGGAACCATTCCCGAATATCCCGGAAGAACGGGATCCATGCCAAGCTCATTCATTCTCGCAAGAATGCGTTGCTGGAGCTCGACGCGGTCTTCATACCATTTCTCGGAATTGGGACCACCCCAACCCTCAAGATTATTCATGAGCCACCAAGCCTGAAACGCCGGACCGGCTACGAATTCGTCAGCCTCTTTTTTGCTGTATCCCAGGCGGAGCAGAGTGTTTCTCCAAACCACATCGGTGCCTGTGATGGCAAGCGGCATGTTGATGCCGTGGAGTGCCATCCAGTCGATCTCCTTCTGCCAGCGATCCCAGTCCCAGAATGCCATTGAATAGGAGTGTGTGCAATAGTTAAGATAGTAGCGTTGTGTTGCGTCCGTTACGTGGCGTTCCGGCTTAGAGGGGAGGGGGAGAACGTCGGGAAGTTCAGCTGTCATCTGATTCCAGCTGAGGTGAATATTGGGATAATATTTCAGATACCAATTCAACCCTGAAGCAATATTCACGGTAGAATTGCCCTTGATCACCGGTTTGCCATTCTCTGCTGATATCTCAAAGAACTCTTCAGGCGATTCCACCTGCTCGAAAATGAACTTGCGGGAACTGCCCGGGCAAACTCTTTCCATAATATCCGCAACCGGATTTGTGGCTGATTTCCAAATGCGTCGAAGGTCTGACCATTTGTAGTAACCCGGAGCAAATTCCGATATACCGTTTATACGCACCGGTCGTTCATTCAGACGGAGCATAGCGATCACTTCTCCATCTTTATTGCGGAGAAATGTCAACTGCAGGTTGGCACCCATCGGAGTCAGATTCTGCATCTGCCACGCTTTAGATGCTGCCTCAAAGCCTTTGACAGATGCATCCGCGCCCTCTACACCCATAAGTGCTATCAGACGCAACAGGGCAGTGTCATGACCGAAGCGCAGATCTGCCGCGGCTTGTCGTTTCCCGGCTATCGCCTCATCAGCCGTGTCTATGATTTCGTTGAGCAGGTTTACCGAGCTCCGCGGACCGGCACCCGTGCCGTCAGGCGAATTGGCATGGCATACATACATCTGATAGTTTGAGCTCTTCCATTGGTTGTATAGGTCCTCGGGCTCAAAGATACTCAAAACGTCTTCATCTATGCCGTCGACATCCTGCACATCTATTGCAATGTCATAAATATGCCGCATCAGTTCAGGAAGATTCTTAACTTTCGAAGGATCTTTGAAAAGTTTGACAGCGGTTGCTTCAGAGCGCGTGAGAGAGTCTTTTGCCGATGCGTAACGTTTGCGCCAGGGAGCGTCTTTCTTTTCAAGATCTGAGGCTTCTTCGGAATGTTTCATTATGAATTCCATATCCCCCGGAGTGGAATGCCGCTGAATATTGAGTGAGCGGTTCAGCTTGATCATGGCTTCCGTGAATGCCGCCATTGAGATTATGCATCTCGGTGAGTTTGACGATCTTGCAATAACCCGGGCGTTTCCTTTAAAAAGGTAAGGATAGCGCATCATCATTCTTACTGCAATATCATTATGCTGACGTCCTCCCAGAGGCGAAAGCTCGCCCCAGTGCCCCTCCGTGTGCTTCCCTAATCTATCCACTTTGTCAAGCACTTCTTTACCGAAGTCCGTAAGGTTGCCTTCGCTCATCTGGGCACGCATTGCATCTCCCACGCTCGAATGCAGCTTCTTGTTGATCACCCAGCGCGAACCGTGGCGACCGTAATGGCTGATGTAGAAAGGTTCGAATCCGGCTGGAGCCGGAGCAACTGAATCGGTGCGATATGGATAGGCATAGTAGATTCCACCTGCCTTTTCCGGAGTGGTTTTAAACTCAGCACGTATTTGCCGGTCATTAAGCATTTCCCGCGATGCCGGGTCAGATTTCAAGGTTTTGGCGAGTCCGGTGGCGGTGAGAGCCATGGCTGCCAGCATTGTTAAAGCAAATCGTTTATTCATTATATGGTATATGTGTTATTTTTTCCATTTGGTGCGCAGGTCGCTCCAACGGTAATAACCGGGAGCATATTCCTTGACTCCGCTGATTTTTACAGGCTGCTCGTTGAGACGTAGGGCGACGATCTCATCACCTGCGTTATTGCGGAAAACCACAAGCTGCAGGTTTGCCGCCATCGGTGTGAGCCGGAAATCTTGCCATACCCGTGAGGCTTCGTCGATTCCCTGGGCTGTGGCATTGCTTCCCTCCACATCCATGCGGGCAAGAAGACGCATCAGAAACACATCGTGACCGAAACGTAAATCTACTTTAGGCAGGTTTCCGGCAAGTGCATCATCTGTGCGGTCAATTATATCCTTTAAAAGGTTTTCGGCTGATTCCGGTCCGGCGCTTTTGCCGTCGATCGACTTTCCGTGACGGACATATTGCTGATAGTTTTTCCCTTTCCACAGGTTGTAAAGGTCTTCAGCATCGAAATATGTTAGGATTGGAGCTTCCAGCCCGTCGACATCCTGTACATCCATTCCTACTTCGTGAAGATGAGACATGACTTTGTTAAGTTTCTGCACTTTCTCCGGATTCTTGAAAAGTCTTGCCGCTGTTTTTTCGCAGCGATATAGTGAGTCACATTTCTTTTGATAATCGGTTTTCCAGGGTTGATGCTTTTTGTATATAGCTTTTGCAGCTTTTGTATGATATGCTATTATATCCATGTCGCCGGGAGTGGCGTAGTGATCGATTACAAGGCGGGGATTGTTCTCTTTCAATGCTTCGTTGAACGCTGCCATGGACATGATGCAACGCGGCACTTGTGAGGCGCGTGCCACCACAGTGTCGCCGTTGTTGAACAACATGGGGAAACGGGCAAACATACGGTTTGCAACCCCCCGGTGTTGTCTTTCTCCGAGTTTGGAAAGTTCTCCTATGTGTCCTCGGGTGTGTTCCCGGCATCGTTTTACGAGGTTGAGCACCGTCTCCCCGTCTTTCGTGAGATTGCCGGCCTTGAATTCCTTATTCAATTCCTTTACTGTTGTTTCATGAAGGGTGTCGGAGGAATGCCAGCGAGAGCCGTGGCGTCCGTAGTGGCTGATATATACGGGCTTAAAACCCGCCGGTACAGACGGCAGGGAATCAGAGGTGTAAGGATATGCGTAATATATGCCTCCTGATTTCTCAGGGGTTGCCGCAATCTCCTTGCGGATTTCCATATCTACGGGATTGACAATTTTCTGTTGCTTTGTCTTTTTTGCATTAACGCCTAATGATGTCAGCATCATGGCTGCAATGGTGATTAGGATCAATCTTTTCATTTTTCTATTCTTTTGTGTAATGGGGATCAATGGGGCGGAATAGGGTAGAATGGGGATTAATGGGACTGGGAGGCGAGAAGGGATTCTACATCTTCGACTGTGCCGGAGAAGGGACCTTTGTTTTGCAGTTTCAGCGTGCACATCGCAGCGGCAAAGGTGCCAGCTTCCTGATAGGATGCGCCTTGACAGCGTTTGTAAAGATATCCAGCCATATAGGTGTCGCCACAGCCGGTGGCATCGACCAGTTCGGCTGCCGGCAATGCCGGGATGTCATAGAATTTTCCATCGGTATATATAAGCGACCCTTTGTCGCCAAGGGTTAGAAGAACTTCGCGGCAACCCCAGTCGGCAAGAATATGAGCAGCTTCATGAGGATCTGCTGTGCCCGTCAGCACCTCCATCTCTTTCTCGTTGGCTTTGAGAATGGAGATGTACGGCATCGCCTCTCTCTTGCAATCGTAATCTACGGGCACAACATTTTCACCAACGACCTTACGGAGATATCCCTGCACATCCACAGATACGATACCTTTCTTTGAGAGCGTTTTGATGGTGTCGAGATCAAAGTCATCGGCAAGGAGAGTGCCAAGATGGTAGACATCAGCGTTGACATCACGAAGATTCTCGGCGGTGAAGGGATCCGCCTTGGCGAGTACCCGCTGGGTGCGGTTGTTCATGTCTTCGCCATATTTGTTTTCGAAATATACCGACTTGCGGCTCGGTATTACCTCCACGTCAATGCCGTCGGCGCGAAGCTCCTCGACTGTTGCCATCTCTGTGGCACCAAGAGATGTCACGAGTTTGAATCCCTCATGATCGAAATCTTTCAGTGCTTTGGCGAAATAAAAAGCGGTTCCGCCGGGCATATGCGCTTCGAAGCGCGGTGTGATCACTTTATCGAGCGTGATATGCCCGATGCAGCATATTTTTTTCATCTTATAATTTCTCTCTAAATAATTTAAGTTTCGCAAGCTTCAACTTAAAGTTTAAGAGTTTAGAAGTTAAAAAGTTTATCCGATGTGAATATGACAGAGTTTTTATTTATTCGCATCAAACAAATAAACTCATAAACTGCGCGAAGCGCGATTAAACTTATAAACTTCAACTTTCCGCTTGCGAAAGTTGAATAAATAATACCTAATTCCTAATTCTTAAAGCGTACAGCAGCACGAAGAAGTAGCCTATGGCAGGCACTACGAATGCTGTCGACATTGAAGTAGCATCCGCCATCAAACCCATCATCGAAGTTCCCACCGCCCCTCCGATAGGTGTCATCATGAGGAAGGATGATGCTATCTTTACTGATTTTCCGGCGTCGCTGATTGTAATTGCGAATATTGTAGGGAACATTATCGCTTCGAATGCATAGCATACGAACACGCCGGCTTTCGATACGGCACCGAGATCAAGAGCCACTGCCGTTGCCCCCAACACGGTCATTATCGCGCAGACAAGCAATACTTTTTCTGCCTTGATCTTGCTCATTATCGCGCTGCCGGCGATGCGTGCCACCATGAAAAGTCCTAATGCTCCGAACGAAAGTACGATCGAGGCTGTAGCTTTATCCATCCAGCCGTCGGAAGTGGCATAGTTGATGAAAAGAGAGTTGATGGATATCTCGGCAATCTCATAGCAGAAGAGTGCCAACAGACCATAGCGGAAAGTCTTGCGTTTCCAGAGATCGCGGATTGTCGCACCCAATCCCTGTTTCGAAGAGTCGGAGCCGTCTGCTTTCTCTTTGTCGTCGGATTTGGCTGAAATCTCCGGTAACTGCACTCTCGAGAATATGAGCGCAGCGATAAGCACGATCACTCCCATTACCGTATAAGGCACTTCCACGCCGCCGCTATTGTCGGAGAAAAGGAAACCACCTACAATGACAGGTGCCAATATGCATCCGAGACCGTTAAACGACTGGGCGAGGTTGAGACGCGAGGCAGCAGTGGCTTTTTCACCGAGTTCAGCAGCATAAGGGTTGGCGGAAGTTTCGAGCAAAACGAGACCGCAACCTATCACGAAAAGGGCTGCAAGGAAGATCGGAAAAGACATCAGCGAAGCGCCGGGGATAAACATCAGAGCACCGATACCGAAGAGGAGAAGACCTGTTACCACGCCACGGCGGTAACCGAAACGGGTAATAAGGATACCTGCCGGGAGAGCCATGAGGAAATATCCTAAATAGGTGGTTGCCTGCACAAGTGTGGACTGGGTGATGGAGATCGACAGCTCCTCCTGGAAATGCTTGTTTAGCACATCAAGAATTGCGCGTGCAAACCCCCACATGAAGAAGAGAGAGGTGATCAGTATGAAAGGTAGTAGATACTTTTTGCTTACGAGTTTCATGTGTGTAAATGCATTGTGACCTGCAAAGATAATAAAAAATATTAAAACATGGTATCCTGCGGTCGTTGCGAGCAACAACCGCTCAATGGAATCACCGGGGATAAAGTTAAAATAAGTTAAAATATTTAAAAAGTGTAGTTTTTACACTTATGGATTACTATATTTGCAGCAACAAAATTCATCAAACTATATCATGTAGCCGTCAGGCTTGTGTGATTGTTTTGAAAATAAGGTATTTACCGTATTGCAATTGTTCTGACAACAATAATACCATAATAATAACTTTAAGTTAACCTTACATTCATGAGTTATTCAGGAAAATCCCGGGTGGGGAATTATCTTGCCCCCCCTGTTTCTAAAAAATGGAAATGGCTCACTTTTATACTGGTGTGCCTTATGACTTCATTTACGGCAATGGCCCAGACTTCTGTCACCGGAACGGTTACAGACCAGGCGGGCGAACCATTGATTGGCGCGAGCGTCATGGTTCCCGGCACCACGGTTGGGACATCCACCGATGTTGACGGCAAATTTAAGATCAATGTAGCTCAAGGAAAGAAACTGCGTGTTTCCTATGTCGGTTATGTCACTAAAGAGGTTGTCGTCAAAGGCACAAACCTCAGTATTGCCCTCAAGGAAGACAACGAAGTTCTTGACGAGGTGGTTGTGATCGGATACGGCACAATGAAAAAGAAAGACCTCACCGGCTCTATCACCACAGTCAACTCCAAAGACCTTAACGTCGGCTCTTACACGGACCCCGGTCAGCTCCTCCAGGGTAAAGTCCCCGGTCTGGTAGTAGTGCAGAACTCCGACCCCAACGGCGGCGTCAACTCTTTGACGCTTCGTGGTGCCTCGACCCTTCGCACCGATGGCGGTGCTGCCGAACCTCTCTACGTAGTTGACGGTATTCCTGGTGTCAACCTGAACCTCATCCCACCGAGTGACATTGAGAGTATCGACGTGCTCCGCGATGCATCCGCCACAGCTATCTATGGTTCAAAAGCCGCCAATGGTGTTATCATCGTCACGACCAAGCGCGGCGAGGAAGGCCCGGCTCGCGTTTCTTACCAAGGGTATGTGTCGTGGGAACGGATCGCCAACGACCATAAGATGATGACTGCCTCGCAATTGCGTCAATATGCCGAGGAAAATGATATCACCATCCCTAATGACAAGGGTGCGGATACCAACTGGGCCAAAGAGACCCAGCGCACCGGTTTCGCGACCAATCATAATCTATCCATCTCGGGCGGTTCGAAAAATACGAACTATAACGCTTCTGTGAATTATATAAAGCGTGATGGAATTATCCAGGGAGTGGGTAACAACCTTTTCACCGCGCGTGCATATGTTGAGTCGAAGCTCCTCAAGGATCGTCTCCTTTTGGGCGTGGGTGTCAACGGCAACATCCGTAACGAATGGGGCGTTCCCCGAAACAAGCAGGGAGCTTCCGTGTATGAGGCCATGTATTATTATTCTCCGCTGGAACCTGTGCGCAACGAGGATGGTTCCTGGTATTGCAACACGGACGTGTCGCAGTATTACAACCCCCTCGCTCAGGTATACGAGGATAAGTCAAAAGCCACCTTCAAGCGTTGGCAGGTGACGGGTAAGGCTCGCCTCAAAATTATAGAGGGCCTTTATCTCAATGGCAATTTCTCTTATGAGAATCAGAACAAGCATTATAAGGAGTATCTCTCAACCCAATCGCAGACCAACCACCGTCATGGCCAAGTCTCGCGGGAAGTTATGGACTGGGAAAGCAAGCTTATGGAGATATTCGCCAACTATGACAAGGACTTTGGCGAGGATCACCGCATGGCTCTCATGGCTGGTTACTCCTGGGAACAGCGCGAGAACGAGGACGGTTTCGGTGCAAAGGGCTACAACTACTATGACGATTCCCTCGGCTGGAATGACATAGGTATGGCCAACTCATGGGATACGGATCCTGTATGGGGTAAGCTGAAATCCACCACACGCATGATCTCCTTCTACGGACGCGCCAACTATTCTTATAAATCGAAATATCTACTCCAGGCGGCTGTTCGCCGCGACGGCGCCTCCACTTTCGGAACCAACAACAAGTGGGCCACATTCCCCTCGGCATCCGTGGCCTGGCGTGTAACCGGCGAGGACTTCATGGAAGCGAGCGCCGGATGGCTCACCGACCTCAAGCTCCGCGTGGGGTGGGGACAGAGCGGTAATGCGCAGGGTTTCGACATCTACACCTCCCGTTTCTTCTATCAGGCCGGACCTCGCTTTACCTATGTAGACGAAAACGGGGTTGAACATAGTTACAAGAGCCTTAACGCAGCGCGTAATGTGAACGACAACCTCAAGTGGGAGACTACGTCGATGCTCAATATCGGTCTTGATTTCGCATTCCTCGGTGGACGCATTAACGGAACAATCGAGTATTACAACAAGGACACCAAGGATATGATCTGGGATTATCCCGTCTCGACTGCCATCTATCCCGTCGATAAACTCACAGCCAATGTGGGAAGGATGCGCAACCGTGGTTTCGAGATCTCGGTGAACGCGGTTCCCTTCCAAGGTGACTTTACCTGGACAACATCGCTCAATTTCTCTCACAACCAGAACAAGGTGGTGTCTGTCTCCAACACGGAGTTCAACGCCGGCATACTGAACCGATATGACCCGAACATGCCCGGTCTGTCGCAGGGCTGCTCCACGCAGCGCATCGTGGAGGGTGAACCGATCGGTACGTTCTACCTCTGGGAATGGGCCGGATACAACGACAAAGGTCAGTCAACATTCTACGAGCATGATGTCAACACCGGCGACTATGTGCTTGATGCAGACGGTAACCGCGTCACAACGCAGAACCCTGGTGAGAAGGATCGCGTGAAATGCGGCACTGCACAACCCAAACTCACCATGGGATGGAACAACAACTTGACGTGGAAGAACTTCGATCTCAACCTCTTCTTTACCGGAGTGTTCGGACAGAAGATATTCAACGAACCCCGCGCATATTTCTCATATATCGGTGCCGTGTCACAGGGTAAGAACGTGCTCGCTTCCGTACGCGACGAGCAGCTCGCCACCGATGGACTCGCCCATTATCCTTCCAACCGTTACCTTGAGGATGGCAGCTACTTCAAACTCGCTACCGTTACGCTCGGCTATACCTTCCGCAACTGCTTCAACGGCTGGCTCCGCGACATCCGTGTATATGTTTCGGCCAACAATGTGTTCACCATCACAGGCTATAAGGGTCGCGATCCGGAGATTTGTCTCGGAGGACTGGAGCCTGGACATGACACCCGTTGGGATCATTATCCCCGCACGCGCCAGATTCTCGTGGGCCTCAACATCAATTTCTAAAGAAAATAGGATTTTTAAAGCTTAAACTGAAAAGATTATGAAATCATATATTAAAGTGTTGATGTTGGGTTCTGCTTTCATCGGCATGACAGCGTGCACCGACCTCAACGTAGATTTGGATACACGCTACGAAACCCTCCCCGACAATCCGATCGCAGTGGAAGGAGAGTTTAACAGTTGCTACCGCTATCTCTACAATTGGTTCGGTCGTGACTTCAATGAAGGAGTCGTTAACCAGGGTGACGAGATTATGGGTGTATGTTACACTCTCGGCAACTATTATGACGATGGCCGCGCCATCAACGGCTCAATACATTCCCTCACGCTCGCAAACTGGAACACCCGCATGATCGGAGGCTGTATGGAAGGTATAACCCAATGCAATTCAAAGATTCTCGCTTATGGAGGTCCGGAGCAGAGGGATGCTATTGTGGCTCCCGTACGCGCAATGCGCGCCTATTATCACTTTTGGATGATGGAACTGTGGGGCGACACTCCTATTATGGACCATGTGGTGCAGGAGGGCGAGCGCATTGACCGCAGGCCTCGCGCCGACGTGGCCCGCTGGATCGAGTCCGAGCTGCTTGAGATTCTGGGTCAGGAGGATGGCCTGAGCAAAAAGAACGATGCCTCCACTTACGGCAAGCCCAACTATTGGATGGCAGCTTCCCTTCTCGTGAAGCTCTATCTCAACTGGGGAGTTTATACCAATCCGATCACTACTGTGACTAACGATACGCCAAATGAAAAACTGAACGACTGTGTGAAATGGTGTGACGAGATCATAAAATCGGGTGTCTTCGAGGTCGGTAAGGGCTATCGCAAGAAATTCTTCCCCGACAATGGAGTGCATATCAAGGATTTCATCTACGCCCATGACGTTGATCCCGCTACCAAGGGCGACGGCACTGTTACGTGGCATCGGTGGTTCGGTTTCAAGAAGGAGGGTCTTCTGCGTCCCTTCCCTTATGGATGGGAGAATCCAATGTCTACCGCGGGAAATACGGTCATGACCAAGGAGGCAGTGGCTCGTTTCAACCTTCCCGGCGACGAGCGTAACAAGATTGTGCTCAAGGGGCCGCAGTTCAAAATGGATGCTAATTATGAGTTTACTGACGAGCCGGTTATGCTCTATAAGGATCCTACCAGACCTAATACTCTTATCGGGCAACTGAATTACAGGGAAGACTTTGAATTCGATGACGGAAGCATTTATTCTCTCGGTGACGAATCGTTACCTGCCGTAAACAAGACCACTATTGCGAACGGCACGGCTCTGTTAAATATTCAGAAAGGGGCGCGTCTATGTAAGTATCCTCCGCGACAGGAAGACTTTATGCTCTGGAATCGCCAACAGGCCAACGATTATCCTATCTTCCGCTATGCCGACATTCTTCTGACAAAGGCAGAGTGTATCATGCGGGGATCCACAGCCACAATGGGTCACACTCCCGCTTCATTGATGAATGAGGTGCGAGATTGTTCTTCGGCTCCGCATGTGACTGCAACCCCGAGTTTCCAGGAACTTCTCGACGAGCGTTCGCGTGAGTTTATCCTCGAGCCTTGGCGTCGCAACGACCTTATCCGTTTCGGTCAGTTCGAAGCAGACTGGGGTGAGAAAAACCGCTATAAGGTATGGGATAATGCAGAGCACACCGAGTTCCATTGGGTGGAGCGTCAGGGAGCGAAAGATCCTAACCGCCGACTGATGCCTATCCATCAGGACATTCTCAATTCCAACACTAATTGGTCTCAAAACCCCGGCTATCAGGGAGTATGATATGATTCTGTATGTCGCGATGTGTAAACAGCGCATCGCGACATATTCCTCAGACTTAATGATTATATTTCTAATTTAAATTCTAAATTATGCGTATGTTTACAAAAAATTACAAACGTAATCTTATGCTCGCAGGTGCGGCTGCAGTCGTAGCACTCTCAGCCAATGCGGGTGCGTGGGTGGATGTAACCCACAAGTATATCAAGGATGCCACTTATGTTCCAGGTTGGCAAGGAGCAATTGGTGCTGTGGATAAGGGTGTCGGAGAAATCTGGAATGGTGCATTCCGCACATATCAGGTTATCCCGAATGCTGAAGCTGGTGAATACACCCTTACTTGCAATGCTTTCTATCGTTGTGGCAATAACGATTATGCAAAAGCCAATATGCCGGGTAATGAAGCGCTTCATACAGCCTTTATATTCATTGGGAATGCACAGAAAAAGGTGGAAGGTCTTTTTGACAAAGATGCTGCCTCATATCCCAATAGTATGGAAGAGGCCAACGCTGCTTTTGAGGGCGGTAGATATGTTAATACAGTTACCGTAAATCATCAGGGTGGAGATCTCGTTTTTGGTATTGCAAACACAGGTTGCTATCATGATGAATGGAGTTGTTTCGATAATTTCAAGGTAAAGGGTCCCAAGGGGGATGTTAATGTTATAAACGGTGATTTCTCTGAAGGGTTGAATTCTAAACGTTCTTGGGATAATGTAAATGCCGATAACGGAGAGAAGACCCCGGACGTGCAGAAAGATGGCTCCGGTGGTGGTGACTATCGCAAATGCGGAGGTTCTCCCTACAAATATGGTCAACAGATCGAACTTCCCGCAGGTAAATATCGTTTCGGTATGCTTTGTTTCCATCGCTACGGTTCAGAAGTGGACGCAAAAGGGAATTATTATAACCACAAGTGGCCATGCTCCAATTTGCTGGACGACGGCACACCTCAGCCTGCATATGGACGTTTGAACCGCACTCCTAAAGATTGGTTTGAAGCGAATGATTATGAGGAGCAGATTACTTATGATCATGCTTACATCTTTATGTCGCAGAATGCCTTGTGCCCTAAAGATCTCAATTGGGCGGACGATCTTGGTGATTTGACGGAGGGTAAGGATGTACGCACGCGTGTGAAGGACTGCTGGGAAATCTGTAATGGAGATCTTGAAGCTATGCCTCACAATAACCCGGTGCGTATAGCCGGTAATGACACTCCCACCGGAAAAGATGATTGGAAAGATGTGTTCCCTTATGAAACGAAAAATAAAGCTATCTATCGTAATGATTCGGGAAACGAACGTGAGGCTGCAGCCGCTTTCGTAAATGAACCTGAGAAATATTATCAGTATGTTGAATTCGAGCTTACTGCCACTACAAAAGTTTGGGTAGGTATGGGAAAGAATTCCAATACAAGCGATGGCTACTGGCACGCTTGGGCCGATCAGACTCTCAAAGTTTGGGACGAAAACGCTGAAGGCAGCGGTGTTGAAGACCTCGTTGTTGACGAGAACGCTCCTGTTGAATACTTCAACCTCCAGGGCGTACGCGTAGCTAACCCCGAGAACGGCATCTATATCGTTAAGCAGGGTAGCAAGGTTACAAAACGCATCATCAAATAATATCTTCAGAATGTAACATAGGAAAGGCGCGGTTAATGCCGCGCCTTTTCTGCTTTCCAGTTGATTTCGAGGGGATTGTTGGTCATTTCTAAAATCAATGGATATTGCTCGTTGTCGAGGATGTGAAGCTCTGCGCCTTCGGTGTCAATTACGTGTAGGAGCTTTCCGAATGCAGGGTTCATTATCTTATACTCTACTATCTTATATTCCACGCCGTCATAGAGGAATCTGCCGGTATTTTTAAGACTGCGGTAGGCCTCTCTGGAAATCATGGCGAAGGTTTCATTGTTTGCCAGTGTCAGGTGGTTGCCATCTTCAGGCATCATGAAGCTTAGGGAGTTGCCGCTCTCGACGGCTTCACGCGTCATCCTGTATGTACCTTCCCACCATCTAAGGTTGCGTTCTATACCCCATCGGAGGGTTATGCCTCCGTCGTTTTCGGGTTCAAAATTAAATTTGAACCTGCGTGTCTGACCGTGGAGCTTATACACGAACTGAAGGGTGTCGGTCGGTTCCATGGCATAGCCCGTAAACACAAAAGCGCAAACCATACTTGCGATTAAAAATATTCTTTTGATTAGAAGTATTCTTTTCATAGCTTTTCAAACATCATGGCTTTTCAAACATTTTTTTGCCCCATTCACCGGGGCGCGGACCCATCTTGAGTTTCAATTCGCCCCCTTTGATTATGTCGGCATGACGTATGGCGGAATATGGGTAATCCTTGCCATTCAAAGAGATGGATTGAATGTAGATGTTCTTTTCGGACAGGTTGTCGGCTGTTATGGTAAATCTCTTGCCGTTGGCAAGATTCAGTGATGTCTTTCGAAGCGACGGGGTATGGATTAGGTAATAGTCCTGGCCGGCGTTAGGATATAACCCCATCATATGGAACACGAGCCATGATGACATGGCACCGGAATCGTCGTTTCCCGGGAGTCCTTTCGGGGAGTCGTTGTAATTTGCATCGATGATTTCGTGTATGCGTTCTCCGCTGCGCTCCGGCTTTCCGATCCAGTGATACAGGCAGGGGGAGAGGAAGGAGGGCTCGTTGTTGACATTGAAATATCCCTTGTCAAAGAATTTGTCGAGACGTTTCTCGAAATTGCCGGCACCTCCGCATTTTGCGATAAGACCCTCGACATCATGGGGGATGCTCAATGAATATTCCCATGAAGACGCTTCATAAAAAAACATATTCCACCAAGGGGTGTACCACGGACCTTCAAATGTGAGTGGAGTGTATCGGAAAGAGGGCTTCCTTGTTTTGGAATGTCCGAATGGGATTGAGTCAAGCCAATTGCCGTCCCTGTCGCGGGGCATGATGAAGCCGCGGGTGCCGTCGTGCTCATAGTCGTCTCTCCAGAGGTTCTTCCAGTTTTGAGACTGTTTTAAGTATTTTTCAGCTAAATCTTCATGGCCGAGTCCTTTGGCCACCTGATAGATCGCATAGTCGCAATATGAATATTCCACCGTGCGGTTTCCGGCCCGCGGGGTTCCATGGGGTATATATCCCAGTTCAGTATAGTCTCTCAACCCTCCGCGCCCTTCGGCTTCATGGTTGCCTCCTGGGTCAACGGTGGCATCTTTCAGCATTGCTTCGAGAGCCTGATGGTAGTCAATTCCTTCAAGTCCCTTGACAAATGCATCCGCCAATACAATTTCTGCGTTCGAGCCTCCCTGCGTGCGCCCGTTGGCGTTGCCGCTGCGAGCGTCGGGCATATATCCGTCACGTTTGTATATGTTTATGAGGGAGTTTATAATATCCCGCTCCCGTTGCGGATCTATAAGAGTTATGAGGGGTGTGGACGTGCGGTAAGTGTCCCATATGGCATAGAAATCATCGTAATAGGGGACCGGGTCTGTCCAAAGGGGATTCTCACCGCTCCGGTCTGAAGGCATGAGCATCGTATGATACATCCCTGTATAGAACATCCTTTTATATTTATCTGATGTGTGCGGATCAATTTCTATGCGGCGCATTAATTTTTCCCATTCGTTGAGAAGCGATTTGTGAATGTCGTCAAAAGATTTCCCTTTAGTCTCGTTAATAAGATTTTCCTTTGCCTTTAATTCGCTTATAAAAGAGATTCCGATTCTGACATTCAAGGTGCGGGTATCTGAAGGGAATTGCAATAAGGCTCCTGTCTTTTCTCCTGAATCGTATTGACTTATGGCATCTGAAATATTCCCGTTTTTCCAAGTTGCAGTCTCTACGGCCGGAAGGTCCGTTTTCAGGTAGAAATAAACGGTATATGCGCGTCCGTTGTTCCATCCCCCGCGTATACGGCTATAGCCGCATACCTCCCTGTCGGAAATCACCTGCACCTGCGAACCTACAAACTGTTGGGCTTCGCGCGCGTCGGGCACAGGGGATTCACCCAAGAAGAATCCGGCATCTATCATCAAGGCCGGATTGCCTTGTCCGGGATACGTTATCCGGTAGGCTGAAGCTTTGGCGGCTGTGGTTATTTCTGTGCATATTCCGCTATTTTTATAAGTAGTTGCATAATAACCCAATGCTATTGTCTCGTTGTCTCTGTAATCGATATGATTTATATTATCGAGCTTCCCGAGGAAAGGCTGAATCAGAATATTGCCATATTTCGGTCCCCCTCCGGTTCCGCTTACATGCACTTGTGAGAAGCCGTTCACCTGTACCGGCATCGGCAGCCATCCGCTGTTGGGCGACGGAGTGCAGTCCGGTGAGGGTTTCACCATGCCGTATGGCATCGACGGACCGATAAAGACACGGCCGAGACCTTCCGAGCCAATTTTCGGATCTACATAATCAACGATCCGCTCTTCCTCTTTGTCTGCGTTAGCGACTGTGTTCTGTCCGGCAATGCATAAAAATGCCGCACAGATAAATAACTTAAACCTCTTCATGGTTGGTGAAGTTGTTTTATAATCCCTTATAACATACCAATTAAATTAAACAAAGATAATAACTTCTTTAGTTATTTCCAATTTTTATACAACTACTTATCAGTGGAATATCTTTTTTGATTCTCAACTTGCAAGGGTTGGGGATTTTAACTAAATTTGTACCTGCTTTGGTCTGACGTGGGTGGGTGTTGCAGAACACGAATAATTGCGTCTCAAATTGTAGGGATGCACCATGGTGCATCCTCCAACGGACATATAACCAGTTATTCATCATCGGATGCTCCGGGGAGCATCCCTACATTTGAGAATAATGCAATATCCTCGCAAAGTTAATATCACATTCACAAAGTTAATATCATGAAAAGATTAGGAATATCATTATTGTTGGGTTGGATTTTGAGTTTCGGAATCTCCGCCACGGAATTTAATGTTGTGGACTTTGGAGCTAAGGGTGACGGGATTGCCGACGATGCGGTGGCAATACAGAAGGCAATCGATGCCTGCAATGCTTCTGGGGGAGGACGTGTGGTCTTTACGTCCGGTAAAACGTTTCTCTCCGGCCCGCTGCATATGCGTTCTAACGTTGACATTCATCTGCAACCGAATTCGACACTCCTTGCAAATCCTAATGAGAGCATATATCATGAGAGCGCGTTCGGCGCTAACGAGGGGGAGGGGATGATGTGGCTTTCCGGTAAGGATATACATAATTTCTCAATTTCAGGCACAGGCAGGATTGACGGGAACGCGGTGGCTTTCATGGGCGCGGAGCTTGATGATTCTTTCGAGCTGAAGCCTGTCACAACTTTTGACCCCCGGCCTCATGTGCTGACGTTGACAAACGCCAGGAATGTAAAGATTTCTGACGTTACGATTGCCAACTCCGCTTATTGGACCGTGCATCTGGTGGGCTGCTATGATGTCGCGATTTCGGACATCTCTTTGCTCAATAACCTTAAGGTGCGCAATGGAGACGGAATTGATATTGACCATTCGCGTAAAGTCCGGATTTCCAATTGCTTCATAGAGAGTGGTGACGACTGTATCTGTCTTAAGAACAGACGTGAATTTGAGGAATATGGTCCATGCGAGGATGTCGTGGTCACCAATTGCATCATGACATCTCGCTCTTGTGCCGTCAAGATAGGTTCGGAAAATATGGACCGTATCGCACGCGTGCTTTTCGACAACTGCATTATCACGGATTCGAACCGGGGTGTGGGAATCCAGAACCGCGACGAAGGCACGGTGGAGGATGTGACGTTTTCCAATATGATTATCGACTGCAAGCTTTTCTCCGATGTGTGGTGGGGTAAGTCGGAACCTATCTATGTTACGTCCTATCCGCGAGCACGGGGTAACCACAAAGATGCCGGATGGCGTTTTCCCAAGGGCGCCACCAAGGGGGAATGCGGGGAAGTGAGGAATATACGTTTCATAAACATTGCTTCTACTTCTGAAAACGGTATTTTCATCGGTTGCGACACTCCGGGAAAAGTCTCTGACATCCTGCTCTCCAATATCGACCTTACGCTTAAGCGTCAAACCTATTTCCCGACAGGAGTATATGACCGCCGCCCCTGCGAGGGTGAGGGCTTTGTCAGGAGCAAGACATTTGGAATCTTTGCGGAAAATGCAAACGGAATAACTATACGCGATTTTCATGTGAATGCCACGGGATTTCCTCTTTACGGAGGCCCGGCCGAATTAAAAAATTGTAAAGACACAACAATAACACCAGCCTTATGAAATCAAATTTCTTCTTCGTATCACTCTTTTTGACAGCGGCGATTTCCCCTGTCCCAAAAATTTTAGCGCAGCCCAAAGCCGTGGATATCCAGTCGGCATGGGATAAATATAGGCTTGAGACATTTGCCGACAGGTCTCTTGTCTTTGATATTTTCTCCACAGGTAAAAAGACTCCCATTTTATGGGGATTCGATACGGCCTGGAACGATTACGGGAATATGTTGAGGGGGGTGAGACATTGCGGCCGGGATGCCGTGAGTTGCGCCCGCGTGTCGTTCCAGCCATGGGCGGAGATAACAGAAAAGGGGGTGCTTCCTGAGATGCTGCAGAAAAACCTTGACAAGCGGATGGAAACCGTCGGTATTATCGGCAAGAAAGTGGACATTGTGCTTAATCTTGACGGAGGGGATCCTACGATAAAAGAGATTTACGGAGGGTGGAAATATGAGAATCCCGACGATCCGTGGTGGTCGCCGAAAGAATACATAGGCAATGTTGTGGATCAGGGTCCCAAATGGGCGGATCTCATTGATGCCACGGCTGCTGCGGTTGAGGCAAAGGGATACAAGGTGATAACCGCGTCCCCACTTAACGAACCTGACCTGGAAATCAATGGCACGCCGATAGAGCTGTTTTATGAGATTTCAAAGAATCTCAAAGATTTTGACAAATACCCACGCTTCCGGGATATCCGCATATCCGGCGGGAATACTCTCAATGACGACGAAGCGATGAAGTGGTATGAATATAACAAAGAGTTTCTTGACGAAGGGAATACACATCAGCTTGCCGGCAGTTTTGACAACTATGCGTCCTTTTTTGCCAAGGTGCGTCAGGATGGCAAGCACGCCACTGCCGATGAACTTCATAATGTGATGGAGGCGATCGTGGGTGTCGAATACGGGATGCAGACCGGCATATGGTGGGGGACGGCGGAACAATGCCGTGGCGAATTTATGAAAGCGAGTTTCGGAGAGCGTCTGAGCTATGCTGAAAACCGCGATGCATGGTCGGCGGGTGCCGTATATCGCTCTCCGTCGGGAAAGATACAGGGATTCTTAGGATGTTCCGAGCGTCAGGCCAAACCGTCAAGTTACCGGTTCGTTTCGTTAAGCGGTGATGTTTTCATGGACGGCTTCGGTCCGGTCAGGGAGTTTACGGTAAATCTGCCCGGAGACCCGAATGGCGCATATCAGTCGGACAAGCAGCGCACCGCCGAGACCATGATCACAATAGAAAACGGTGAGGATGTGCGTCCCTACATAAACGGGGAGTATGCATTGATCAACGCTGCCGACCATAAGGCGGCGAGTGCGGAGAATGCCTCTACCGGTGACGGTTCCTATATTGTTTCTGAAACTTTCGCCAAAGCGGAACATCAGTTATGGTCTGTGACGCCGGTTCCCAACGACAACGGAGGCGATTTCAGTTATTATTTCATACGGACCAAGGATGGCAAATCAATGGACGACTATGGCTGGAACATCGAAGTCGGAGCCCCCGTGAGACTTTATGGCCACAGCGGAAACGCCGTGCAGCAATGGGCGTTGGAATACGACGGCGACAATTGGTTCCATATCCGCTCGCGTAACAGCGGTCTTTATCTTGAATACGAATCCGGAGCGGCCGGTGGCCATCTGGTGCAGAAAGAGAGAACCGACGAACCGTCTCAGAAATGGCGTCTCCTTTCTTCCGAGGCTCCATTGGAGTTTAATGCACCCTTAGCTCCCGAAGGTCTTAAAACCCTTTCCGGTTCCGCGTCCGTAACGATTGAATGGAAGCCTGTGGCAGACGACGGTGAGGTCACTTATACCATTCTCAGGGCAGAGGAGGGGAGTGACAAGTATATTACCATAGCACGTGATCTGGAATCCACGTCATTCCTTGACAATTCTGTAGACAATAAGCCCTATCGTTATAAAGTGTTTGCTATGGATGCATCCGGCAACCGTTCCGCGACATCGACTTCCGTTCCGGGGAACGTCGCCGGTGGAAAAGAGCTTGTGGCAAATTATCCATTGACAGGAGATCTGAACGATACTTCCGGCAACCGATTTTCGATGAAAACAGATTCCGATGTTTCTTTCATTAGTAATTCACTGAATACACGTGGAAAATATTACCAGCTGCCTTATTCATTGCTGTGTCATGAAAACTTTACGGTAATGATGAGGGCATTGCGCAGTTCCGCCGTAGACGGACTTATCCTTTTTTCAACCGGTGTAGGCGAAGATGACTGCATGGAGCTGAGCCTTTCCAATGGCGGCTCTATCACGCTGGCAGCCTCGAATGCAAGAGGTAATGACGTTATTTCCACCACTGAAGCACCTTTCCGGACCCGAGTGCATATAGCGGTAACTGTTGAAGATGGCCATGCCTCCCTTTATGTAGACGGCAAAGCGGTCGGAAGCGGACTTGATGGATATATCCCGACGGAACGGCTGCTCAATTATATTGGACGCGGACAGAAGGCGACTAATAATTATTTTTCAGGTTTAATAAGCGATTTGCGTGTTTACAACTATGCACTGTCTGCTTCTGATATTGCGGGAATTGCATTGGACGGATCCGGTGTAGGGGAGATCTTAACGTCTTCATCAATTGTTGCCGTTGAATACTATTCCCCACAGGGTACCCGTCTGTCGGAGCCTGCGGATTCAGGAGTCACTATTGTCCGGACCTATTATTCAGACGGCTTCGTAGTTACCCGTAAAATCGTCAAATAGAAACGTTCCGGAATCAAATTATGAAAAAAACGTTTTTGCCATTGATATGGCTTTGTCTCGCTTCCGGAATGAATGCGGAACGGCCGTTGGATTTGGTGGATACGCGGGTGGGAACGGATGCAGCTGTCACGAGGACTGCAGGTTTGTTCGGCAAGGGGAGCGAGGAGCACGGACAGACGCTGCCTGCTGTCGGAGTGCCCCACGGGATGAATCTTTGGACTCCCCAGACGCGCGACACCGAGCAGAAATGCATCGCGCCATATTATTATTCCGACTCTAAATTGCAGGGTTTCCGCAACAGCCACTGGATTGTTGGCGGTTGCACGCAGGATTACGGCTCAATGACCCTTCACGCTATGGGGAATAACTTGCGGACTTCCCCTGAAACGCGGGCTACACGTATTGACCGAAATTCCGAGATCTCCCGTCCCGACTATTATTCCGTGCATCTTCCGGATGAGGGGGTGAAGGCAGAGATGGCAGGACTTTCGCGGGCCGGGATATTCAGGTTCACATACGATAAAGAGGGTATCGGACATCTTGTGGTGAATCCCAACTCGGATGAGGGTGAGGGAAGCATAGAAATCGATATGGAGAGGCGCGAGATACGAGGCAACAATCCGGTTCACCGCATATATCAAGGATGGGGCGAACCGGCAGGTTTTGCCGGTTGGTTCGTGGTGCGTCTGCCGGAAGGTCTCGAGATAATTGATTCTGGTGTTTTCCGTAACGATACTCTTTATTCAGGTAAAAGCTCAATAAAAAATGAAAAGGGGATAGGGGCTTACGTATCATTTAAAACTCATAAAGACCTGCCGCTGATTTTCAAGGCGGGAAGTTCATTCACCTCAATGCAGGGGGCAACTGCCAATCTTGAGGCTGAAATTCCGGGATGGGATTTCAATCAAGTGCGTGAAGAATCCGCCGGACGATGGAATGACCGCCTTTCGCGTATCAAGGTGGAAGGGGGGAAGGTGGAAGACCGCGCCAAATTCTATGGCTCCCTTTATCGCTGCTCGCTTCTGCCTCGTGTGGTAAGTGACGTGGATGGTTCATACCCCTGTTTCGCCAATGGAAACCGGACAATGAAAATGGATGCAGGTGAATATTATGACGATTTCAGCATGTGGGATACTTACCGGGCTTTGCATCCGTTGCTCACCCTTATTGACCTGAAGCTCAGCGGGGAGATGATGCAGAGCCTTGTCCTTAAAGGGGAACAAGGGGGGTGGATGCCTATTTTCCCTTGTTGGGGGAGTTATACTGCTGCGATGATAGGCGACCATTGCGCTGTGGCGATTGCCGACGCCGCCGTGAAGGGAGTTGATAATTTCGATCTCAAGACGGCATACCGCTTGCTGAGAAAGAATGCCTTCGACTCTCCCTCGACCTGGAAAGAATATACCGACGGAAAGGGACGTCGGGGATTGAAAAGTTATCTGCATTATGGGTATATACCTGTCGAGGATGGCGTAAAAGAGGCTTTCCATCAGAGGGAACAGACCTCGCGCACTCTCGAATATGCGTTCGATGATTTCGCCCTTTCCCGCATCGCTTCGCTTTTAGGGGAGAAAAAGGATGAAGGGGAGTTGTTGAGGCGTTCGCAAAACTGGCGAAATGTCATTGACCCCGACCTCGGATATGCCAACGGGCGTCATGCCGACGGAAGGTTCGTAAAGGGTACGGATCCTTTCACTTTCAATCCTGCAATCACGGAAGGTGCTCCGTGTCATTACACGTGGTATGTCCCCCATGACCCGGAAGGTTTGTTCGATGTGTTGGGAGGGAAGAAAAAGGCTGAGGCGAAGTTGGATTCAATGTTCATCGAGTGCCGTTACTGGCATGGCAACGAACCTTGTCATCAGGTGGTCTATCTTTTCAACGACCTTGGCAGTCCGGAAAAGACTCGCCGTTGGGTGAGACACATCCTCGACACTGAATATCTGAATGTTCCCGGAGGACTTTCCGGCAATGATGATGCCGGGCAGATGTCGGCATGGTTCGTTTTCTCCGCTATGGGCTTCTATCCCGTGGCGCCATCCATACCGGAATATTATGTAGGTAGTCCGCTGTTTGATAGAATAACCATAAAGCCACGAGGCGGTAAGGAATTCATTATCACTAAAGGGAAAAGGTATTCGGCACCGCGAATACGTCATGAAGACATAATCGCCGGGGGGACAATAGAATTGGAATAATTAACTGAAATATAGAGGGGGATGCCATCAACGGCGTCCCCCTCCTTCCTGTGAACTTATCTCTAAGAATAGCAACAGGATTATCTGTTCCCTCCGAACAGCCAGATATTCTCAGTGAAGAGATAGCTGCCCGCGTCATTGCCCGATCCGAATGCTGCCGATACATTGGGGTTTGAAAGCACGTCGCTGTTTCCATAAGGGAGACGCAACGGCCATTGGTTGCGACCGCCGGAAGTGTTGTTAGGATTTTTGAGTTTTATAAATTCTTCGCCCTGGGCCTTGCAGCGGCGAAGGTCATTATAAGTGTAGAGCTGGCCGTCGCGTGTTTCCGACAGATATTTCTGGACCATTATCTCTTCGAGTGTGACAGGGAGCGTAGCGATGTATGCATCCACATCTTCGGGAGCGAAGAATCCGGGTTCGCCTGCCGCCTCTTCCATGTCCGCGAAAGAAGCCTTGATACCGGCTTTGAAGTGTTCGGTGGCATCTTTGCCCGTGCGTGCCAGACATTCGGCAAGAATGAAATGCAATTCCGATTCGCTGATGTAATCTATAGTCGCGGCTCCATTCTCAAACCATGCAGGGAATCCTACCGTGACGGTGGCTTGCGCGAGAGCGGCATCGCCTGCGGGGGCATAAGGAGCGGGATAGGATTCATCCATCACTATGGTATAGCCGTAATCGTCATAGCCATAGCATGAATATAGTGCGAGACGATCATCATTGCGGGTTTTAAGAAGGTCTACGACCGTTCCGTTTGCTCCCGAATACTGGCGGCTCCAGTGATATGCGGCCCAGCTATTGTCGGTGCTGACACCATTGAATATTCCCAGCGATGCCCCGGCAAAGCCATTGTCGAAAGCTGTTTCGGCGGCTATGGCTGCAGCCGCGTAATTTTCGGGATAGCGAAATGCCCCGTCAACAAGTACCTTGGCTTTCACTGCATATGCGAAACCTAACCATTGGCTTAAATCACCGTTGAAGAGAATATCCTGTGAACCGGCATTTGACTTGCCTCCAAATTCCGTGACCGCGCTTTCGAGATCTCCGATTGCCCCGTCGATGCGGCCGCATAGGTCCTTGTAGATGCTTTCCTGCTTATCGATTGCGGGCGTATAATTGTTTTTGTCAAGAGCCTGCGAATAAGGGATGTCTCCGTGAAGGGTTGTCAAGGTTTCCGCCGTCAGCACCCAAAGCACTTCCCCCATGGCTTTTATGTCGTAGTAGTCAGGACTCATGCCGCCTTCCGAACACTTGGCCATCAGCTGTTTGATATTCTGAAGATTGCCGTACGTTGCATTCCATTCGTTATTGAACGTTGTCGAAGCCGCCGTTTCGATGCGGTTTCGTAATTCCGCCTTCATCAGCTGGTTGTTGCCTGTGCCGAAGATCTGTTCTGTATAACTGCCTACATACCATGCATAGGCTCCCGCGAGTGTGGAATATGCCGTGGATGTAATGGCATCGGTAAGCTGGAATTTAGCGGGCACCATATCCTCAGGCGGGTTATGGGTGTCCTTGTTGATTTTGTCCATTACCGAGTCTGTGCAAGAACCCAGAAGGAACAGTGAGGAGAGGGCATATATAAGATATCTGGTTTTCATTTCTTACAAGATTTAGAATTTTTAGAAAGTAATTTTAAGACCGCCTCCGAAAGAACTTGTGTTCGGCACGGAGAAGCGCTCGAAGTATCCACCCATATTGTTGTTGCCCTGCGATGATTCGGGATCGAAGTTAGGCATCTTGCTCCATACGAGTATGTTCCTTGCAAAACCGAATACATCGATCTGGAAGGCTCCGAGTTTCGGGAGCTGGTAGGTGAGGGTGATGTCGCGTATTTTGAGGAAGCTTGTGTCATAAATGCCGGCTTCCGTCACATCGTTATAGGTCATGTAATAATCCTGTTTTGAGACTTCTACGGTGTTGGGAAGGCCTGTCGCCTCATCTATACCTTCGGCAATCATCGTTCCTTCGTGGAAAGGTATTGATTCCTTTGTCGCGCCGAAGTAATTAAGGGTCAGGTTGGTGCCGTGATACATTTTGCCACCCTTGTTCCAGCTCCACGTTGTGTTGAGTGACAGCCGTTTGTATCTTGCGCTAAGATTGAATCCCATCACGAAATCGGGGGAGCAGTTGCCGAGGTCCTGACTGTCGGCGGTGCCTTGCGGCAGACCGTCGGAGAGGAGCAATTGGCCGTTCTCGTTGCGTTTGAAAGCTACACCATAAATATTGGGGTATGTGCATCCGGCCTGCGCGCGTATCTGAGGCTCGACAAATCCGCCGAGCATTATAGACTCGACACCGGGAGCGAGAGACACCACCTTGTTATCAACGGCAGTGAAGTTCACCCCAAGGTTGAGGTCATAGTCGGCATGTTGGAGGATGGCTCCGCTGATGCTGAACTCATGGCTCCATGTGCGCATCTGGCCTGCATTCGTGATTTTCTCCGAATAACCGGTTGAGCCAGCCATAGGCACGGCGAAAATCTGATCCTTGACATTCTGGAATGAAGCGGTGTATTCGAAACGCAGCCTGTTCTGGAAGAATCCGAGGTCGATTCCGAATTCTATGTTTTCAGTGTTCTGCGGTTTCAGGTCGGGATCATAAAGCGCGTAATACGGTACGAATGATGAAGTGCCTCCCTTTATGGGATATGTTACAGGCGTGTAGGAATACATTCCCGAACCATAGCTTGGGGTGTAATAATAATTACGCAAGAACTGTCCTGCCTGTCCTACCTGTGCATACGATAACCTCAGTTTACCGAAGTTGAAAGCCGTGTTGCCTTTCAGGGGTTCAAGTTCGGTGAATACCCATCCGAGAGATACCGAAGGGTAGAAGAACGACCTGTTGCCGCTCGGCATGGTGGAAATGTAATCGTTTCGTCCCGTTGCCGTAAGGAACAGCATGCTTTTCCAGCTCAGGCCGAGTTGCCCGAAGAAACCCACGGTGCGTTCCTGCGCGGTGTATTCAGAACTTGTGAAATTTGTTGCGTTGCTGATGGTTGGAAGTCCGTAGAAATTGAAATTGGATCCATAGTAGTTCCACCAGCGGGCGTTGTCCTGATTTATCTCGCATCCGAGCATGGCATCGAAATCGAAGTCACCCCAGATTGCGTTGAAGTTGGCTGTGAAAAGATTGTTGAAAATATTGCGGCTTACGCCATAGTTGGTGATTTCACCGCTGGTATTTGCGGCAGAACCCACCTCTGCCATGTCGGTATAATTGGATGTGTATACATCCAGACCGGCCTGTTCGCGGAACCATAGGGTATAATTGTCGCCCCAGTTGATATTGGGGTGGTATTCCACATATGCGTTGCCGAAAACGCGGTTTGTGTGCTGCAGGTATTCATCATTTGCCGCCCACCAATATGGGTTGTTGAAGTTAGTGGATCGGAAGAGTACCTGCTGAGTGGGATAGTCAGGCACGTGATATGGAGTGCCTTTGAGGTCATATTCCGAAGGTGCGGAATATACTACATTCATGATACCTGAATTTGCACCCGGCGCCGATGTGATTTTTGAAGAAGAGTAGTTGGCGGAGAATCCGGTTTTCCATTCTGTATTGATATTCCAGTCCACGAGGCCGCGCGCGCTCCATCTGTTCATGCCGGTGGAGGGAACGATACCCTTCTGATAAGAATTGTTAAGGCCGAATGAATAGGAAGCGCGTTCGGTGCGCTGCGAGATTGAGAAATTGGTGTTTTCGGTGAAACCGGTGTTGAAGAAGTCGCCGACATTGTCATGGATTGTTGGAGCGCTCCATCCGTCGAGACCTGCCATTTCGTATTTAGAGTTGTAATACATCCCGGGGTGTCCCTGGCTGTTTCCTCCGTATTTCGGATCGTCAGGAAGGGAGGAAATTTTCGGACCCCATGTCATTGACGAGGAAGGGTTGTATGCCGAGATGGAGTTACCTTGGGCATATATGTCCTGTCGTTTGAATTTACGTGATACGGTTTCTCCTGAAAGGTTGGTGGAGAGGGTGACGGTCGGTTTGTTTGACAGCATTTTGCCTCGTTTGGTGGTGATGACTATCACTCCGTTGGAGGCGCGTATGCCGTAAAGGGCTGATGCTGCCTGCCCTTTCAGCACGTTAATGCTTTCGATGTCGTCGGGATTTATGTCGATCGAACGGTCAGCGAGATTGGCGCCCGTAACGGAATAGCCGGTGCTGAAATCGGCCTGCGATTCGATAGGCATTCCGTCAACCACATACAGCGGTTGGTTATTGCCGTCGAATGAGCGTGCACCGCGAATCACGATCTGATTCGACGCCCCCGGTGCTCCTGAGGAGGGGCGGATGTCCACACCTGTCAGTTTTCCCTGCATTGCGGATGCGAGGGATGTGGTGCCGTCGGTGTTGAGGTCTTCGGCTTTAAGGTCCTGCACGGCATATCCGAGACCTTTGCGGTCTTTTTTCATACCGAAAGCCGTGACAACAACCTGGTCAAGTTGCATGTCGGTGGAGCTTGTGAGCTTGATAAGCATCACTCCGTCTGCGGGAATGTCCACTTGGCGGGTTATCATTCCAACGTAGGATACATTGAGCTTCTTTACTGACGCAGGGACGGTCAGGGTGAATCTTCCGTCGATGTCGGTGGCGGCGCCGCGTCCCCCTCCAACAGGGAGGATTGTCGCTCCGGCGAGCGGCTCTTCGTCAGCCGCGAACACCACTGTCCCGCTTATGGTGCGAACTTTCTGAGCATCCATTGCCAGGGCTGTAGCTGCAAGCAAGAGTAAGAAAAACAGCTTTTTCATACGCAAATTATTATTTAATTAGAAAATAGTAGCTCCTCTCCGTCATCGTATTTACCTCGGCGGAAAAATCAGACGGATTTTAATGTTGAGTCTCAGTCAATGCAACAGGTTTCAAGGTGTGTTTTGGTTGCCGGTGGTTTTCGGCTTTCAGGGTCATATTGCTATTTAAGTAGCCAACAGGGTTTGTTTTTGCTTTGGATTCTGAAAATCCTTTGGCATTTGTCAAGTGTTAATTTGTGTTTAACGGCGGCAAAGATATGTATAAATTTTTAAATTTTATTAATACCCCCCCCATTTTTAACATATATTAACATAAAATAGTGTCACATATATTTCTTTTATATGGATAAATTGCCAAAAGTTGATTAAAAACACTATTTTTGCATGGCATTAAACATTCCACATTAAACATTCCACATTAAATGAAGCGTCTTCTATCTCTTGACATCATGCGCGGCATGACAATAGTATGCATGATTATCGTCAACAACGGCGGCGGTCCGGAAAGTTATATGCATCTGGAGCATAGCGACTGGAACGGCATCACGGTCTGTGACCTTGTCTTCCCGTTTTTCTTGTTTATCATGGGTGTTACGACTTATCTATCGCTCTCCAAGAGCAATTTCGCACCCTCCGGAAAGGCTCTACGCAAAATTTTCAAACGCACGGTGCTCATAATGTTTATCGGATGGGCGATCCATTGGTTTGCGAATGTATGCTACGGGAAGGGATGGCTTGATTTCGGGCATCTGCGGCTTACGGGTGTCTTGACGCGCATAGCCCTCTGTTACGGTATCGTTTCCCTTATGGCCATATGTATGAGCAGGCGTGCCATGGCGGTCACTGCCGGTGTGCTCCTAGCTGTCTACGGCGCGATTCTATTGCTTTTCAATGGTTATGTAAATGATCTCTCCAATATCAATGCCGTGGTAGACAGGTTTCTCCTTCCGGAGGGTTTGCTGTATACGAAGCGTCCGGTTGACCCGGAGGGTGTATTGGGAACAATCCCCGCCGTGGCGCATACTGTCATAGGATTTTGCTGCGGGGCTATACTGATGAAGAGGGAGGAGCTTGACACCCGGCTGATGAAACTGTTCGTGACCGCGGCTTTGCTCCTTATCGGGGGTTTCTTGATAAGCGGTATCCTTCCGGAAAACAAACGGATATGGAGTCCGAGCTATGTGTTGATTACCTGTGGTATGGCAGCGGCATTGCTTGCCACAATATCTTATTTCACCGATGTCAGGGGCTATAAGAGGGGATGGTCATTCTTCGAAGCGTTCGGAGTTAATCCTCTCTTTCTCTATGTCCTTGGCGATTTGGCAGGGATAATTCTTGGGGTTACAGGTGCGAAGCCGGAAATCTATGCCTGGATTCTCGGTTGGGCGCAGATTCCCAAACTCGCGTCTGCCATTTATGCCGTGGCGTTGATGCTGCTGTGCGGACTTATCGGACTGCCGCTCTATCGCCGCCGCATATACATCAAGATTTGAAGGCTTGTCCGGCCGCTGACACACCGTCTTCATTAACATAGGTGAATGATATATAATGATTATTAAAAGGAATCATATTGGCGAAATATGTGCGTTAAAGGGTATGAACAAATTTAATAATCAATTGCATGAAGAAATTACTTTTTACCCTGATGACGTTGCTGATGAGTGTCTCGGCTGCACATGCCTTTATTGACAAATACACGCTTAACCGCGACAACCTCCCCGAAGAGGCACGCCAGATGCTGACGGATTATTTCCCGAAAGCCAAGGTGAGCATGATCAAGGTCGACAGGCATCTGCTCAAGAAGACGGATTATGACGTGAAACTTACCAACGGCACGAAAATTGAATTCAGCAATAAAGGAAAATGGACTTCGGTAGATTGCGGGAAGAAAGAACTGCCGGAGGATTTAGTGCCAAAAACCATACGCCGTTACATTTCAAAGAACTTCAGCGGGCTTAAGGCTGTAAGTATCAAGAAACGCAATGCCGGCTATGACATCGGTCTCTCGGACGGGGTTAAGCACCGTTTCGACCTTCTCGGAATATACAAAGGAACATGTAATCAGGAATGATATATGTCCTGAACGATGTTGATCGCGCCCCAAAAGTCATAATCCGGACTTTTGGGGCGCCATCCTTAAGGCATACCTGCCCTATATAATCATGGCTTACTTTAATTCTATTTCTTTCGGGTCCACAATCCCGTGAAGGATGGCGTATATGGTAAGGGCCGCCGTGGAATGGATGTTAAGTTTGGCACTTATGTTCTTGCGGTAAGTGGTTATCGTATGGAAAGAGAGGAAAAGCTTATCTGCGATTTCCTTGTTGGCGAGGCCGTGTGCAACTAAACGTATTATATCTTTCTCCCTTTGGCTCAGTTCTTGATTGCTGGAAACCACTGCCTTCTGATTGTGGTTTGCCGTATATACATTTTTTTCAAGAGCCTCCACAGTGGGTATAAGGATAACATTCTCGATTTCACAGTGGGAAACCAAATCTTCGCCGCATGCCGATATGTTGAAAAGGGCACGGTTCAGCATCCGGGTGTTCGGCATCGAATAGTGCTGGAGGAATATATCCTTCAGCTCATTTAATTTGGATACCACTGATTCATGCTTTGAAGCGAAATCGGATATCTTGAAATCCTTGGTAGGAATGCCTTTCAATAATTTTTCAATATACGGGAACACTGTCTTGTCCTCATAATCCATATGGCTGAGGACCTCATCGGCGTATTCATCAAAGAATTTGATTATATGGACGGCCACGTCGTCAAGCCTTTGTTGATGAACGGCACTGACAAGCGTTTCGCGAATGTCGGGAAGCCTGAAGTCCAATATGTAGGAGTGCGCTTCTCTTAAGTATGACAATAAGGTGGGTAATTCAATTTCATCTATGGAGAATCTTTTGCCGCTTATTAGATTCGCAATGGCGAGAAAGGTGGGGCAATCAATTCCCCGCTCGTCGCAAATCTCTCCAACTGTCTTGTCTCCGAAGCCGAAAGGGATATGGAAACGGTTAAGCACCAGCAATAATTGATTATTGTCTTCAACTAAATCGCGGATTCTATCGGCGGCCAGATATTTTATAGACGATTTTATCATAGAAGTTGTTTAAACTAATTTATGATGCTCTTGTAACGACACTGCAAAATTAATCTAAAAATTCAAATGTCGCCATACCTAAAAATAGGAGAAATTTAGAGCTTGTTTAACAGGTAGTCAAGTTGTTTACGCTACCAGGTCTTCTTTCTTCCGCCGATTCAGTTTTTTCTCTTTGAGCCTGCCTACTAAGGCTGTGCCAAATGTTATCACCCCGATGCGTCCGATATACATCAACACGATAATGGTTATTTTCCCCGTAGCGGAAAGCTGAGGCGTTATGCCGGTGCTCAGCCCGACCGTCCCGATGGCGGATGAAGCTTCGAACAGAAGCTGCGACAACGGGAACGGTTCGCAATATGAGAGCACTATGCAGCCGAGAAAAATCATCACTCCATATGTGATAACGCTTGTGAGGGCTGTCTCCACGCGGTAATGCGGTATTTCGCGCCCCATGAACGTGATTCTCCTGCGTAATCCGAGTTTGGATACGATGAATCCCCAAACAGCGGATACGGATGTGCTTTTCACGCCGCCTCCCGTGCCGGAAGGGGATGCTCCAACAAACATGATGAGGGAAAACACGAGGATGGGTCCTACCTTAAGGACTCCGAGGTCCATGGTGTTGAACCCCACGGTAGTCATCGCCGACATGGTCTGGAAGAAAGACATCAGCATCTTGCCTCCCCATCCGCTTGCAGTTGTTGCGATAGGGGAGAAGAATAGAATGAGGGTGCCCCCTGCGGTCATTATTGCGGTCACTATCATTATCACCCGCGTTGTGAATGTGAGCGAATAGTTGCGCTTCCTTATCTTGTAAAGGATATCGGTTATCACGATAAATCCCATTGCGCCTGCGTAGCTCAGAGCTGCCACAGTGAGGTTTATGGCAATATTGTCGCTGAAGCTGCATAGAGAGTCGCTGAACGGACTGAATCCGGCGGTGCAGAATGAAGATATTGAAAGGAAAAGGGCGTTCCAACCTGCCAAAGGTGCGGCTGCGTTATGGAGCGCGAAGAAAAAGGATATGAAACCTAACAGCTCGAAGATGAAAGTGAAATGGATTATATTGTTCACAAGGTCCTGGAGGGGCATTCCGTGAGGGCGAGAGAAAGAGGTGTCTACCAGAAGGCGGTTGTCATAGCCTGCATGATGCGATATCCGGAAGAATATATACGAACTCATTGTCATGTAGCCGATACCTCCGATCTGGATGAGGATGAGAATCACGCATTGCCCGAAAATAGAGTAGGTTGATGGAATATCCACGGTTGCCAGGCCCGTGGTTGACACGGCCGATACAGCCGTAAAAAGATTGTCGAGCCATCCTGTATCGGTGTTTCGGGAAACGGGCAACATCAGCAGCATGAATCCTATAAACATATATGCCAGATAACCAAGCAATATGCGTCGCTCAGAGTTGCCGGTCCGGCTACTTAATATCATGTGTCTAATCGGAAATGCGCATGACAAAACATCCCTGATCTTGATTCTCTTATTCATGCTTATCCACGTTTATCTACGGAGGTTTAATAGCTATTGCCTATTTGCCACTTGCTTTCTTAATAAAACGCACAATCGATTTATCCGGTTTTCGATTCGACTTCCCTGTCGCTGTTATGACTGTCCGGCAATGTGATTGTCACATAGCCGGAGTATTGCTTGAAGCGACACCCCAAGTATGTAAATATACTAATTTTCAACGATATATGCAAGGAATCAAGCAGCTGTTTTATAATTTAATACCTTGATACTCCGATAATAATATGCTTGTTTCACCTCATTATGGCTGTATGTGATTATATATTGAAAATAATATGTCATAATCGTTTTGTAGGATAGATGAGCCATCGGATAATGTGAATATCATATACTGTGATTATACGAGTATCCGATAATCGGCAACCGTGATATTCCGGGTAGTGATACAAAGATTATGTTCGGAACTTGTGTGTTAGCAATCGGGGTGTGCTAATTTCGCCGCCCGAAGGCGAGGCTGGAGCGAACCTGGCCGGGGAGAACCTTTGGTGTAGAATTTGTCAAGCAAGTTGTACTTTTTCCCGGATAAAACTGCTTTTTACCGCAGGAAAGTAACTTGTCGCCCGTTCCGTTCGGGGCAAATCAGGGCAAATCAGCTCGCGACTCACCGATTATTAATCATGGGAATTATGAAGATACTGGGTACATAATGTTGCTATTTGGCAATTGAGAAGCAATGATATGCTGCCAGTCAAGATAAAATCGAGACTTTCGATTGCCAGCTCAAAAATTCTTATTAACTTTGTAACTAGGATAATTGTAAATATTTGAAAATGGCCGACAGGTTTAACGACAACGGCTGATGAAGCTGCCAGACCAATCAGATTCCGAAACTTCGGATGCTGTCCTCAAAGGCGCGGCCAGCCCTCAGATTACTGCCGATGTTTTTTTATTTATATGGAGAAGAAGCAGAAATATATAATTTGACAATATAATGTCGGAGATTAAATCCGACACTCGCTCATCTATCCCTCAAAAAATCATAGATGATGCCTTTGATGCTTTTGGCATTATCGTAAAAAGATATCACAAGACCCTAAAGAAAGAAATTGTTTAGTTGCAAAAAATTGCAACTATATCTGTTTTTTTATGAAATTTTGAATGCAAATAATATTGCAATAACAAATGATTGACAAGGACGAAATACAGAAAATGTTGCTTGACTTGGAGAATGACCGGGTCGAGAGGACTGTTTCAACAACAAATACCGACAAATTCGGACAGGCTATATGTGCGTTTGCCAATGATTTGCCTAATCATGGCAAAGCGGGGTATCTGATTCTTGGAGCTGACGATGACGGCAATGTGCAGCCAATCAATATTACAGATGACTTGTTGAAAAACCTTTCTGCAATCCGGACTGACGGCAATATACAGCCTCAACCATCAATGACCGTTGAGAAAGTCGTACTTGCCGATGGTGCTGTGGTAGTTATAGAGGTGCAGCCGGCTATTTTCCCACCTGTTAAATACAAAGGGCGTGTATGGGTTCGCGTTGGACCACGGAAAGGTGTGGCGAATGAGGCTGATGAAAAACGGTTAATCGAGAAACGTGCCTGTCATGTATCGACTTTTGACGCGTTACCTTGTCTTGGCTCTACTCTTGATGATATTGACGTTGCTCTTTTCCGTCAGACATATCTTCCGCAGGCTATGCCAATGGATGTCATAGCTGATGACAAGCGAGATGTAAAACTTCAGATGCAGTCGCTTGGGTTCTACGACATGAAGCACGATTGCCCGACATACGCCGGAATCATCCTATTCGGTAAAAATGTGGAACGGACATTGCCCGGGGCCTATGTTCAATATGTGCGATTCAAAGGCACGGGGAGAGCCGGAGACGTGATGCGCGAATACAAGTTCAGCGGCAATCTTATGAAGATACTCTATCAGCTTGATACATTTGTTGATACGACTATAACGAACCGCCGTCCTGTCCCGGTCTCTGCGCTTCGTGAAGAAACCGTTACCGACTATCCGCATTGGGCTATACGCGAGCTGTTGATGAACGCCATCTGCCATCGTGACTATGAAGGGAACGGCCCGATACAATTCTACCAATATGATGATAGGATAGAAATCCTGAATCCGGGAGGGCTGTATGGTAAAGCCAATGCAACCAATTTTCCTTGGGTCAATGACTATCGCAACGGTGTTGTGGCGGAAGCTATGAAGGTGCTTGGCTTTGTCAACCGTTTCAGCCGTGGAGTGCTTAGGGTTGAGGACGAATTGAAAGCCAACCATAATGGAGAGCCAGACTTCAAACTGCATCTTGAAACGGCTTTCCTTGTGGTTGTCAAGTTGTCAGAAAATGCCAAGACAGAGGACGTTAATGCCAATCCCAATCTTATACCGTCAAAAGATGACGGTATAAATGACGGTATAAATGACGGTATAAAAGATAGCTTCTCTATTACCGATCTGCATAAATCGGTGTATCAGACAGTATGCATGAAGCCGTCTATAAAATACACCGAACTTGCTGACAATATAGGTGTCTCGGAATCCTCGATAACACGAACTATAAGAGAGTTGAAGGAGCGAGGCTATATTGCCAGGCAAGGTGCGAGGAAATCAGGTGAGTGGATTATTTTGAAAAGACTTGAATAGGATTATTTAACTTGTATGTGCATGATTCCTGCTCATACTGCGGCTAATTTTGCTGACGAAAGTCATAATGACTTTCCTTGAAACATATAAATCCGGATAGATATGTCGTTCATCATTGTGATTATTTGCTTTTTCGGGTGGCTTGGACAAGCTCTTAAAGACGGTGCCAACATCAAGTAATTAGCTATGATTGGAATAATTCTTTGGGCTATACTGATAATTTTTATTGTCATCTGTGCCTGTCCCGGCTTTTTAATCTTTCTTTTCTGCGTGGCTCTCCCCGTGGCAATCGGGATATATGCTCTTTTTGCATGGATTGACAACAAAATTAATAAATAAACTGTCACTATGTCATTCTGGAACTTCCTCGGGGAATTCGCCGTATTCAATATGATTTGCAACTTGTTTTCCGGCAAGCCTAAATCACATTATGTAAGCCCATATCAACCGCAGCAAGACTATACCCCAAATACGGAACTGGAAGCTCGTATTGAGGAACTGGAGCAAGAGATTAAGGAATCGGAAAAACGCCTTGCAGAATATCAGAGAATAATCGACAGCAGTCGCTCGGTCGATTTGGATGATTGCGATATTGATGAACTGCAAGACTGAATAGACGAACTTGAAAGTCAACTTGACGATTGCGATGAGGAATCAGACAGTTATGATCGGATTCAGAACGAGATCGACCGACTTCAAGACCGGCTCGACATTATCGAGTACCAACAAGATCTGCAGGACGAAATGGACGATACTTACAACCCATATTTGGATAATCCATATAAAGACTTTGACGATACGGACTTTGACAACGACGATGATTGGTAAACCGTCATTGTTGTAGCAAACCGGAGATTTTGGTATATAAGGCTCTTGCCATATCATAATTGTGAGTTATAAACAACTCATGACCTAAATCCTGCCACGCCTTGAGTATTTCTTTTTCCCTTTCGGTAAGATTGGACTGTTCAATGTTGGTCTTCGCTGTCTCGACAGATAGTTTGGATATGTTTTCCGGCGAAGGAAAATGCATTGTATCCAATAGTGCGTTTGCCAATCTCGCCCTTTGTTCAAATTCTTCAGTGATTCGCCTGGAGCTGCGGGATATCGTTGTAACTAAGTAGTATACAGAATATTGCAATGTCGCCATTTCCGTTGTTCACGAATTGCACACGGCACTATTTCAATGTTCTTCCCCATTGTTCCATTGGGTTAGTACAAAGGTACTACTTTTTCTTCAATCAACAATGCGCCAGTGCGTTAAAAATGATTGCTAAATCGATTGAATATTTAGGGTTCATGTTACCTCCATTTGGGATTGTCAATTATCGTCAAATTGGGTAATGAAACACGGCCAAATTGGGTAATACGTTGGGTCAAAAATTACCGACATTGATAACTTTGACTTTACGATTTTTCCATTCAATTTCCTCCTGTTGGTCGTTGGTGATAACAAGGAGGTTATCGCAGTGGAGCTCTTCAGCGGCTTCGACGAGAGCATCGAGTTCGCGTTTGCGGGTTTTCTCGGATGTCATGTCATAGCAGACTTGTATTAGTTGCTCCACCTTTGTGCCTTTACGGGTAACGAAATCTATCTCTTTGTCGTTGCGTGTTCGGTAATAGAACAGCGTTTGACCGGGAGTATAGCCACGGCGCAGCAGCTCTACAAATATCTGATTTTCCAATAACCTACCGAGATTTTCACTAAGGTTGAAAGCCGTGCTTTGTACAAATCCGTTGTCAACGACATAGACCTTTTTAGGTGCTTTATTCATCAATTTCAGCTTGTTGTTGAAGCGGGGCAAATAGAAGAAAAGGTATGGTTCGTTGAGGTAGTCGCAATATTTCTTTGTCGTAGTCACGCTTGAAAGCCCAAGCTCTATCGCAAGGTCGTTGGCTGAAATCGGGTTGCAGAAATTTGACAGCAGATATGTGGCAAGGTCGTATAAATCGGTAGTGTTCCGTACTTTATGGCGTTTGGCAACATCTTTCAGCAGAATTGAATCAAACAGCGTTGAAAGATAACTCTTGGTAATACTCCGGGTCGGGATTGTTTCCGGGTATCCGCCGTTGCGCATATAATCGTCGGTCAGCATTATTGCCTGTGCGGAATGTTCCTCAAGCAGCGGATTGACATTTTTCCAGCTCATTGTTTCCTCAAGGCTGAACGGCAACATTTCGATTTGTAGATAACGCCCTGTCAATACGGTTGCCATCTCGCGGCTCAACATCTTGGCGTTGCTGCCCGTGATTATCAAGTTCTTTCCACGACGATAGAGTTTGCTTATCCACAAATCCCAGTCGGGAAGGTTCTGTACTTCATCAAGCAGCATGAAATCATAGCCGGGATACACATCATCAAGTGCCGACATCACCAAATTTTCATCCCACTTTTCAAGCAGTTGGCTGTCATCAAAATTGAGGTAAGCGAAATTCTTTCCTTGCAGCATAAGCAGGGCAAATACCGATTTGCCCACACGACGAGGCCCGGTTATAAGTTTGATAAGGGGATTTTGCAGCAGTTCTTCAGCGTCATACTTGGTATGCCGCTGTTGGTATTGGCGTGACATAAGTTCGTCACGCTCTGCCCGCTGCTTGAGTATCGTTGTTTTCATCGCAATCTATTTTAGACTGCAAATATAGTAGTTTTATTCAATAAAAACACTGTACTGAATAAAATAAAAAGTATTTTATCCAGTACAGGCATATTGCTGGCTATCTTAGCATGATATAATTTTAGCTCTCATTCTTTATTCTGTTGGGCAAAAGTCGGGCAAAAATCACAAGAAAGAAGCATAACTATCAGCAGTATGATAAGTTATGCTTCTTTCTTGTGATCCGGTTGGGATTCGAACCCAAGACCCACAGCTTAGAAGGCTGTTGCTCTATCCAGCTGAGCTACCAGACCAATCCTTGAGCGTCGGGGATAGACTCCGGCGGTTTCAACTGCAAAGTTACATAAAAATTCCGATATTCCAATCTATAACCATCGAAAATTATATCATTTCAGCATTAAATCTAATTATTTAAGAAATTTTTCCATAATTATTTTATTGATTGCGGAAATAATCATAAATTTGCAAGAAGAACTGCTATGCCCTCTCATTGCCTCGACACCTTAGTCTAAAGATTGGAGTCTTTGTGAGATATGGGGAGCACGATTGTTCAGACGATTGAAAAACTAATAAAATAATCTAATAATTAATTAAAAAACTGCTACTATGTGGTTATCAAACTCGTCTGTAGGACGTAAATTCGTAATGGCCCTTACGGGTGCATTCCTCGTCCTATTCGTAACTTTTCACTGTTTGATGAACGCCGTAGCCATCTGCTGGCCCACAGCTTACAACTCGGTTTGCGAATTCTTAGGCGCGAACTGGTATGCTCTGGCTGCTTCTGCAGTATTGGCTCTCTTCATCATTGTCCACATTATCTACGCTGTGATGCTCACCGTGCAGAATCGCAAGGCTCGCGGTAATGTGCGTTATGCCATCTCCAAGACTCCTAAAAGCGTGGAGTGGTCGTCTAAAAACATGTTCGTGCTGGGAATTGTGATCCTCGCGTTCCTCGTTGTTCACCTTATCCAGTTCTGGGCTAAGATGCAGCTCGTGGAAATCTGTGGCGATCACGGCACAGTTCCCCCCGCCGCCGGTACACTCTTCATCCAGATGGCATTCGCCGAGGTATGGACTCCGATCGTGTACATCATTGGCTTCATCGCCCTCTGGTTCCATTTCAACCATGGTTTCTGGTCGATGTTCCAGTCAATCGGTTGGGATAACAACAAGTGGATTCCCCGTCTGAAAAAGGTGGCTTGCTGGTGGGCATCACTGGTGGTGCTTTGCTTTATCGCACAGGCTATCGTGTTCACCGTTAGGGCTAAAGACAACTACTATATCACGAATGAGGCTCTCCGCGAGCAGTACAAGGATATGGTATGGCCCATGATGGAAGATGACTTCGGTCCGGACATGGCTCAGCTCGGCATGCAGATTCAGATGTCTCCTTACAGCCAGGTTTCCCAGGGTCTCCGTCAGATGGAGCAGCAGCAGGCTCAGCAGCTTGAGCAGCTCAACACTCCTGAGGGGAAAGACTACGTGAAGAACAATCCTCAGATGCAGACTCAGCTTGAGAACATGACCAAGCAGCACAAAGCTCTTGAGAGAGCCGTGAAACTGTTTGACTATCTTGAGCAGTCTGACAACAAACCAGAATTAGAAATTCCCGGACAGCCGGGTCAACCCCAGTAATTAGCGATATGGAAGCAACAGATAAAGTAAGAGTAATGAATCCGGCGGATTCCAAGATCCCGGAGGGTCCTGTCGCTGAAAAATGGACCAATTATAAAGCTCATCAGAAACTCGTGAACCCCGCCAACAAACGTAAACTCGACGTTATCGTTGTCGGCACTGGTCTTGCAGGTGCATCAGCCGCTTCGACATTGGCAGAGATGGGCTTCAACGTGCTCAACTTCTGCATCCAGGATTCCCCCCGCCGCGCTCACTCGATCGCAGCTCAGGGTGGTATCAATGCAGCAAAGAATTATCAAAATGACGGCGACTCCGTTTACCGTCTTTTCTACGACACAGTGAAAGGCGGCGACTACCGTGCCCGCGAGGCAAACGTTTACCGTCTTGCTGAGGTGTCGAACAATATCATCGACCAGTGTGTTGCACAGGGCGTGCCTTTCGCACGTGAATATGGCGGTCTTCTCGCCAACCGTTCGTTCGGTGGCGCTCAGGTGAGCCGTACATTCTACGCCAAAGGCCAGACCGGTCAGCAGCTCCTTCTCGGTGCCTACAGCTCTCTGAACCGTCAGATTCAGCTCGGCAAGGTGAAGAGCTACAACCGCTATGAGATGCACGAGCTCGTGCTCATCAAGGACAAGGACGGTGTTGAACGCGCACGCGGTATCATTGCCAAGAACCTTGTGACCGGTAAGTTCGAGCGTTTCGCCGCTCACGCCGTTGTTATCGCAACAGGCGGTTACGGTAATGCATACTTCCTCTCTACAAACGCGATGGGTTGCAACTGCTCCGCAGCTATGGCATGCTACCGCAAGGGCGCATATTTCGCAAACCCCGCGTTCGTTCAGATTCACCCGACATGTATCCCCGTTCACGGCGACAAGCAGTCCAAGCTCACGCTGATGTCTGAGTCTCTCCGTAACGACGGCCGTATCTGGGTGCCCAAGAAACTCGAGGATGCCGTGAAACTTCAGAAAGGCCAGATCAAGGGTAGCGACATACCGGAAGAGGATCGCGACTACTATCTCGAACGCCGTTATCCTGCGTTCGGTAACCTCGTCCCCCGTGACGTGGCTTCACGTGCCGCCAAAGAGCGTTGCGACGCCGGTTTCGGTGTCAACAACACCGGCCTTGCCGTGTTCCTTGACTTCTCAGAGGCTATCAACCGTCTCGGCATCGACGTTGTGCGTCAGCGTTATGGCAACCTCTTCGACATGTACGAAGAGATCACCGACGTGAACCCCGGCGAATTCGCCCGCGAGGCAAACGGCGTGAATTATTACAACCCGATGATGATCTTCCCCGCTATCCATTATACAATGGGTGGTATCTGGGTTGACTATGAGCTCCAGACTTCTGTAAAGGGACTCTTCGCAATCGGTGAGTGCAACTTCTCCGATCACGGTGCCAACCGTCTCGGCGCCTCAGCCCTCATGCAAGGTCTTGCCGACGGATATTTCGTGCTTCCCTACACTATCCAGAACTATCTCAGCGACCAGATCACAGTTCCCCATTTCAAGACTGACACCCCTGAATTTGACGAGGCTCAGAAGAAATGCGAGGCTGCGGAAGAGAAGCTGATGAACATCAAGGGAACACGCTCCGTAGATTCCATCCACAAAGAGCTCGGCCACATCATGTGGGAGTATGTTGGTATGGCACGCGACAAAGAAGGTCTCCAGCTCGCTCTTGAGAAGTTAAAGGAAATCCGCAAGACATTCAACTCCGACCTCTTCATCCCCGGCACAACTGAGGGCATGAACATCGAGCTTGACAAGGCTTTCCGTCTCAACGACTTCATCACAATGGGCGAACTCGTGGCTTACGATGCGCTTAACCGCAACGAAAGCTGCGGCGGTCACTTCCGCACCGAGTATCAGACTCCCGAAGGTGAGGCTCTCCGCGACGACAAGGATTACTTCTACGTTTCTTGCTGGGAATACGAAGGCAGCGATGACAAAGCGCCCGAACTTATCAAAGAGCCGCTTCACTATGAGGCTATCAAAGTTCAGACACGTAACTACAAGTCATAACAACCCTTGAAGTTGTTTAAACAACTTCCTTAAACAGAATTCAAACAATGGAAGAAAATATAATGAAAGTCAACCTTAAGGTCTGGCGTCAGGCCGGTCCTAAGGAGAAGGGCGCGTTTGTGACTTACAGTGATGTGGAGACAACGCCCGACACATCTTTCCTTGAGACTCTCGACATTCTTAACGAGAGATTGATAGAGAATGGTGAAGAGCCAATCGTGTTCGATCACGACTGCCGCGAGGGTATCTGCGGCATGTGCTCGCTTTATGTCAACGGTCATCCCCACGGCCCTGCCACGGGTGCAACCACCTGCCAGCTCTATATGCGCCGTTTCGCCAACGGCGAGACAATCACTGTAGAGCCTTGGCGTTCGGCAGCGTTCCCCGTGATCAAAGACCTTATGGTAGACCGCAATGCATTCGACAAGATCCAGCAGGCCGGCGGCTATGTTAGCTTCAACTGCGGCGGCGCACAGGATGCCAATGCGCTTCCCATCTCCAAGATCAATGCAGACGAGGCAATGGACTCTGCAAGCTGTATCGGTTGCGGTGCCTGCGTGGCAGCCTGCAAGAACGGTTCGGCTATGCTCTTCGTGTCGGCGAAGATCAACCAGCTCTCATATCTTCCCCAGGGAGAGGTTGAGAAAGACCGCCGTGTCCGCGCAATGGTTGCGAAGATGGACGAACTCGGCTTCGGAAACTGCACCAACACCGGTGCCTGCGCAGCCGAATGTCCGAAGAACATCAAGCTCGCCAACATCGGCCGCATGAACCGCCAGTTCATCGCCGCCAAGTGCAAAGAATAAAATTCTGATATCCAATAAAAAAGAATAGTCCGGAAACTCCGGACTATTCTTTTTTTATTGTCATTTATAAGAATTGAGCAATATTATTTTTGGTAGACGCGGACGTAGTCTATCTCGTAGCGGAGGGGGAACTGGGTGTCGTCGATCTTGCCGCCGTTGTCGCCGCCGAGGGCGAGATTGAGGAGGATGTAGTCCCCAAAGCCTTTAATATCGTTGCTGAAAGGATTGATATCGTGGGAGTCACCGCCGCCACGCTCGGCCTGCGAGAGGGGAATCTCATTGAGGAGTTCTCCGTCAAGATACATGCGTATCGTTTCCGGATCCCAGTCCATTGTCCAGACATGGAATTTCGATGCCCACATCGGGTCTTTCTCAAGGAAATGGCTGAAAGGAATCCTTGCGCTGTCCCAGGCATCACGGTTGTTGTCGCCAAGCCAGCACGCGTTGGCGAGTATTATGGGCTCTCCCTCTTTCGTCCGGTAGAACTCCATCAGGTCGAGTTCTCCGTTCGCCGGCCAGCGGAACCTGTTGCCGAGAGTCCATATCGCAGGCCACGCACCTTCTGTCACGGGGATTCGTGCCCTGACTTCAAGCCTGCCGTATCTATAATTGAAACTCTTGGATGTGGTCAGGCATGAAGAGGTGTATCTGATTCGTTCCCTTTTCTTGCGCCAATCGTTGCTGCCGGGTTCATACCCGGGATTGGGGAGATCTGTCAGCCGGGCGGTTATCACCAGACAACCGTCCCTGACCTCTGCATTCTCCGGTTGATACCACTGGTCTTCATGATTGCGGACAAAGCCGTTTTCATAGCTCCAATGAGCTGCCGGGGGGCCGTCAATGTTGAATTCATCACTCCAAATGAGTTTGTAGTCTTTCTCTTCAGCCATGGCCAGGAAAATTACGCCACATGCCATTATCGCCATCATAAGTTTCTTCATATATGTTTTTTATGTTTTTTGTCGGATTTATTTGTCAAAGGGGTTGGAAGGCGGCGGCTTAATTTACCCTGCCTACTTTGCAGCATGGATGTATATGAGGCGGCGGTCCTTACTGTCATTATTTATTGCTTCTTCATATTTCATGGGGATTCCGATTTCCAGCAAGTGGAGAATGTCATCCAGACTTTCGCCGGAGAAGGTTACGTGATAGTTGGAGTTCAAAAGGTTCTTGTCTATAATTTTAAAGTCTACAGGGTAGATTTGAGACAGCCTGTTGAGCACTGTGGGCAGCGGATCATTGTCGAATACGATAATCCCATCTTTCCAGGAACACGCCTTGTTTATATCCGCCCGAGAAATTGAGGCTTTCGAGGAGTCATTAATCTCTATGCGTTCCCCGGCCTTAAGTGGAAAATCCTCGGTATTGGTCTTGACATTGACTGCTCCGGAAACAAGAACTATTGCCAATGGATTATCGGGGTATGCATTCACGTTGAAGGCGGTCCCTGTTGCGCAAACAGATCCTTTATCCGTTGCGACTATAAATGGATGGGAGTGGTCTGCCTTGACCTCAAAATACCCTTCTCCAACAATAGAAACCATCCTTTTTTCTTTATCGAAAACAGTGGGATACATTATTCTGCTGTTTGAATTAAGCCAAACCTTCGATCCATCGGGAAGAACTGTCTCTATCAGAGATCCGAAAGGAGCGTATAGGGAAATCTCATTTGACGCCACTGCTTCTATCGCTTTGCTCTTTGCGTCATATGATTGATATAAAACTGTAATGCCAATTATTATTACAACCGCAGCTGCAACTGCTGCATAACGCCATAAATAATCAATCCATCCGGGTCTGCGTCTTATTGCCTTGTGTAATTTGTTAAGTGCCTCCTCAATATCGAGGTCGTCAGGATTAACGGGAGAATCCAATAGATTATGCAGCATACGTTTTTGTTCGAATACTTTGCTGTTTGCTTCGTCGGCCGCGACCCATTCTTCAACAAGAGATATTTCGCTGCATGTGGCGCGGTTTTCAAGAACCTTGTCAATCAGGATCTCCATTTCCATTGGGATCTCGCCGGCTATATTTCTATCGTATTTATTGCAGGAGTCCATATATTTGAGTTAATGTTATTATAGGATTAAGAAGTATCCATGGCCAATGGCGATTCAGAAACAATCTGAGATGTCGCTTGGCATTGGCCATCCTGTTTTCGACACCGCGCACCGATAGCCCCAGCTCGATTGCGATTTCAGAGTATTTCATCCCCGCGTGTCGGCTAAGATCCCACACTTCCCGTTCCTTGGGCTCTAAGGAATCTTCGCCAAGTTTTATGAGTTCCATCAGTTCTGAATATAGGAGAATACCGTCTGCCTTTTCAGCCTGTTTATAAGGGAGGAGGGTTAGATACTCGGAGTTGTATTGTGTAATAAACTTCTTGTGTCTGATAAAGTTCAGGCATGCGTTCCGTGCGCACCCTACAATGTATGACCTGAAGTCTGTATGGATGGATGCCTCCCTATGCTGTTCCCAAAGCCGCAGGAACACACTCTGCGCTATATCTTCGGCATCCTCTCTGGTGTCAACAAACTGAGCGCAGAACATGACTATATCGACATAATACTTGCGGAATAGATTATCAAAGGCACGGAGGTCTCCTTTCCTAATCCGTTCAAGCAATTCTTCATCATCAGATTCGTCACTCTTCTTTTTCATGATGCACGAAATTATTCAGAATAAGGCTAATATGCAAGTATTTTTAATAAAATTTTTCAAAAATTAATTTTTTTGAATCGGATTGTGTGGGTCGGTGATTTTCATGTGTCTTTTATATATTAGTCATTTTGACTTCAGTTCCTTAAAACAACAATAACCAACAAAAAAACTCAGATGATAAAAACACAGATGAAAGTGAAGCTATTGGTCGCAGCCCTGCTTCTGGCACTTGCTGCGGATTGGAGCATTGCGCAAAAATATGAGAATCTTGCGCAGACACCGCCGATGGGATGGAGTTCATGGAACAGATTTCATGAAGACATTGATGAAACTAAGATCAAGACAATAGCCGATGCTCTTGTCTCCAGCGGTCTCAGAGACGCAGGATACGTTTATGTCAATATAGATGACTGCTGGCATGCTCCGTCACGAGATGAGAACGGTTTTCCACTATGCGATCCCCAACGGTTTCCAAGCGGAATCAAGGCACTTGCAGACTATATGCATGAGCGTGGCTTGAAATTAGGGATCTATTCAGATGCCGGATACAAGACATGCGCGGGTGAATTCGGCAGTGCCGGACATGAATTTCAGGATGCGTTGCAATATGCACGCTGGGGAGTTGATTATCTGAAATATGATTGGTGCAACACTCCAAATTTCAATTCCGAAAATGCCTACAGGTTGATGAGCACGGCATTGCGGGAAGCCGGTCGCCCGATGATTTTTTCCATTTGCGAATGGGGCACAACACACCCTTGGAAGTGGGCTAAGGAAGTAGGTCATATGTGGAGAACGACTCAGGACATCGAGCCGGTATTCAGCGATACGACGCAGATTTCTAATATTTGGAATCTGGCAGTAACCGAGATACTTGACAAAAACGCGGCTTTGAGAGAGTATGCAGGACCCGGACATTGGAACGACCCGGATATGCTTGAAATAGGGAACGGTCTGACGGAAAATCAGGAGCGCGCGCATTTCAGCCTTTGGGCAATGATGGCGGCTCCATTGATTCTTGGCAATGATGTCAGGGACATGAGTCCCCATACGGCTTCCGTGCTGATGAACAAGGAGGTTATCGCTGTAGACCAAGATCCCCTCGGAATTCAGGGATTCAGAATACTTCAGGATGGAGGAATTGAAATATGGTGGAAGCCTCTATCCGATGGGAAATGGGCTTTGTGCATATTCAACCGTACGCATGACACCTGGAAATTTAAATTGGATTGGCAGGATTTTAATATACATGATAAATTTTCCGATAGGTTTACAAATTTCTCAACCATAACATACGACACATTCGACCTATGGAATAAGAATAAAAAGGGCGATACAAATAAACCTTTGAAAATAAAAATCCCGGGTGAGGATGTTGCGATGTATCTTTTAAAACCACGAAATAACAAAACTAAATGAATATGAACCCAATAAACATATTCGGCACGACGATTTTAAGAAAATGTCTGCTTATCGCCATGCTATGTCTCATGGATATAGGATATACGCATGCCCAAAATGCAAAAATGAGTCTAAATGTGAAGGAACGACCCCTGACAGAAGTCCTGACGCTTTTGGAAAGGGAATCCGGTTATCACTTTTTCTTCAATAACGATATCATAGGAGTTGTGGCTCCGGTGACAATCAAGGTTGATAACGAGAATATCCGGTCGATACTCGACAAGATACTGTTGCCGCGTAAACTTAATTATAAGGTAGACGGGAAGCATATCATCATAGCCATGCATGATGCTTCCAAACCGTCTGTATCCAAAGAAAAGGCGATGGTAAACATATATGGGAAGGTTGTGGACAATAACGGTGAGCCTCTGGTCGGAGTTTCTGTGACGAGTGCCGGCAAATACGGAGCGGCCACAGACATAGAAGGGGTTTATAGCCTTAAAGTTCCTGTAAATTCCATGGTAATGTATACCTATGTCGGATATGAACCGGTGAAACAGAAAATATCAAAAGCCGGAGAAGTCAATGTCACGCTCAAAGAGAATACGAATCTTCTAAATGAGATTGTTGTGACCGGTTATGGAGCTACCACTCGTAAGAACCTGACAACATCCATCAGTTCCGTAAAAGCCGACGGGATACAGAAGGCCGCGTCAAGCAACGTTAATTCCATGTTGCTCGGACGTGCTGCCGGCGTGCAGGCGAATGTTTCAAGCCCTCAGCCCGGCGGCGGAATCAACATATCTGTGCGCGGTGGCGGCACTCCGGTCTATGTGGTTGACGGGGTTGTGATGCCTTCGGGTTCCCTTGAGGGGGGCACCGGAGACATATTGCTACCGACATCCATCAACCGTTCCGGACTCCAGGGACTGAATCCGAGTGACATAGAATCCATAGAAGTGTTGAAAGACGCTGCGGCCGCCATATATGGAATCGGATCAGCGGACGGTGTGATTCTCATAACCACAAAGAAAGGAAAAACCGGCAAACCTACTGTGACATACGAGGGGAGTTGTTCGCTCCAGCAACATTATAACAATAAGACGTTGCTGAGAGGGCCGGAACTGATGAATATGATAAATCTCTATATGAAAGAGAACTATCTATATGAGCGCGGGCAATATCCTTACGGCAATACAGCTTACGACGGTCATTTCCAGCCTGTCTTCACCACATCCATGATAAGGGATGCGATCGATACTGACTGGAGATCCAACGTCCTGCGCACCGGTTACATCACCAATCACAACCTTACAGTAAGCGGGGGCTCGGAATGGGTGAAATATTATTTAGGCCTCAACTATTACGATGAACAGGCAACTGTGAAAAATTCCGATATGAAGCGCTATTCATTGCGCACAAACATCCAGACAAAGATAACAAATTTCATGCGTCTGACCACAGTGGTCAATCTTAGCAAGAATGCCTATACCAATTCCACCAATGGAGGCGATGTAGGGAATCAGGGCGGAGCGTGCGGAGGCTCACTATTCGCGGCAGAGAGTTATCCGTCATATTTGCCTGTCTATGATGAAAAGGGTGGCTACACGCAATGGGAAAGAATTCCCAATCCTGTTTCCTCCTTACGGATATCAGATCATTCTGACCAAAGTTCATGGTATGCCAATCTGGCTTTAGATATTGATATCATCAAGAATATCCTTTCTGTGCGTGGTGTATATGGAATCAATAACGAAACGATGCAAAGGGATTCATACATACCTTCCGATGTGTATTTCTCGCTTCAGAAAAAGTCAAGAGGGAATATAGAGTCTGCAAACAGACACCACAGCACTCTTGAAGGTTTCATAAACTATAACCAGTCTTTTGGAGATATAGTTGACCTGTCGGCCATGATAGGTATGGGCCTGTATAAAGATTGGGGTAAAAGTATGTGGGTGTCGTATGAGAATGCCAATGACCATCTTAATAGCGAAAGTATCCAGAAGGCAGACGGTCCGTTCTTCCCCGGTTCCAATAAATACGGGAACGAAAAGCGTTCCCAGTTTGCCAGGGTTACAGGCGATTTCCTAAACCGGTACGTGCTTCAGTTTTCTATTCGCAGAGACGGAACAGACAAGTTTTTCCCAAGCAAGAAATATTCATGGTTTCCATCCGTATCGCTGGCATGGAAAATCAACAATGAATCGTTCATGCGCGATGTAGAATGGATCAACATGCTAAAGCTGAGGGCGTCATATGGCGAGACCGGTTCTGATAATTTAGGTACGAGCCTTTATGGACTCATAGGCACGACCAGAGAGAATGTAATGTTCGGGGGGAACTCCGTATCCTATATCCCTTTTGTAATTCTCGGCGCCAACTATGAAGACGTGACATGGCAGAAGACAACCATGAAGAATGTAGGTATAGATTTCAGTATCCTGAACAACAGGCTAAGCGGAGCCATTGACCTTTACAGGAACGACATCACACATATGCTCGGCACAGCCTCTACCGAACTTCTCGGCATGCATGGATCGCGGCCTATCAACGGGGGACATTTCAAAAGGGAAGGTATAGACATAAGCCTGAATTCCACCAACATCTCTACGCGTGAATTCACATGGACCACCATGCTTACTCTCTCCCATTACAAATCCACATGGATAGAACGTATGCCGAACTATGACTATCAGGAATATCAGGTGCGTAAAAACGAGCCTATGAATGCCGTATACTTTTATAAGACCGACGGAATCATAAATATAAATAAGGATAATATCCCGGAGTCTCAGAGGTCTTTGGGGGAGAAGGCATGTATGCCAGGATTTCCGATTGTAGTGGATAAAAACGGAGACGGAAAAATAGATGTCAACGACATCTATATGCGTGACATGCTCCCAAAACTATATTATGGATTAGGCAATACTTTTAACTACAAAGGTTTTGACCTTGACATATTTTTCTATGGACAGCTCGGGGTTAAGAAATACAACAATACCTATGCTCAGGGAAGCAACGCGGTGAGCCTGTCTTACGGAACTGTGGCAGGTAATACAACCAAAGACGTGTATCATGTATGGAACTCCCAGACCAATAGTGCGAATGCGAAATTCCCCGGAATTGCTGTGTCTAAATTGACTATGCCGGGCAATATCGGATTTGATACACTGTATGAAGACGCTTCATTCCTTAGGGTCCGGAACATTACTTTCGGCTATAACCTTCAACCACGAACTCTTGCTGTTTTCAAGGGCTGGGTCAAGGGGATAAGAGTTTATGTAGATTTTCAGAATCCATTCACTATTACGAGATTTAAAGATTGTGACCCTGAAATTATAAATGCGGCCGCCAATCTCAACGGGGGGCAGTTCCCGCAGAACAGGGTGTACACATTTGGGGCAAAACTAACTTTCTAAACCTTTAAGACATGCGTAGACATATAAAAATATTTTTAGGATTGGCAACGGCGCTTTTACTGGGCGGATGTGAAAACAATTTCGATCCTCAGATTTACGGAAACCTGTTGCCGGGAGAGTTCCCATCCACAGAGAAAGAGTACGAATCCTACATGATGACATGTTATCTTCCGTTCACTACCGTGTGGACATATGACATGTCTTCCGCCGGGTTGCAGCACGGTTGGCATATACCGGCAGGAGGGGTGATAAGGATGTTTGATTCCACAAGCGATATCAACGGACGGCATCCCCATGCCGGGGATGAGTGGGGACGTTATCCCTTGGGAGACTTCACCAACGCTCAGTATTACTGGAGGGGAACGGTAAACGATGCCAACTCGATAAATCATTTCCCGAAAACAGCCCAGATTACGCGTTACACGGAAATTATCGATGTGCTCTCCAAAGCGGAGCTTCCTGAAGCCACAAAGTGTGGATTGCTCGGGGAGGCTCGCCTGTGCCGCGGACTGATGATGTATTATCTTCTTCATAATTTCGGCCCGGTGAGAGTTGTTCTGGATCCTACAAAGATACTTGACCCGGCGACTCTTTCGAATGTGGAGCGTCCGACGCTTGACGAGATGTGTTCCTGGATATCCGATGATTTTGAATATGCAGTCGCCAACGCTCCTGAAGCGGCAAAGGAGCAGGGTCGTTTCACCCGTGACTATGCGCGTTATTGTCTGATGCGCCATTGCCTTAACGAAGGCGATCATATGCCCGGGTATTATGAGAGGGGACTCGAAATGTATCGTGAACTCAATAACGGGAGGTATCGCCTTTTTGATCAGGGGGAGAATCCATATGCCGCCCAGTTCCTCAATGCGAATAAATTCAATTGCGAGGTTATTGCCGCCGTCAGTTGCAATTCCGATGCAGACGGCAATCCCATGCATGGCAACTTCAACCCGTTCATGATGTTGGCTTTGCCCGCAGATGTCGCGGAAAAAGATCCGTTTCCACGTGGAGGCGGCTGGCTGCAGGCATTCAGTATAGACAAAACATTCTATGAGACATTCGAGGCATCGGACCTGAGACGCAAAACCATTGTAACAAGTTACGAGGCGAAAGACGGAGTGACGGTGACAAGAAGTAATTTCGGAATCAGATGGAATGGATATATACTTAATAAATGGCCTCAAGAAACAGCCACAACATTCCAGGGACAGGATATTCCGCTTGCCAGGTGGGGGGACGTGTTGTTGATGTATGCGGAACTATCTGCAAGAAAATCCAAGACGGTAAGTCAGGATGCAGTCAATGCCGTCAATCTTGTTCGCGGGCGTGCCGGTCTGGAGGGGTTGACATCAGACGCCACATCATCCCTTGACTCATTCCTGGATGCGATTCTGAAAGAGCGCGGACATGAACTGATGTATGAGGGCTGCCGGAAAATAGACCTCATACGCTTTAATGTCTACGCCCAGAAAATGTATGAGACGAAACAGACAATTCCCACTTCCCAATATATCCCGTTGCCCAATTATGCTGTAGACCAGGCCAAAGCCTCCGGAATAAACCTACAGCAGGAATGGAGCCGCGAAGGTTGGGAGGAAGATCTCGCAAAAGCAAATCCATCATCAATATAATACATCATGAAACAACATTTATTCAAAAGTATAATAACAACGCTTGCCGTCTGCTTTACTTTAACGGCATGTGGCAACGACCTCACTCCGGCCATAGATAAAATAGAGCATGAAGAAGTGCAAGACGGAGGCTATCTGTTTGCATTCATCACGAATGCCCGTTATTATAAAATCCACTATGCGATATCGAGAGACTGCTACAACTGGCAGACCCTAAACAAAGGAGATGTGATCAACATGGGTTACAAGGGTCATCCGGATATATGTCGGGGTGGCGACGGCAAATATTATATGATCGGCGTGATGCCTCTTGCATTATGGCGTTCCGAAGATTTAATAAACTGGGACATTACTTACCTTGACAACAGGATATTCGATGATGCGGACGAGATAGGGTTTTATGCGGTCAATGATTATGGCGCACCCAAAATATTTTATGATGAAGATTCCGGGCAGTATATCATCAGTTGGCATGGATGCCGCGTGAAGAATACCAACGACTGGCAAAGCATGAGGACGCTTTATATCCTGACCAAGGATTTCAAGACATATACCAAGCCGAAACTCCTTTTCAATTTCACCGGTGCTGATGAATCGATGTCGATTATAGATACTATTATCAGAAAAATCAATGGCAAATATTATGCGATACTCAAAGATGAGCGGAGTCGCGAAGAGGCGCCCCTGACCGGTAAGACGGTGAGAATCGCAATGTCCGATAATCTTACAGGTCCTTATACAAATCCCGGAGAACCGGTGACTCCTCTTGACCTGTTGAGGGAAGCTCCGGCTTATACGCAACTCCCGGACGGCCGTCATGCAATTCTTGCAGAGTCTTATGACAGGAATCCATTTTCCTATCAGATGTTCACTTCATGGAGCATGGATGGTCCATGGGTGGAGAATTCGTTCATAGGTCCTATGGTTGGAGACGGCACTTCACGTCCCGGCGCGCGTCACGGGTGCATAGTCAGGATACCCGAAAGTGTATATAATGGTCTGCTTAACAAATATTCCGACAAATGAGAAAGTTCATATATTTTGCGTTAGGGACACTGATTTGTTCGTGCGCAGATAAAAACAGCGAATGGAGCAACTGGCCGGAATGGCCCGATCCCCAGGTGGTCACTGTCAACGGGATGGAACTTGACGAGGAGGCATATGACCATGCTTCGGGCAAGACGTTGACTGTAACGAAAGGAGAGAAAATAAATTTCGCGGGAATCGAGCGGCTTGACCTTGCACTTCAGCCTGACTGGTTCAGTAAAGACGCAGAGGGAAATTATATATTCTCAGGGCCGTCGGGAACATATACTTTTGTCTATGACAGCAACAGCAGGATGATCTATGTTGACAAGCGTGAGGGTTCGCATCCCGATGCGATATGGATGTGCGGTGCAGGATGGGGACATCCCGGTGCCCATTCTGTAACCACAGACGGCTGGACAATTGACAATGCGAAGGATATGCTTGTCTGTCCGCGTCAAGATGACGGTACATATCAGATTACCGTTTATTTAAGCGAAGCCGGGGCGATAAAATTTTTCAAATATCACAGCTGGGGCTTCGAGATACATGCCGGAAACATGGAGATCGCCACTCCTCTTATTCTCGATAAAAACGGATCGAACGATTTTGTTCCGGGAGCCCTCTTCTCAGCAGGGACATATCGGTTCACTGTCGATACAGAGCAAGGAACGGTCTCGGCCGAACCGTTGGATATTGATATTACCATACCTTCTGTAAGCGTAAATGGAATTCCGTTTGTCGCCAATCCCGAGGTGCCGTCCATGATTAGTGCAAAAATTGTTCTGACCAATGGCGGATCGGTTGAATTCGAAGGCTTCCCTGCGGATGTGGAGAGAATGCTGCAGAGTGACTGGTTCGATAATTTCAATGGCAGTAATGCTGAATTTATAGGGGACACCGGCGAATACTATCTCTGTTATGACATTTCAAAACGCGTGATCTACGTTTACAACCCGACAGCGGCCTATCCTTCCGCCCTGATACTTATCGGGACAGGATTCGGACATCCCGCCTTGAATTTTTCATGCTCGAATACATGGGATATAAACAAACCGGGTAACTCTTATATATGCCGTCGTGTCGCTCCCAATATTTTTGAAGCCCGTATTTATCTTGAAGCCGGATTTGATATAAAGTCGTTCAAGGCAAGGGATTGGAATGCAGGTTATGGCAGTGACCTCCTCACACCCGTTTCGTCAGGTATTCTTGAGAAGTCATTTTTTGAAGACGCGAATGGATTTTCTCACTGTGACGGGGATATCAGGCCCGGAAAAGATTTTTTGCCGGGAGTCTATACAATCCGGTTCGATCTGACTCGACGGATATCATATCTTGTAGGTACGGTAGACATCGATAATATCGACCTTTCAAAATCCGTAAATGGTTCAACCCTTTCGGACAATACAGGCGGATGGCAGTATGTGAGTGTAAATCTGGAACAGGGACAACAAATGGAATTCAAAGGTTTCCCGAAACCGCAATATGGGCTGCAACCTGAATATTTCTCCCACGAAGAAGGGAACATAACATTCATAGCGCCGTCGGGTAACTATCGACTCTCTTATAATCCTGTCACGGAAAGGATATACATGGAACCGACAAGAGAGACGCAATATCCGTCACACCTGTGGATCACGGGATGGGCCTTCTCTCACCCCGCCGGTACCGGAGCGTTCTCAAATGAGTATGCAGGCAAAGTCAACGGAGAATGGGGATGGGATGATCCGAAAGATTATATAGCATGCGTTTCAAAAGGCAATGGGATATATGAGACGACGTTGCGCCTGAACCCCGGATTTATGTTCCGTTTCTATTCCGACAAAGGTTCATGGACTGACGTCGTGCAGGCTAATTCATATAATCTCGATGCCTGCAACGGTATTTTCAATCCGTCGGATATAAATTTCAGTTCAGGTGTGAACTTTACGCCGGGAACTTATCGCGTGATCGTTGACACCAATGCTAAAACGGTGTCGGCTATAAAGATATCATTAAAATAAAAAATAATACCATAGACAACTAATTATGAAAAAATCTATTGCAGTAATGACGGTATTGCTGAGTATACTCAATTGCAACGCCCAGAAAATCAATGGTTCCGACTTGCAGGTCATCAATGATGTAAAACAAGTGAACCTAATGCTCACCAAAGGATCAGAGGTTACATTCAGCGGGTTTGATAAAAGTGCGGCGGAGATGCTCCAGCCTGAATTCTTCTCAGTGACAGGAAGTGGCTCGGCGACATTCCTCGGACTTGATGGAAGTTATAACATATATTATGCAGACGGTGTCCTTCACATCGCCAACCCGGACATGAAATTCCCTGAAACCATCTGGATAACGGGAGCCGGCATCGGTCATCCGAAAAATAAAGTGCAGCAGGGCTGGTCTATGGATCTGCCAAAAATATTTATGTGTAACCGTGTGTCGGACAATGCGTATCGTGTTACACTACGGCTTGACGAAGGATTCGATTTCAAATCTTTCAACCGAAGGAGCTGGGATGGCGATGCGTCATTTGGAAGTAATATTTTTACCCCTTATCCGGCTTCTTCAATAGAAAAGGCTTTCTGGATTGATGGAAATACCGGTAATTCACACCCGACAGGCGATTTTATATCGGCATGGGAATTTACTCCGGGAGTATATACACTTGAATTTGATGTGTCCAAGGGAACATGCTGCCTAATAGAACTTACCGGCGAAGAAACGTCTGCTGAAGAATATTCCGTCAATGGGGTCAAGATGGAAAAGTCAGTAATCGAAGGCCATTCCTATTACTCGGCAGAACTTAATCTGAAAAAGGGAGAAATGGTTGAATTCGCAAATATCAGACATCTCAGATATCTCCTGCAGCCCGAATATTTTATAAACCGAGGTGTGGGTTACGAGTTTTCAGCCCCTGACGGACGTTACAGGATTTCCTATGCCAACGAGCGGGAGCTTATATATGTCGAGAGAATTGATAAAACCTCGTTCGATGAGGATGTTCTGTTTCTCACAGGCGCGAATTTTGCCCATCCCGCCACATCGGGTGCTTTTGCGGAGGATTTTTCAGCATACGGAAATGAAAATAGCGGATGGGGATGGCAGAAACCGAGGGATTACGTATGTTGTGTCAACACTGCCCCCGGAGTGTTCGAGACTAATCTATACCTTAAAAATGGATTCATGTTCAGAGGATATAAAGCGAAGGCCAATTGGGATACCGTTGTGTCTCCTGCGACCGGATATACTGTAAAAGGTGCTGACGGTATTGGGGGGACATATAATTTCGACACATCCGGCCCCGGAACGTTCACTCCGGGATCATATCATATAGTATTTGACAAGAATGAAAACACCGCCACTTTCACCCCCGTGAAAATGTCAGAGATCGGCGACGTTCAGTCCGGTGTGGAATCTGTGGCGAAAGATGGCATCCGCTCGGTAGTCGGAATCTTTACAATCCAGGGTATTCGTGTCGATAATGAGGATTCGTTGCCGTCTGGAATATACATCATCAAATATAGTGATGGCACCGCTTCTAAATGTTTAAAAAACTAAATAATTTCAAGAGTGACTACTCAGTTCCCCATAAGGACTGAGTAGTCACTCTTGGATATAAGCCAGATAATATGAAGATAAGTTTTCTTTTCATTTGTGTCTTTGTTATAAATTTTCTGTCTTCAGCGGCCAATGGCAACATGGATACGGAATGGACTTCAAAAGTGTCACATGATAAACCTTGGGATGTTTATCCTCGGCCTCAGATGAAACGGACCGAATGGATGAATCTTAATGGAGAATGGAATTATGCGATTACTTCAAAAAACAGAGAAAAGCCAAAATCATTCGAAGATAAGATACTTGTGCCGTTTGCTGTAGAATCCCGGTTGTCGGGAGTGCAACGCAGTGTAGGGGCAGACAGCATCCTGTGGTATCAACGTGAGTTTACAATCCCTAAAAATTGGAGAGGGGAGAATATACTTTTGAATTTCGGCGCCGTCGACTGGCAGGCGACGGTATGGGTAAACGATGTGCTGATAGGATTGCATGAAGGCGGGTATACACCATTTTCATTCGATATAACTGATGCTGTTAAAAGCGGTGTGAATAATCTGACTGTGAAGGTATATGACCCGACCGATGGGGGAACGCAGCCGAGAGGGAAGCAGCTCCGCAAGCCGGAACTTATATGGTATACCCCGGTGACGGGTATATGGCAGACAGTTTGGCTTGAGCCTGTGGCGAAGAACCATATAAAGTCTTTGATAGTGACCCCAGATGTAGACTCCCGTAAGTTTACGGTTTCGGCGGATGCCGGCTCCGGTTTGGTGAGAATAGATGTTCTTGACGATGGCAAGGCTGTCGCTTCAGGGTGCGGGAAACCTTCGCAGGAGATAGACGTCTTCATGCCTGAGAATGTTAAGCTATGGGATACGCAGAATCCCCATATCTATGATTTAAGAATATCCCTTCTGGAGAATGGCAAGGTTGTGGACCGGATAGACAGCTACGCGGCGATGCGCAAGATAGGGATGCGCCCGGATGAGAAAGGGATGGTCAGGTTCACGCTCAATGATAAGGATATTTTCCATTTCGGGCCTCTTGACCAGGGGTGGTGGCCCGACGGACTGTATACGGCCCCGACTTATGAGGCAATGGTCTATGATATAGAAAAGACAAAAGATCTGGGATTCAACATGATTCGTAAACATATCAAAGTGGAACCCGCACTATGGTATGAATATTGCGACCGGAATGGAATATTGGTTTGGCAGGATATGCCGAGCGGGGATGTCTGCAACTATCACTGGCAGAATTATAATTTCCATAGAGGAGAAGAATTCAAAAGGTCGGAGGTCAGTGACAGGACATACAGAAAAGAATGGCGTGAAATCATCGATGCGTTGCGCAATTATCCATGCATTGCGGTGTGGGTGCCGTTCAATGAGGGCTGGGGGCAATATAACACCGTAGAGATCGCGGAGTGGACCAAACGTTATGATCCGTCACGGCTGGTTAACTCGGCGAGCGGAGGGAATTTTTTCGCAGATTGTGGCGATATCATGGATGTCCATAATTATCCGGAACCAAAGATATATATGCTCGACAGAAGCAAGGCCAATGTGATAGGGGAATATGGCGGTATAGGGTATGCAGTGCAAGATCATCTATGGGCGCCCGAACGCAACTGGGGCTATATTCAGTTCAAGTCGGCGGCTGATGTAACGGATGAATACCTTAAATATATCGACATATTGAATAATCTCGCGGATATTGCCTATACGGGAGCGGTCTATACACAGACAACGGATGTGGAGATCGAGGTTAACGGCCTTATGACATATGACCGTAAAGTGCTTAAAGTGGATCAGGAGCGCATAGCTAAGGCGAATAAAGAATTAATAACTAAATTTTCACAGAGATGATACGGAGGTTTATAATCCCCATATTGTGCCTGGCCGCATTCCCGGTCTGTGCCGTTGTCAACAAGGATTCCGGTTATATCGACAGCCTCATGTCAATAATGTCGGTTGATGAGAAAATCGGTCAGCTTAATCTCCCTGTAGGCAGTGATATACAGACGGGATTGACAGAAGGAAGCGATTTTGAGAAGCTAATATCTACCGGCAGTTTAGGGGGATTCTTTAATGTCAGCGGAGTTGAAAAGATAAAAAAATTGCAGAAGTTTGCAGTGGAGAACGGTCCGCATGGCATCCCCTTGCTTGTAGGAGCTGACGTGATTCACGGCTACAGGACAATTTTCCCGATTCCGCTGGCTCTTTCATGTTCATGGAATCCGGACGCTGTCAGGAGAATGGCGAGAATATCGGCGATTGAGGCCACGGCAGATGGTATCAACTGGAATTTCAGCCCGATGGTGGATATTTGTCGCGATCCCCGCTGGGGACGCATAGCGGAAGGGTCCGGAGAGGATCCGTATCTCGGCTGTATGTTCGCAAAGGCGTATGTGGAGGGATATCAGGGAGACAATCTGGGATCGGACTCGACCTTGATGGCTTGTGTCAAGCACTTCGCGCTCTATGGAGCTGCTGAAGGAGGCAGGGATTACAACACTGTCGATATGAGCAAGGAAAGAATGTTCAATTATTATCTACCTCCTTATGAAGCGGCTGTGGATGCAGGATGCGAGAGCCTTATGACTTCATTCAATCTCATTAACGGGCAGCATTCAACAGCTGCCGGATGGCTGACGCAGGGAATGCTTCGTGACCGTTGGAATTTTAAGGGACTCGTGGTTACGGATTATAATTCTATGCCGGAAATAGCATCAATGGGAACATCCTCAATGGAAGATGCGGCTGTGAAATCTATTGTAGCTGAAATTGATATGGATATGGTGTCGGGAATGTATGTGAAATATCTCAAGCAATCCCTGGCTGCCGGAAAAATTTCAATGGATATGATAGACAGGGCATGTCGGCGCGTACTTGAGGCAAAGAGAAAGCTCGGTCTTTTCGATGACCCATATAAATATTGTGACAATAAGCGAGCGGAGACAGAGTTGTTTACAGAACCACACAGGAATGAAGCGAGAGACATTGCAGCCCAGACTTTTGTACTGTTGAAGAATGACAACAATCTGCTTCCCTTGAAAAAGAAAGGACGGATTGCGGTTATCGGTCCCCTTGCGGATGTGGAAAATAATATGTCAGGGTGCTGGGCCTGGGCTGGAAAGCATGTGACGGTCCTTGATGCATTCAGGCGTGCGGCGGGAGATAAGGCAGATATACTCTACGCCAGGGGATCCAATATATATCATAATGAGGTCACGCAGCGAAATGCAACGGGGATAAAGCCGGTTCCATATGACAAAGACGAGGCCCGGCTGCTTTCGGAGGCTATCTCGGTTGCCGAAAGTTCGGATGTCATCGTTGCGGTGATGGGCGAGGCGGCGGAAATGAGCGGTGAATCCGCTTCCAGAGTGGATATTACTATTCCGGACGCACAGCGCGAGTTGTTGAAAAAATTAGCAGATACGGGAAAGCCCATAGTTTTGATTCTGTTTACGGGTCGTCCCCTTGTCCTCGATTGGGAAGCTGAGAATATAATGGCGATTCTGAACGTGTGGTTTCCAGGAAGCGAAGCCGGGGATGCCATAGCGGATGTCGTGTTTGGGGAGAAATGCCCCGAGGGGAAACTGACTGCGACTTTCCCCAGAAATGTAGGGCAAATTCCACTTTACTATAACCATCTGATCCCAAGTCATCCGGATCCGGACAATGCCATATTTAATAGGTATTGCAGCAATTATATCGACTGCACGAATGAACCGCTGTATCCGTTCGGCTACGGATTGAGCTATACGAAATTCGAATACGGGAAACCGGAACTTAGCTCGACAACTCTCGAGAAGGACGGCTTTGTTACACTGAGCGTGGACGTCAGGAACACCGGAGAATATGACGGAGTGGAGATCGTGCAGATGTATCTCCGTGATCCGGTAGCTCAGATAGCTCGTCCTGTAAAGGAATTGAAGGATTTCAGGAGGGTATTGATACCGAAAGGGGAGACAAGGCGGGTCGAATTCACCATCAATGCTGACAAGTTGAAATACTACAACGCAGACCTTAAGTATGACTACGATCCCGGAGAATTCCAGGTGATGGTCGGACCTGACAGCGAGAATCTTCAAACACTCACATTCACAGCAAAATAAAAGAAGAACTATGTCTTTCCCGTAGGCTCGTAGGTTGACGACTTGCTATATAAGATTAATTCCTAAACAACTTCTAAAATATGATTGACATTAAGTTAAAGCATCTGCTGCTCGGTGTGGCTGCGTGTTCGATAAGTATGCAGGCTGAGATTGTGTTACCGGGGATATATACCGACAACATGGTGCTTCAGCGCAATTCTACAGTGACTGTTCCGGGGACTGCTGCTCCCGGGGCACAGGTGACAATGAGGGCTGATTGGCTCGCTGCCCCTGTGTCGGGAAAGGCTGACAGGAATGGGAAGTTTTCTCTGGAACTTGAAACTCCGGATTATGGGGGCCCTACTCGATTGTATTGAATGACGGCAATGGCGAGAAAACTCTGCAGAACGTGCTTATAGGAGAAGTGTGGCTCTGCTCGGGGCAGTCGAACATGGAATTCCCCATCCGCGGAAGCTGGGGACGGCTTCCGGATGCCGACGAGGTGGTTGCCACCATGCAGCGTCCCGCATTGCGGCTGCTACAGATAAGGAACACGGCATCGCTAACACCCCTTGATGACGCGGACGTGGAATATGGCTGGGTAGAATCATCTCCCGCAGCCGAATCGTTTTCAGCGATAGGTTATCTTTACGGCAGGATGTTGCAGGATTCCTTGAACGTGCCTGTAGGGGTGATCGATGCCACATGGGGAGGAACTGCCGTCGAGGCGTGGACACCACGCAAGTCGCTAAAGGACGTCTCCAAAACCGGGATGCTGTATGAGGAGCCGGAATCAAATAACCATCCTACGGTATTGTACAACGCCATGATCAATCCGTTGACGACAATGCCGCTTGCCGGTGTCATATGGTATCAGGGTTGTCAGAATGTGGGTCGTGCGGAGCAATATGAGATATGTTTCAAGAAAATGATAGAGGGTTGGCGAAAGGCTTTCGATGCTCCTGAAATGCCATTCTATTTTGTACAGCTTGCAGGATTCCTTCAGCCGGTTGTGGTTCAGCCGGAATCGGAATGGGCGCGGCTGCGGGATGCCCAGGCAAAGGCTCTCGAACTCCCTAACACAGGCATGGTCACGGCTGTTGATTTAGGTAATCCTGTTGACATACATCCTACAAACAAGGCGGAAGTGGCGCGAAGGTTGGGTATCCTTGCCCTTGACAGAAGTTATGGCAGAAAGCAGACATGCGAAGCCCCCGTTTGTACGAATGTTGACAATGACGGGAAAGGTATTACTCTGACATTTGACGCCCCGGTCAAGGCTGTGGGCGGAGTTGCCACGGGCTTCATAATCGGTGACGAAAAAGGTATATGGGCATCGGCGAATGCCACGATGATTGATGACCGGAGTATCCGGCTGTCGTCACAGCTTATAGACAAGCCGGTAGCCGTCCGTTACAGCTGGGCAGACTACCCCGGTGGCAATCTTTACGGAGCCAACAGCCTGCCTGTAGCACCGTTCGCAACTGACGGGCTTTAGAGATCAGTAGGCGCCGGTTTTGCGGCGGGTGTTGCGGTTCGGGTCGAAGGGGTTGGCCGTAGGGTCGAAAGGTTCTTCTTCCTCTTCGTTGTATTCGTCGTTGTTTTCGTTGCGCTTGCGCTTGTCTTGCTCAGGTTTGTTTTTCTTTACCGCATCCGGTTTCATCTTGTCGATGGCGACGGCGAAGACATCCCATTGTTCGTCCTTGTCCCAGTTCTTCTTTATATTTATGACTTTGGGATAATAATATGCAAGGTCCGGCTGTAGCTGCAGGTCGTAGTTGCCGGTGTCATATTCCCCGTTGCCGTTGAAATCCTCAATAATCCTCGCATAATACTTCCCCGGGGCGAGGTAGCGGAAGGTAACGGTGTTGTTGCTCACCGGCTCACTGCGTACCACCGCATCGCTTCCCGAAAGCAGCTCGACGAATGTAGGTATGTCCGGATCCAGTCCTGACAGATTGAATGTCAGGGAGCAATAATCCTCCTCCTTTTTTGTGGTGAACTCCTGGGAAATAGGTCTTGTAGGTTTGCCGTATATGCCGACGGCAGCCAATGTGTCGGCAACGAGACGGTATTTCGTGTCGTAAGCCCAGGGGTATTCAACCTTGAAGTTGCGTGGCGACACACTGTCGCGTTGAGATAAAATGAAATTCCCTTTAACCGGTTTCCAGGTAGAATCCACGAGTGTTTCGAGCCTGAACGCCGATGTGTCGAGCCGCGCAAGGGGAGTGGCGAATTCGAATTCCACCGGCAAGTTCACTTCCTGTTGGGAAGACTTGAACGCCACGTCGAGCGTGATAGCCTTTATAGAGTCTTCCACTGAAATCTTCTTCTCCTTGTCTTTATCCTTTTTCTTTGCTTTCTTAGGTTTCGGCCGGTTAAAATAGAACCGGAGAGAATCGGTGGTTTCAGAAAGGTTGCCCGTGGAGTCCGTGCGCAGGTACGTTGCCGCTATACGCAGGGAATCCGTGTGTACCAGCCGCTCCGGAAGCCAGTAGACAAGAGAGTCGTTTGTAAGGTTGCGTTCAATCACCGCATCCTTCAAGCTCTCTCCCTCCGGATTCAAGATTTTAAGCAAAGGGAGATCCTTGGTGCGGGTGTTAAGCTTCATGAAAACACGTGTCGTGTCGATGCGCTCGTATTTTGAGAGATACTGTGGGCGGATCTGTGAATTGAACGTGCGCAGCAGGATGTCGTTGGGGAGAAAACGGGTGCGCAGGCGGTTGGTCGTTGTGTCAACTTCTCCAAGATCATTATATACAGTGTCGGTCACTTCCACACTTTCAGAGGTTGGAGAGACTGTCACTTCATAAAATGCCATATCCTCTTCCGGATTCGCGTATTTGTAATCGTTGTCCTTATCTTCGAGGGCGAAGACGCGGTACGTGCCCTCTTTCAGGCCCCTGATTGTGAATTGCCCCTTGTCGTCGGTCTTTGCCACGCGCAGCAGGGGTGTTTTCACGAATGCCGAGTCATTGAGGTTGTCATGAACTCCCACGAGGATTCCCTGCCTTGGCTCAAGGTTGCGCGAGTCGAGCACCATGCCCGAGATGCGCAGGGAATCAAGAGTCGGGCCTGTTGAGAAAGTGTAGGCGAAGCCCTGCAGCTTGTTCGCCTCGTTGTTGTCTTCGATGGCATCCGCGAAATCGATTGTGTAGGTGGTGTTCGGGGTCAGAGAATCGAAGGATACGGTGACGCGCTTGCCTACGGAAGAGACTTTCGGCACCTGGCGCGAAGGGGGAGACACCACCACTTTTGTAAAAGCATCCTTCACGTTCACAAGTTCGTTGAAAGTGATGTTTATTCTGGTTCTGTCAACGTTCAAGGCGCCTTGCGGAGGGTTTGCGCTCACGAAGAGAGGAGGGTCCTCATCCCTGGCTCCCCCAGACGGATTGCCGATATTGGCGCATGCAGCCGCGACGATTGTCACTGCCGCGAACAGAAGCACTTGTATAAAGGCGTTCTGTCTGTTCGTATGTTTATTGAGATTGAATTTCATCATCAGAATATTTGTCTATTATCAACGATAGGGGAGAGCTGTTTTGTCTTAAAAGAGTTCAAAAATAAATAAAATTATCGAGAAATATGGGTTGAATCCATATTTTTATGCTCAGGATGCTCAAAACATCAAAAAAAAGCCGTATATTTGCAAGCTGAAAAGAAGACTTTCGAAAGAAAGCCTCCTTTGTCATAGCCTCCGGCGGTGGCATTTGTTATGAAAATAAAAAATAAAAAACAATAAAATAACAACAAAATCGAAATGCAGAACAAAGGGTTTATCAGCACCATTGCTATCCTTCTGGTATTGATTTGCGGTTTCTACATCTCTTTCAGCTTCGTGACATCTCATTATGAGAAAAAAGCCAAAGAGTTTGCAGCCATGACCGCCAAGACCAGCGACGAGACCAATGATGCCTACAAACAAAGTCTGAAGCAATTCAACGACTCAATCGACAAAGAGAAAGTTTATCTGTGGTATACCTACAATCAGGTCCGCAAGATGGAGGTCGGTCTCGGTCTTGACCTGAAAGGTGGTATGAACGTGGTCCTCGAGATTTCGGTTCCCGACATTCTCCGCCAGTATGCCTCGGGCGACGCCCAGCTCGCCCAGATCAACGCCGCCATCAAGAAGGCTGAAACCGACGGTGGCAAGGGAAGTGACAAGGATTTCGTTTCGCGCGTGGCTTCTTATATACAGCCCGGCGTTATGGCAAGCCTTTTCATTCGCGAAGGTGAATTCATGGGTACGCTCAAATCCAATGCATCCAACGAAGAGGTTACCGCCGCTCTTGAGAAACAGGTAGACAGCCAGGTTGACGCTGCATTCAACATCTTCCGCACGCGTATCGACCAGTTCGGTGTCGTTGCCCCGAATATCCAGAAACTTCAGGACAAGAACGGTCAGATCCTTCTCGAGCTTCCGGGCGTGAAAGAGCCGGAGCGTGTGACCGAGCTTCTGAAATCGAGCGCCAACCTTGAATTCTATGAGGTTTACAACTACAATGAGATAATGGGCGACCTCCAGCGTTTTGCAGCAGCATATGCGCAGCAGGACACAGTGAACCATCTCAACGTCATCGATCTTCTCGGCGGCGTGCAGCGTGCCGGATCTCCGGTCGTGGGCATGGTTGCTCCATCAAACAAGAATCTTGTAGACTCGGTTATGAACTCCGAGCTTGCAAAACGCACGCTTCCTTCGGACCTCACTCTTATGTGGTCGGTTAAACAGGCTGAGTTCCCCGTTACCGATGCAAACGGAAATGTAGTGAAAAAAGACAACGGCCAGGACAAGACCGTCGGCTATTGGGAGCTTGTCGCCCTCAAAGGAGACGCAGTGCTTGAAGGAGACGCCGTTACTTCAGCATCTTCTGAATATGACAATATGCGCGGCAACACGGTCAACATGAAGATGAGCGACCGCGGTGCGCAGGAGTGGGCAACCATCACCCGCAACAACATCGGTCGTCCGATTGCGATCGCGCTTGACGACCATGTATATTCATTCCCGAATGTCAACAATGAAATCACAGGTGGTAGCTCTGAGATTACGGGTAATTTCACACCTGAAGAGGCCAACGACCTTGCCAACGTGCTCAAGTCAGGTAAGATGTCGGCAAAGGTGAATGTAGTCAGCAATAACGTGATTGGCCCGAGCCTTGGTGCTGAGGCCATCCAGATGGGCTTCATCTCATTCATCGTGGCCATCATCCTGTTGATGATCCTCATGGTGGCATACTACGGCTGGATTCCCGGTCTCGTAGCCAACGTGGGTCTTATCCTCAACCTGTATTTCACGCTTGGTATCCTCGCGTCGCTTCAGGCCGTGCTGACACTTTCCGGTATTGCCGGTATCGTGCTCGCATTGGGTATGGCTGTCGATGCCAACGTGCTTATCTTCGAGCGTACTAAAGAAGAGCTCAAGAACGGCAAGAAGCTCCGTCAGGCAATCTCCGAAGGTTACAGCAATGCATTCTCCGCGATATTCGACTCTAACCTTACGTCAGTGATCACCGGCGTGATCCTGCTCTTCTTCGGTTCTGGTCCTATCAAAGGTTTTGCCACCACACTTATCATCGGTATCGTCTGCTCGTTCTTTACGGCAGTGTTCCTCACGCGCATAGCTTTCGACCTTATCACAAAGAACGGGCGTTGCGCCAACATGACATTCGCCACGGCTCTCAGCCGCAACTTCCTCACCAATCCCAAGATTGACTTCATGGGTAAGTCGAAGGCAGCAGCTGCAGTTTGGATTGCACTTATCGTTATCTCCATAGCTTCATTGGCAATCCGCGGCATGAATCAGGGTATCGACTTCTCCGGCGGTCGCAACTATGTTGTCCAGTTTGAGAAGGATGTGGACCGTCAGGCCGTTCAGGACAAACTCCTCGATCTCTTCCAGACAAAGGCAAATGACCCCACGGTATCTGTGGCAGTAATCAACATCGACAACCCTTCCAAGCTCCGCATCTCCACCAACTATAAGATCGGCGAAGAATCCGAAGGAATCGAGAACGAGGTTGCTTCAATCCTCTATGAGGGTCTTAAGGATGAACTTACCGTAAACGGTAAGACGATGGATCTCGATGCATTCTCCGTGTCAGACGAAAGCCACGGTATCATCTCTATCCAGAAGGTCGGCCCTTCTGTGGCTGATGATATGAAACGTGACGCTTATTGGGCACTCGGCATTGCGGTTGTATGTATGTTCCTCTACATCCTTCTCCGTTTCCGCAACATCGCCTTCTCTGTAGGTGCTGTTTGCGCCGTTGCGTTGACGGCATTCCTCATCGTGGGATTCTATTCCGTATGCTGGGGCTTCCTGCCGTTCTCAATGGAGATTGACCAGTCGTTTATCGCGGCTGTGCTTACAATCATCGGTTATCAGATCAACGATACTGTGGTTGTGTTCGACCGTGTACGTGAGATGATCGGCATATATCCGAAAGAAGACCGCCGCAAGACCTTCAACAAGTCTTTGAACCAGACATTGAGCCGTACGGTGATGACATCGTTCTCCACTCTGCTCGTGCTCCTCTGCATCTTCTTCCTCGGAGGTGATACCATCCGTTCGTTCACATTCGCGATGATCTTCGGTGTGGTTGTCGGCACATTCTGCTCACTCTTCTGCGCAGCTCCGATTGCATACGCTATCATGTCGCGTAGCAATAAGAAGAATGCAGCTCAGGCTGCTGAGGGCAAGCCGGTTCTCGAAGGCAACCGCCGCTTCAAGTAAAATTTAAAGAAATGAATTTCTTATTCAATTCTTTTTGATTTAAATTGTTAATGTTTTAGAATTGGAAGTCGTGAGACTTCCAATTCTTTTTTTTCAATTATTATCGGATGATTGTGCGCCCCGCCCATACAAGCAGGATGCCTAACGCAACCGAGAGGACGAGATAAAGGATAAACGTTGCCCAGTCGCCCTTGCTTCCTAATATCCACATGTCATAGGCAAAAGAGGAGAATGTCGTGAAACTTCCGCAGAATCCTGTGATGAGCATCACGTCTAATCCGTAGGCTGATACATTTGACTTTTCGAGCAGACTGAAGAACAGGCCGATGATGAAACACCCTATTGCGTTAACCAGAAACGTTCCCAAGGGGAATGCCCCATGATACATCGCCGAACTCCATTTTACAACAAGGAATCGTCCGCAGGTGCCAACAAATCCGGCCGCACCGGCAAGCAGCATCATTTTGATCATAGCTTATAGTAAGTAGGTAATAAAAATTAAACGATATATGTAGGTAATGAAATCTTGCCCAATAAAACTTGTTCTTTTTGGCTGTTTTCACCTTGTAATTCAGTCGCATATGCCTATATGCTCCTTCATTACGCGGCAAAAACATCTCAAAAATAACTGCGTTTTATTTGTGCATTAATTTTTCTTACCTACTTATTAAAATTTCATAAATATTGTTTACTGTCCTATATTTTAACGTCCCTGTCATGGATATAGTCTGGATATGTTTTGTGTTACGGGAATTATTTATTAAATTTGCGGTGCAATTCTGCGGACTGCGCCTTCCGGTCAAAACCGGGGCAATGCAGGAGACGGAAGTGGAGAAATTTGGCTGCTTGCAACCACTCAAAAAAATGCTAAAACTGCATCTCGGAGGTGCGGCTCTTCGTGAGCCGTCATCAGCAACGACGACAGCAAATGCATTATATAAAGAGCGATCGCAGCGGCGACCGCTCTTTTTTGTCGCAGAACCATTGCACATTACACATTAAACATTTAACATTAGATAAAATGAATTATTTATTTACATCGGAATCTGTTTCCGAAGGCCATCCCGACAAGGTGGCCGACCAGATCAGCGATACATTACTTGATGAATTTCTGGCGCGTGATTCCAAAAGCCATGTCGCCATAGAAACTCTCTGCACCACCGGTCAGGTGGTGGTGGCCGGTGAGGTAAGTTCGCAGGCATACGTCGATATCCAGCACAGCATACGCGATCTTATCAACGAAATAGGTTACAACCGCGGTGCCTACCGTTTCGACGGGGATGCATGCGGAATATTGAGCACAATTCACGAGCAGAGCGAAGATATTGACCGAGGCGTTAGCCGTCGGGAAGAGAATATGGCTCAAGAAGATCTTCAGGGGGCAGGCGACCAGGGAATGATGTTCGGCTATGCCGTCGATGAGACTGCCAGCTATATGCCTCTTACCCTTGACCTTTCTCATCTGTTGCTGCGCGAACTCGCCGATATCCGCCGCGAGGGGACAGCCATGAATTATTACCGCAAGGGAAAACTTACATCGTATCTGCGTCCGGATTCAAAAAGTCAGGTGACTGTGGAGTATGACGAGAACCATCGCCCTGTAAGGATTCATACGATAGTGATCTCCACGCAGCACGATGAGTTCGTAGAACCGCTCGAGAATACCCCGGAAGCCCGCAGGGCTGCCGATGAGCAGATGCTTGAGCAAATACGCAAGGATGTCGAGGACGTGCTTTTGCCGCGTGTTAAAGCCAAGCTTCCGGTTGAAATACAGAACCTTTTCGACGATAAGCTGATTCTTCATGTCAATCCGACAGGTAAATTCGTGCTTGGAGGTCCGCACGCCGATACCGGCCTTACAGGGCGCAAGATCATCGTTGACACCTACGGCGGCCGCGGTGCGCATGGAGGCGGCGCATTCTCTGGAAAAGACCCTTCGAAGGTTGACCGGTCTGCCGCTTACGCGTGCCGTCATATCGCCAAGAATCTCGTGGCTGCCGGTGTTGCCCGTGAAGTGCTCGTGCAGGTGGCATATGCAATAGGCAAGGCAAATCCGGTGAGCATCTTCGTGAATACTTACGGCACATCGCGCGTAAATATGAGCGACACGGAGATTGCCGCCCGTATTTCCGAGCTTTTCGATATGCGTCCTAAAGCCATTGAGGAGCGTCTTAAACTTCGCAATCCCATATACCGCGAGACAGCGTCTTATGGCCATATGGGCCGTGAGCCCCGCACTGTCAAGAAAGAGTTTAAATCCCGTTATGAGAACGAAACGATCGTTAAGGAGGTGGAACTCTTCACTTGGGAAAAACTTGACGCCATCGACCGCATCCGCGAAGCATTCGGGATTGCTAAGAATGCTAAGAAATAATAAATTTAAGCTGAAATTTGCCGATTATTGCTAAAAATGTTATCTTTGCACGTTTATTGGCAGAAAATTAATTAAAACAGCTATATAAAGAATGGCAACATTAGAGAAAATCAGAAGCAAATCGGTGTTCCTCATCATCGTGATTGGCGTGGCTCTGCTCGCTTTCATCGTTGGTGATGCCCTGACCAACAGTCAGAACATTTTCGGCGAGCGCACCACAATCGCAAAAGTAGGAAGCACCAAAATCGACTTTACTGACTATCAGCGTAAACGCGAGGAGCTCAACAATCAGCTTGAAGAAGCACGCCGTCAGAACCCGGCACAGTTCGCAAATTTCGATACCCAGGTGCTGGCGCAGATGGCGCTCGACCAGCTTATGCAGGAAGACATTGTCTTGACTGCCGCGAATAAAGCCGGTGTCCGCACCACAGGCAACCTTCTTCGCTATTATATGATCGAGAATCCGCAGAACCAGCGCGTTATGGATATCGTCCGTCAGCTCAACGCATCCGGACTTAGCGTCCAGACTCCGCAGCAGGCATACGAGGTGATCTTCAATCCCAAGCGTAACGGTTTGACGGATGCCCAGATGGAGCCTTTCCAGCGTCTGTGGCTTGCAGCCGAGAAAGAGATGCAGGAGACAATCAAGGGTAGCGTCTACCAGCGTGTCCTCGCCGGAACGGTAAAGGCTAACGATCTCGACAAGAAAGCCCTTTATAACGATTATGTAAATACAACGGCTGTAGACGTGGCATACCTTCCTTACGGGACACTCGATCCCAAGGAATATCCCGTAAGTGCCGATGAACTTAAAAAGGCGTATGCCGAGAAGAAAGGTCTCTTCAAGGTTGACGAGGATACAAAGGATATCGCTTTCATCAGCGTAAGCATTTCCGCTTCTGCAGCCGACCGCGCTGCCGCACGCCAGCTCGCTCAGAATACTGTGAAGGAGCTTCGTGACAGCCTCGGCCAGCTTAGCAAAGCCACCAAGAAAGAGGGCGTGAGCATGACTCATCATGCAGTCCGTGCAACGGATCTTCCTTCGGGTGCTGTGAAGGATTTCGTTATGAGCGCCCCGAAAGACAGCGTGAAGCTCATTTCGGAAACGGTTCAGGGATTTACCGTGGTTCGCGTAGGCAAGCGTACAGAGGCTTTGGACTCTATTCAGGTCAACCTTGTAAGCACTGCCACGGAAGCTCTCGGCAACAAGGTTCTTGCTGCCCTGAACGGTGGCCTTCCTGCCGACTCCATTACAACCCGATTCTCGATGGACAGTGTGGCTCCCCAGCTTAACCAGTGGATTCCCCTCTATACGGCTCAGGGCCCAACAAACGCCATTGCCGATGAGATGCTTGACAGTCTCCGCAACGCAGGTGGACGTTATGTCACTCTTCAGGGCGGTCCCCAGGGTATGCTGATCGGTAAGATCACAGAGCAGAAAGCACCCAAGACTATTTATGAATATGACGAGGCTGAATATGTGCTTGGCCCGAGCCTCAAGACAGTGAGCGATGAACGTGCGAAACTCGAGAAATTCCTTCTTGAAAACAAGACTGCGGCAGACTTCGTGAAGAATGCCGAGAAAGCCGGTTACACGCTCCAGAACTATAGCTTCACTCAGTCCACACCGGCAGTTCCTCGCATGATGGGTATGAACTCGTATTATCCCGACAGCCGTCAGGTTGTACGCTGGGTTATGATTGACGGTGACGAAGGTGAAGTGAGCCACATCTATGAATCCAAGAATGCTATCACCCCGGCCCTCTACGCAGTGGCAGTGGAAAGAAGCTACGAGGATTTCGTGCCGGTGACCAATCCGGATGTCAACGCTATGCTTACCCGTGAGGTCCGCGCTTCCAAAGCCGGCGATAAACTTGTCGAGAAATTCGGCAAGAAGACTCAGAGCCTCCAGAGCGCGGCTCAGGCAATGGGCGTGCAGCCATCTAATGTAGCTACATTCCGTTTCGGTCATAACGCAGGTGTTGCAGATCCAGCGGTTATGGGGCGCATCAACGGATCCAAGGCTGATAAGAAAGTGGTTATCACCAAGGGAGAAGATGGCGTATATGTATATCAGGTCACGGGCAAGAACAAGGAAAGCTTCCCCTTCAACGACCAGATGTATGAGCAGCAGTATTATCAGTTTGTCAACCCCAATCTTCTTGATATGGTCAAGGGTGACAAGAAACTGAAAAACAATATTTACAAATTCGAGGCCGGCGATTGATACGCATCCGGCTTCCAGAAACAAAGGCCTCCCGAGGGAGGCCTTTGTTTTAATGGGTAATGTGAAATGTTTAATGGGTAATTCAGGAAATTATGGAGAGTAAGACAAAACTGATAGGTATGACGCTCGATGAGCTGCAGAATGTGGCTCTTCGCGGCAAGATGCCGCGATTTGTGGGTAAACAGCTCGCCGAATGGCTCTATGATAAAAAGGTGACGTCTTTCGATGAGATGGCGAACATCTCCAAGAAGAATAAGCAATGGCTATCGGAGAATTATGAGATAGGTCGGGAGTCGCCTTCGGCTGCCCGCAAGTCTTCCGATGGGACGGTGAAGTATCTCTTCAAGGTAGGTAACGGCAACTCGATCGAGTCGGTGTACATTCCGGACAAGGACCGTGCAACTCTTTGCGTTTCCAGTCAGGCGGGTTGTAAGATGAACTGTTACTTCTGCGCAACGGGCAAAATGGGATTCAGGGCTAATCTTACGGCTGCGCAGATCATCAATCAGATTCTCAGTATTCCTCCTGCGTCCCCGAAAGGTTTCGAGCCGATGGCTCCTCTCACTAACATCGTGTTTATGGGAATGGGTGAGCCTCTCGACAATTTCAGGGAGGTGAAACGTGTGATAGATATTCTTACCGCTCCCTGGGGATTCGCCTGGAGTCCGAAACGTATCACGGTCTCTACCGTAGGGAAGTTGCCTCAGCTTAAGGAACTGCTTGAAGAGACCCAGGTGCATGTGGCTGTCAGTGTGCATACTGCCGATACACCTCAGAGGGAATCCATGATGCCTGCTCAGAAAGCTTTCCCGATTTCTTCGGTAATGAAGGTTCTCGCGGGTTATGATTTCAGCCATCAACGGCGTCTGTCGCTGGAGTATATAATGTGGCGCAATGTCAATGATGACATTGCGCATGCCGACATGCTTGTGAAGCTTATCGGCCAGCTTGACTGCCGTGTTAACCTCATACGCTTCCATGCCATACCGGGTGTTGACCTTCAGCCAAGCAGTGAAGACAAGATGCTTATGTTCCGTAGCTATCTCAATTCCAAAGGGATTACGGCCACAATCCGTGCCTCCCGGGGTGAAGATATCGAAGCGGCATGCGGCATGCTCTCAAGTAATGTTAAATGTTGAATGTGTAATGTTGAATGATTTGAGACTGCCATTGCACATTACACATTGCACATTACACATTAAATTAGTATCTTTGTAGGTTAAAACTTTATTACATGGCAAAACCTATAAGAGTGGGTATCACTCACGGCGACATAAACGGGATCGGTTATGAGGTGACGCTCAAAGCGATTTCTGACGAAAAGATTCCGGAGCTGTTCACACCTGTCTTTTTCGGCAGTCCCCAGATTGTCGAGAAGGCGCGCAGGGAATTCAATCTGGAACTTCTCCCCGTACATATTGTGAAGAACAAAGGGGATATCCGCGACGGCAAGTTGAATATTGTGGAGATCGGTGTAACCCATAATGATGTGGAGCCCGGTATTCCCACCGCTAAATCCGGACAGGCTGCAGTCAAAGCCCTTGAACTGGCTACGGAGGCTCTTGAAAACGGGGACATCCAGGTGCTTGTGACGGCCCCCATATCAAAGAAGGCCGTGCAGAGCGAGGAATTTCAGTTCCCCGGTCATACGGAATATCTTCAGCAGCGTCTCGGCAGGGGAGCGCATGCGTTGATGGTGCTTTTTAACGACTATCTGAAAGTTGCACTTGTCACTACGCATCTGCCTCTGTCGAAAGTGCCCCAGGCGATTACAAAAAAACGTGTGCTCGACCAGATTCACAGTTTCGAGAAGGTGCTCCGAAGCGATTTCACATGCGAGCGTCCGAAGATAGCGGTGCTTTCCCTCAATCCGCATTGCGGCGATGAAGGTCTTCTCGGCAACGAGGAGAAAGATGAGATCATCCCCGCTCTTGAAGAAGCGAAGAAAGAGGGTATCCTGGTATTCGGACCTTATTCGTCCGACGGCTTCTTCGCCACGGATGCATACCGTAATTTCGACGGAATCCTCGCGATGTATCATGACCAGGGGCTTTCGCCTTTCAAGGCTCTTGCCGGGGAAACCGGTGTAAACTTCACCGGCGGTCTGCCGTTCGTGCGGACGTCACCCGACCATGGCACCGCTTACGATCTCGCCTGGAAAGACAAGGCGGATCCGACTTCCATGCGTCAGGCGATATATAAGGCGATAGACCTATACCGTAACCGGATGAATCATCAGATGGCTGCGGCCAATCCCTTGCGTAAAGCGCGCACAGAGAAGGGCGCGGATAAAACCATAGATCTTACCAAAGAAGAAATAACCGAATAATGAATTTTGGAATCATAGCAGCCGGCGAGGGCTCGCGGCTGGTGCAGGAGGGGGTGGCATTTCCCAAACCCCTCGTGCCGCTCAACGGCGAACCGATGATCGGACGTCTTGTGAGAATATTTCAGGAAAACGGTGCAGGGCGTATAAGCATCATAGTCAATGAACAGATGGGAGAAGTGCGGGAATTCGTGGAGAATCTTCGTAAAGGGCTCTCAATCCCCGTAGACCTCGTGGTGAAGACCACGCCGTCTTCGATGCATAGTTTCTGCGAGTTAGGGAAATTGCTTAAAGGTCATGGCCGTTTCATTGTGACTACTGTCGATACGATCTTCCGCGAGCCAGGTTTCTCGGAATATGTCAAGGCGTATGCCGACGCGGCGGAAGATGTGGACGGAATGATGGCCGTCACTTCGTTTGTCGATGATGAGAAACCACTTTATGTCGAGACAGACGCGGATATGAATATCAAGGCGTTCCTTGATAGTTCTGCAGCCTCCTGCGGGGAGGACTGCGCCGGTATGCTGGAGTTCGTGTCGGGGGGCATATATGGTCTTGGCGACAAGGCTGTGGATGTGCTCGGTGAATGCCTCGGAAACGGCGTGAGCCGTATGCGCAACTACCAGCGCGCCCTCGTGTCGGCCGGCCTGCGTCTGAAGGCATTCGACATGGGTAAGATCATAGACGTGGACCATGCCGGCGACATAGCGAAAGCCGAACAGTTCCTGACTAACAATTCCTGATAAAAATCCTAACACGTCATCAGATAATATGGCAGATATAAAGATTGCCGGGGTGATGCGCGCCGGCGCATATTCCCCGAACCATATAGGAAACGATGCGGCGATTTTCAACGCCGTTGCCGACCAGCTCCGCAAGCGTGGCTGCGAGGTGAGAATCTATAATGAAGAGCAGTTTCAGAGAGAGAACATTTCAGAGGACATAATCCTAAACATGTGCAGGGAGAAGGCGTCTATCGAAAAGTTGATGCATCTCGAAGACGAGGGCAAGCTTGTGATCAATTCCGGCTATGGCATTGAGAATTGCACCCGCGAGAAGATGACCCGTATCCTTTTAGGCAACGGTATCCCATATCCCGAGAGCCTTATCGTGAACACCAACGAAGATGTCCGCGCTGATCTTGAGAAAGGAGGATACGAGAAAGTGTGGATAAAGCGTGGAGACTTCCATGCGATGCACAAGGAAGACGTGAGCTATTGCCGCCATCCGCAGGAGGCGCAGGAAGTGCTCCACGAATATTTCTACCGTGGTATCAAACGTGCGGTGATCAACCGCCATCTTGTGGGTGACCTCATAAAGTTCTATGGCGTTCAGGGACAGGACTGGTTCTACTGGTTCTATCCTTTCGACGAGGGGCATAGCAAATATGGCTACGAGGCTGTGAACGGCAAGTCGCAGGGGCTTTCATTCGATGAAAGTTATCTTAAAGAGATATGTCAGAAGGCATCGGAGATAATGGATGTGAAGATTTATGGCGGTGACTGCATAGTGGATCCCGACGGCTCTATCCGTATTATCGATTTCAACGACTGGCCCAGTTTCGCTCCTTGTCGTGTCGCGGCTGCCCAGCCGATCGCAAAATGTGTGCTTCAGGCCATCAAGGAAAGGAGGAGAAAATGAAAGAGAGTAAAAAGCAGGGTTTCAAGGACTCCTTGAAATCAATGGATACGGAGGAGACTTTCGACCTGATATTCTATCGTCCGATAGGTTATATGTGGGCGCTCCTTGCCAAGAAACTTGGAATCACTCCCAACGCTATCACGATTGCTTCGATATTCCTTGGTGTCGGTGCCGGAGTGTGTTTCTATTTCAATGAGAACGTCAGCCCGTGGATGAATTATTTCTGGTGGAATGTCATCGGGGTTTTCCTTCTTGTCTGGGCGGATTCTTTCGACAGTGCGGACGGTCAGCTCGCGCGCATGACCAAACAGTATTCAAGGTTGGGGCGTATCCTGGATGGAGTGAGCGGAGATTTTTGGTTTGCAGCCATTTACATTGGCATATGCCTGCGTGAGAATGTGACGAGTGAATTCTTTTCTGCGCATCATTGGGTGATATGGGTAATGGCGGTTGTGACAGGAATTTTTCACGGCATTCAGGCTGCTATGGGCGATTACTACCGTCAGTTCCATCTATATTTCCTCAAAGGGGAAGAAGGGAGCGAGCTGGAGCGGGCGGATCTCTTATGGGATAAATTCCATTCGCTCAGCTGGAAACATAATTTCTGGCAGAAACTCACGCTCGCATTCTATACCAACTATACGGTGGGACAGGAAAAACGCACTCCGCAGATGCAGAAGTTGCGTGCGGCATTGCGTGCGAAATACGGGAATGCGATACCTCAGTCTTTCCGCGATGAATTCCGCGCCAAGAGCAAGCCATTGATGAAATATACCAACATACTCTCCTTCAATACGCGCACGTTTGCGTTGTTTGCGGCAATACTCATCTTCCGCATGCCGTGGCTTTATTTCGCGTTCGAACTCACGGTGCTCAACGGCGTTTTAATATATATGGTTTGGCGTCATGAGCGTATCTGCCGCCAGTTCGAAAAGGAGCTAAGGCGTTAGGCATTAAACATAAAACATTTAACATTAAACATTACCAAAAGTGATACGGGGAATAATTTTTGATTACGGAGGCACACTCGACACCGGTGGAGACCATTGGAGCGAGGTTATCTGGCGTGCCTATCAACAAGCCGGAGTGGCGGTTGACAAGGCGGAATTTCGTGAGGCATATGTGTATGCCGAGAGGGAACTGGCGCGCACACGCCATATCCTGCCCGAACATAATTTCGGCGATCTCCTTCTGATAAAGATGCGTCTCGAGTTGCAATGGCTTTCCGAGCAGGGGCTTTTCCCTCCGGCTCAGGTTGAGGCTAAGGCCGGTGAGATTGCCGGCATATGCTATCATTCGGCGCGCACCAAGGTTGAGGAGGCGGCTCCTGTGCTTGATGAATTGAGCAAGAAATATAAACTGGTGCTTGTGTCTAATTTCTATGGAAATGTTGAGACGGTGCTAAAGGATTTCGGTATCGACAAGTATTTTCCTAAGATCATCGAGAGCGCGGTGGTTGGTGTGCGAAAACCCGATCCTAAAATATTCAGTCTCGGTGTTGAGGCACTCGGATGCAGACCCGATGAAACCGTTGTGGTTGGCGACAGCTACCGCAAGGATATAGAGCCTGCCGAAAAGATAGGGTGTAAGGCGATATGGATTAAAGGTAAGGGATGGACCGATGAAGAGGATGCGCAGACGTATCCAAATACGGTTGGCGATATCCGGCAGGTACCGGAAATGTTGCATGAAATTGATCAAAATAAAGAAATTTTACAGCTAAGCTCAATTAACTAAAATTAACAGAATTTTTATAAAACGTTATATATTTAACAAATATTGTCTAATAATGGGGTCTCTTAATAAACTTTAAGAATTGACCCCTTTATTTTTTGTCCAAAATAGTTTGCCGTTATTAAAATCAGACCTAATTTTACCGCCGGAAATTTGAAAACGATTTCATTTTGGAGTTAATTCCCGATAAATTTGAATCGGTTTGAAATTTCCGGGTGTTTAAAATGAAATTAAATAATAGAAAATAAAAGAACACACAGTTTTATTATGGCAACAAAAAAAGCTGAAGCGCCTAAAGGTAAACTTGGCGTTATGGTAGTAGGTCTCGGTGCTGTCTCCTCTACATTCATGACAGGAGTATTCATGACTCGCAAAGGTCTCGCAAAACCTATCGGTTCCTGCACCCAATACGACAAGATCCGTATCGGCAAAGGTGAAGACAAGAAATACCTCCACTATAAGGATATCGTGCCCCTCGCCAATCTCGACGACATCGTTTTCGCGGCTTGGGACGTTTACCCTGCAAATGCTTACGAATCGGCAATCAATGCAGAGGTTCTCAAAGAGAAGGATATCAATCCGGTGAAAGATGAACTTGAGGCTATCAAGCCCCTCAAAGCCGCTTTCGATCATAATTATGCAAAACGTCTTGACGGAGACAACGTTAAGGATTGCAAGGATCGCTGGGACATGACCGAGCAGATCCGTGAGGATATCCGTAATTTCAAGAAAGAATCGGGCGTTGACCGCGTGGTTGTGCTCTGGGCTGCTTCTACGGAGGTTTACGTGCCGGTAGACGAGAAGATTCACGGCACTCTTGCCGCTCTCGAGGCTGCAATGAAGGCTGATGACAAAGAGCATGTAGCTCCGTCTATGTGTTATGCATACGCAGCGCTTTCGGAGGGATGCCCCTTCATCATGGGCGCCCCAAATACAACAGTGGATATCCCTGCAATGTGGGAACTTGCAGAGAAGACAAAGATGCCTATCGCCGGCAAGGATTTCAAGACAGGTCAGACTCTCGTGAAATCAGGTTTCGCTCCCATCATCGGCGACCGTTGCCTGGGTCTCAATGGCTGGTTCTCAACCAATATCCTCGGAAACCGCGACGGTCTCGTGCTTGACGAGCCTGCTAACTTCCGCACAAAAGAGGTTTCCAAGCTTTCTACCCTCGAAACTATCCTTGTGCCTGAAAACCAGCCGGATCTCTATGGTCATGGCAACGATGAGGACACCCAGTATTACCACAAGGTGCGTATCAACTATTATCCTCCGCGCAACGACAACAAGGAAGGTTGGGACAACATCGACATCTTCGGATGGATGGGTTATCCGATGCAGATCAAGATAAACTTCCTCTGCCGCGATTCTATCCTCGCAGCTCCCCTATGTCTTGACCTCGTGCTCCTTAGCGACCTCGCTGCCCGCGCCGGACGTTACGGCATACAGCGCTTCCTCAGCTTCTTCCTCAAGAGCCCGATGCACGATTACACCAAGGGTGAAATGCCCGTTAACAACCTCTATCAGCAGCACACAATGCTCCGCAACGCCATCCGTGAGATGGGCGGCTACGAGGCTGACGAAGAAATGGACTAATCCTCTTGCAACCGCATACTTGAAAAAACACATTTAGAATACACAGATGTAAGGTGAGCCGGGCGAGATGCCCGGCTTTCCTGCGTTATTACCCTTCAGCGGCATTTATTGCCGTTTGGAAAAATTTTGCTAAATTTGCGCTATGAGAATCGATTTGATAACAGTGATGCCGGAGATGCTTGAGCCTTTTTTCAACTGCTCCATACTCAAGCGTGCACAAGACAAAGGGCTTGTCGAAATCGCGGTGCATAATCTCCGCGACTATACCACAAACAAACACCGTAAGGTAGATGATTACCCTTTCGGTGGCGAGGCCGGCATGGTGATGCAGATTCAGCCTATAGATGCCTGTATCTCGGCGCTGAAGAGGGAGCGTGAATATGACGAGGTCATTTTCACGTCGCCTGATGGCGAACGGTTCGACCAGCCGATGGCCAATCAATTGTCGATGCTCAATAATGTTATTATCCTCTGCGGGCATTACAAGGGAGTTGACTGGCGCGTGCGCGAGCATCTTGTCACCAAAGAGATTTCCATCGGAGACTATGTCCTTACGGGGGGCGAATTACCGGCAGCGGTGATTGCCGATGCGATGGTGAGGCTGATTCCGGGTGCAATAGGCGATGAGCAGTCTGCCTTGTCTGACTCGTTTCAAGACAACCTCCTTGCGCCTCCTGTATATTCGCGTCCGGCGGAATACAACGGATGGCGTGTGCCCGACATCCTCCTTTCAGGTCATGAGGCCAAGATTGCCGAATGGCGTTACGAACAGGCGCTCGAACGCACGCGGCGATTGCGCCCGGACCTTTTGGGTAATGTTTAATGAGGAATGGGTAATGTTTAATTGCTGATGAGAAATAATGAGCGAAAAGGGGCGTGGACGCTATTGATTGGAGTGCTGTTGTTCGGGGCGCTTGTCTGGGGTCTCGGGGGAAGACAGATGCGTGAAGATCGTGCAAGCGAAACCGCCGGAGATTCAACGGAAGAGGTAAAGGTGATTTCCGATAGCATCTCTGTCGATTCGCATAGATCCAACGGGAAGCGCAGCCGCCGTGCACGGCGTTCTGCCCGCGCACGCTCGGCATCCAAAAGCTCTACATCCGCCGCTCCGACCCGCGACATCCTCGCCGACACCATCCCCTCCTCTTGTCCGTGATTTTGCAAATATATTTTGCATTGTTGTGGATTTTTATTAACTTTGCAACGCTTTCGGATTTCCGCAGGCGATTAGCCGCAATAGCTCAGTTGGTAGAGCATTTCATTCGTAACGAAAAGGTCGTGGGTTCGAGTCCCACTCGCGGCTCAACTAAAGGACAGACCCTGTTTTCGGAGCTGTCCTTTTTTCATTACCTACATATATCGTTTAATTTTTCTTACTTAATAATAGGATTATGAAAAAAGAGATCAAATCAGCTAATGCTCCCGGAGCTATCGGCCCTTACAGCCAGGCTGTGCAGACAGGAAACCTCATTTTCGTTTCTGGTCAGCTCCCTATCAACGCCGCTACCGGTGAAATGCCTTCCGACATCAAGGCTCAGACCCGAGAGTCAATCGCCAATATCAAGGCAATACTCGCCGAAGCCGGTGCTACGCTTGACAACGTTGTCAAGACAACCGTGTTCCTTGCCGATATGGAGTATTTCGCTCCCATGAATGAGGTGTATGCCGAGGAATTCAAGGCAGTATATCCTGCCCGTTGCGCATTCGCCGTTAAGGAGCTTCCAAAGAAAGCCCTCGTAGAGATCGAAGTCATCGCGGCGTTATGATCCTACTGCAGATAGAGCAACTGACAAAATCGTTTGGCGACCGCATCCTCTTTGAGGATGTGTCGCTGGGCGTGTTTCAGGGCGACAAGGTCGGTATAGTGGCGCAGAACGGTGCGGGAAAGACAACCTTCCTCAACATCCTTGCCGGCCGTGAGGATTATGATTCAGGTAAGGTGACTTTCCGTAACGATATCCGTGTAGGCTATCTCGAACAGCTGCCGCCTATGGACCCGGACATGACCGCACTTGAATATGCCTCCCTCGATATCAAAGACAACGAGGAGGGAAACGGTGTGGATCTCGCGCGTCAGATGCTCACGCAGTTTAAAATCACGGATTATGTCACTCCGTTAGGCCGAATGTCGGGAGGACAGACAAAACGCGTGGCTCTTGCCCGCGTGCTCCTCTCCGCTCCGGATATGCTTATCCTTGACGAGCCCACCAACCACCTCGATATCGATATGATAGAATGGCTGGAGGGTTATCTCGCCAAGCAGAAAGTGACGCTCCTCATGGTGACGCACGACCGCTATTTCCTCGATAAGGTCTGCAACAAGATTATCGAGATCGACCGGCGTCAGGTGTTTGCCTATGACGGTAATTATGATTATTACCTGCGTAAACGCGATGAGCGTCACGAAAATCTCTCCGCAGAATTGGCGAAAGTGAAAAACCTTTTGCGAACCGAACTCGAATGGATGCGCCGCCAGCCCCAGGCCCGCGGTTCGAAGGCGAAATACCGCATCGACAATTTCCATGAGCTGGAAAAGAAAAGCCGCGTCAACCTAACCGAACGCAATGTCTCCCTCAATGTTAAATCATCGTATATAGGCTCGAAGATATTCGAGGCGCATAACGTGGCTAAGGCATTTGGCGACAAACGTATCCTAAACGGATGGAGCTATACCTTTGCACGCTATGAGAAGGTAGGTATCGTCGGTGACAACGGAGCCGGTAAATCTACCTTCATCAAGCTCCTGTTGGGACTTATGCCCCCCGACAGCGGCTCTTTCGATGTCGGGGAAACCGTGCGGTGGGGATATTACAGCCAGGAGGGTATGACAGATTTCGATGAAAAGAAGAAAGTTATTGATGCTGTCAGGGAAATTGCCGAAGAAGTGCGCATCGATGACAAGACCCGTCTTTCCGCATCGCAGTTCCTCTCCTATTTCCTCTTCACCCCCGAAACCCAGCAGAAATATATCTATAAGCTCAGCGGGGGAGAACGCCGCCGCCTTTACCTCGCCACCGTGCTGATGCGCAATCCCAACTTCCTTATACTCGATGAGCCTACCAACGACCTGGATATAATGACTCTGGCTATATTGGAAGATTACCTTGTGAATTTCAAAGGATGCGTGATAGTTGTCAGTCACGACCGCTTTTTCCTCGACCGAATCGTTGATCACCTGTTCGTATTCAAGGGAGACGGCGAAGTCCGCGACTTTCCCGGAGACTATTCCACATACCGTCACTGTGTGGCGGAAGAGGAGCGGGAAGAGAGGGAGCGCAAGGTTCTTGAGAAAGAGCAGGCGCGCATGAAGACAGCCGGAAGCAATGTCGGCGGCGCAAAGAACGGTGTGTCAAAAAATTCTTGGCGACCCGTTGAAGAAAAACGCAAACTAACCTTCAAAGAAAAAAGGGAGATGGAAGCCCTCGAAAAAGAGGTGGGAGACCTGACGCGCGAGCGTCAGGAATTGGAAACGGCACTCTCCTCCGGCACCTTGACGAACGAAGAAATCGTCACCGCCGGCTCCCGTATCGGCGAAGTGATTTCCCGCCTCGACGAAGCCGAACTGCGCCTCCTCGAGCTCATGGAAATCGCCGACAGCTGATTGCCGGGTGGCGGAACGATTGTTGCTCGCAACGATCGCATAAACGTAAAAGCCGCAGGCATTTTGCCCGCGGCTTTTTTGTTCATATGAAAAGTTTCTATTGCAATTTTTCTGATTATTTCACGATAACCTTGCTTGCTTTGCCGTTAGCCACGCGTACATACACGCCCTTCTCCGGCTGACCCTTAACCTCGCGTCCCTGCATATCGAACCAGCGAACTTCGCCCGTTCCCGCAGCCTCAATCTCCGCAACACCTACTGTGCTGACCGATAAAGAATAAAGGGCAGGTTCACTATGTTTCCCCGTATTGGAATCGCAGGCAATAACCTCCAAAGTTTTGCCGTCATGGTCCTGGGTAAGTTCAATACCGTTCACTTTATCATAGAGAGTATAGCCATCGTGGTTATGCTCTGTCTCAGCGAGAGCAGCCGGTTCCGGAGTCTCAGAGCCGCCGCTAATCTTATAATACAGATTGATATGCTCCTCCACATCCGCGAATTTGATAGTCTCACCCTCCTTAGCCAAGATAGAAGTGCCGCTAAGCATCCCGGCAAGCTCCGGATGCAGCTCCGGCTTCGCAGGAGCCTCCGGCTCAACAGGAGTTTCTATTATTTGACGATAGAGCTGACACATAACACCGTTGGAATTTGCATAATATCTAAATTGATTGGTGTCTTTATTATATTTAATATATCTTGAACCACCATCGACATTCCCTTGGATTTGAACGTTTCCTTGTGCCGAGAATGAGATTGTTGCCACTGTTGCATCCGCTTCCGAAACCATGAAGATTTTAGTAGTATTTGTTTGGTTGAACTTAAAATACTTTTCAGTCCCAGAATAATTCTCAGCATTAAATTTCCAATTATCTGTTGTGCCTTCTAATGTTATAATCAAAGTATTTTCTGTAGCTTCTAAAATCCCATCACTAATTGTGACATTTGTTGCATGTCTGTAGTCATTTTCAACATCAATACTCATAGCTACAGAACCATCCGGATTCTCATAAGCTATAACATATTTAGCTCCTGCTTCCAGTTCGTCAGCACTTGTTATTTTCTTATACTTTGGTAAAACAGGTTTCTCAGCTTGCACCGTCAAGGTGTATTTAGCCTCAGCTCCTTCATACTCGTCATTTCCAGCGTATTTTGCCGTGATGGTTGTCTCTCCAACGGCGAGGGGTGTTACAGTACCGTCGGTTGTAACGGAAGCGATTTCGGGATTCAAAGATGTGTAAATGATTCCTTCGAGATTATTCGGATTTGAGAGTTCCGGAGCCTTGAATTCAGAAACAGCATCGAGATAGGCGGTAGCCGCATCCTGTGTGAAGGAGATGCCGGCATTGCGTTTAAGAACATCAATATCATTGATTTTAAGAACATCGCTTACAAGCTCTCCAGCTTTAGCGCTTGCTGTGATATTATATATTCCGGTTTTCGGGAGTTTTATGGGCTGATTGTCATAGACGGCATCCACGACATTGAGACCACCTCCATCAAGAGAATAAGTGATAACCGCACCCTCAGTGCTGCAAGAGAAAGTCAGCTCATCATTCACGAAAGCCCGATCGCCGTCCGTAACCACCTTATCCGCAATCTTCACCACCGGAGTCGCGCACTTCGTCGGATCAACAGGAGAAGCAGCTTCCTTAAAAGTTATTTTAGTGATTTGAGCATTTTTAGATTGCGAAGATGTATTTATAATTTGATAAACAGTTCCAACTGCCTGATTATTTGTAGGAATTATAAATTCGTGCTCTTTGCTCTTTTCCATTGTTACAGGACCTGCAATTACTTGGTCTGCTACTTTTATGGATACAGAGCAATTAGCGCCTTGGTTGCCTGTGGTAGTTAATGTAATCTTTTCGCAGGCAATAGGAAGAGAGAGGGAGATGAAACCATTTTTTTTAATGAACAAGTAGCCTTGGTTATTAAAATAGGTATCTTTACCAAATTTAATTTTTAGGCCATTCGGAGCTTGTTTCTCAACTTCCGAAGCATTTGAGCCAGTTGGCATCCATGAATTGGTGTTTTTTGATACATCCAAAACTACGTCTGCTGCCAATGAAGAAAAGGTAGCAGCGAATGCACATAGCATCGATAGTAAAAACTTTCCCATAAGTTATT
>CAJTZS010000001.1 GCA_910584055.1 uncultured Muribaculaceae bacterium | reverse complement strand
TCGCGCGTACGTGCGTGAATATAACAACTTAAGAATTTCTAATGTCTAATAAATATCGGACATTATTTATAAATGCGCCATTGAAACCATCAACGGTATTATCATTTGCCTGTTGTTTATCAACCATCAGCGAGGTAAGTAAGAAAATTAAACCATATGTGCAGGTAATGATATCGCCCAATAAAAACTTATTCTTTGTGACTATTTTCACCTTGTAATTCAGTCGCATATACTTATATGCTCCTTCATTACTCGGCAAAAACATCTCAAAAATAACTGCGTTTTATTTGTGCATTAATTTTTATTACCCTACTTAAGAATTAGCAGTTGTTTGGCAAATATACCCAATTTTATTAAATTTGGCAAGATTATATTATTTAGCTCTGATGAAACAGGAACGGGAAAATATCATAATCGGGGAATATGAAGCACCGTGCGGGAGGCTTATGCTCGGCTCGTATGGCGAATGGCTGTGCCTGTGCGACTGGCAGAGGGAGAAACATCGCGGACCTGTTGACCGGAGGCTCAGGCGCGTCCTGAACGCGGAATTCATGGCGGGGACATCAACAGTGATAAAACGAGCATCAGAGCAACTTGACGAATATTTTGCAGGGGCACGCCGCGAATTCGACATACCCCTGCTGTTTGTAGGCACTGATTTTCAGAAAAAAGTGTGGAATGAACTGCTCACTATTCCCTACGGGACGACGGTTTCATACGGCGACATGGCGCGTAATATCGATATGCCGAAGGCGGTGCGTGCCGTGGCCAATGCCAACGGAGCAAACGCCATATCGATTTTCGCGCCATGCCACCGCGTCATCGGCAGCGACGGAACGCTGACCGGCTACGGCGGAGGACTCGACACCAAGGAATTCCTCCTACGCCTTGAAAATAAGAGCTTGTTTAAGTTTTAGGATACTTTAAATCCCGTCGGTTGCGAACGGTGCTACAGGCAGGCTGTTGGCTCCGTAGAGGTTGCCGCCGGGATAGTCTGCCCAGCTGTAACGGACGGCTACCGGCTTGTCTATGAGCTGTGACGACAGCCGGATAGTCCGGTCATCAATCATCAAAGCATTCGCCGATGCCCATCTGCCTTTTTCATCACCGATTATGAAACCGGTGGCAACTCCGCCCACAGCCTTGACCGGGGCGTCAAATGTCAGCGTAATGCCTTTCCCGTCATTGTCAACATTCGTGCAAACCGGAGCATCACACACCTGCTTTCTGCCATAACTTCTGTCAAGGGCAAGGATACCCAACCTTCGCGCCACTTCCGCCTTGTTTGTAGGATGTATGTCAACAGGATTACCTAAATCAACAGCCGTGACCATGCCTGTGTTAGGGAGTTCGAGAGCCTTTGCCTGGGCATCCCGCAGCCGCGCCCATTCCGATTCCGGCTGAACCACAACCGGCTGAAGGAATCCTGCAAGCTGTACAAAATAGAATGGCATTTCAGGAGCATCGAAAGCCTTTCGCCAACCCTCTATCATTTTCTTGAAACATATCTCATATTGCTCCGCTCGACCAACATTCTGACAACCCTGATACCATATGACACCGGCAAGCGGCATTGTCGTCAAAGGGTTGATCATGGCGTTGTACAATACAGCCGGATGGTTATTTGACTCCGGCAATACATACGACATACCGGTTTTGGAGAAATCAGCAAGCACGGCATAGTTCCATTCTCCGTCGAGGCTGTATCTCATTCCGTCAACCGTAGCATATGAAGACTTCCATATGCCGCCACCCCCGCCATTGTCCACAACCTCAACCGTAATGACGTTCGGTCCTGCTTTTACCAGGCTTCCGTCAACCTTATATTCCCTCGCTAAGTCATGGACATGGCAGCTGCCCACCGGGACTCCGTTGAAATATGTCCTGTCCATGTCATCAACGGCACCAAGGCACAACAGGAGATCTTTCCCCGCCGCTTCCTTAGGCAGGTCGAGTTCGAACTGCATTGCCACCATACCGTCAAATCCGGGCAATACATTCTCTTCCCACAAGGACGGCACAGGCATTTTCCCCCAGGCCTTTCCACGCTGCATCTTCCCCTTGTCGAAGGGATAGCCAATCATCTCATTCCCTTTGCCACCATCATACGTCTGCTTTATTACCGTCTCCGACAATGCCGTATCCCGGTCCTTACCTCCCAACAATTCATAATAGTATCCGAATCCAGGCACGTTCTTAAGCGCTTCGCGTGGTGTCCACGCCTCGACGGTTGTTCCACCCCAAGTGGCATCGATCATCCCTACGGGCACGTTCAGGGAATCCTGAAGCATCCTGCCGTAAAGGTAACCAATCGCCGAAAACGATTCGGCTGCCGGAGACGATTCCACCCAGCCATATTCCACGCTCGCATCATCAAGGGGAGACAGCGATGTCGTGTTCTTCACCTGAAGCAGCCGCAATGCCGGACGCTGCATGGTGGCAACCACCTCGTCGGCATCCGGAAGCCGTCCCCAGCTTCCGCGGATGGGGAATTCCATGTTCGACTGCCCCGAGCAGAGCCACACTTCTCCTATAAGCACGTTCTGCAACGTTTTCTCGCCACTGCCGTCATTCAATACAATAGAGTACGGGCCACCGTAATCCGGAGTTTCAAGTTTCAGAGAGAATCTTCCATTCCTGTCAGCCTTTCCCGACACAGGGGCAGCAAGCCAATCAGCCCTCATTGTCACCTGCGCTCCCGGAGCTGCAGTTCCGGGTACGGTCACTGTAGAATTGCGCTGAAGCACCATGTTGTCGGTATATATCCCCGGCAATACTACCTCAGCGTTGCCCCCTATCGAACAGGAGGCAACGCCGAGCAACAGATATCTTAACTTAAAATCAATCATATTTCACAGTAATCTTATGCGGCAGGTCGGCTGACGACGAGCCTACGGAAAAGACGTATTTCCCTTTCACGATACGTTCCGAGGCAGTGTCCTCGTCATAATAGGCCAGCGATGAGAACGGTATGTCGATGGACACCCCGCGGGTCTCGCCCGGGGCGAGGTCTATCTTCGAGAAGCCCACAAGTTTCTTCCTCTCCCTCAGCAGCCCTTTCTGTCTGGGGGCGGACACGTACACCTGAACGGTTTCCGCACCGGCCATTTTCCCGGTGTTCGACACGTCCACCCTAAGGCTATAGCCGTCCGCTGTCCGGGTCACGACTGGTTTGCCGATGTCGAAGCCGGTATAGCTCAGGCCATAACCGAACGGGAACCGGACGGGGATGTCCTTCGTGTCGTACCAGCGGTAGCCTATGAGGATGTCCTCGTCATAGTGGATATCATGGATATTGCTGCCGGCACGTTTTATTCCGGGATAGCGGCGCTCGCCCCATGCCGGAGTGTCCTCCAGACGGTACGGTACGGAGAACGGCAGCTTGCCGGAGGGGTTGACCGCCCCGGTCAATACATCAGCCAGGCTGTTGCCGGCCTCGCTGCCCAGGTACCAGTCCTGGACGATGGCCGACACCTTGTCAGCCCACGGCATCGCCACGGGATTGCCGGATATGTTGACGACCACGACGTTAGGATTGACCGCTGCAAGGGCCTCGATCAGGCCGTCCTGTCCGTAAGGGAGGTTCAGGGATATTCGGTCCTTATCCTCACAGTCCTGGTAATCCTCCTTGTTCAGTCCGCCGACAAATATGACAAGATCCGCTGTCTTTGCCTTCTCCAGAGCGTCGGCCACAAGCCGCAGGCTGTCGCGGGTCTCCGAGAGCAGGTCGTAATCCTTGGATTTCACGTTGTTGTAGACAACCGACCCGGCCCCGATGTAACCACGTTCCCAGTCAACCTCCGCCTTCCCTCCGAGGGCATTGCGCAAGCCTTCCAGAGGGGACACCTCTTTCTGCGCCTTCAACGAGGAGGAGCCGCCCCCTATCGTCAGCATCTTGACCGCGTTTTCGCCTACTACCAGTATTTTCTTTTTCTTATCTGAAATGGGGAGCGCGCCGTTGTTTTTAAGGAGCACTATACCCTCCGCCCCTATACGCCGGGCTGTGGCATAATGCTCGGGGCAAGTGAAGCGCCCTTTCCAGTGGGACGGGGACATGGAGGTGCGGAAAATAGTCCGCAGAACGCGGCGCACATGATCGTCCAGTTCCTCCTCCGGTGCGCGCCCGTCGCGCAGACGCTCCAGATAGGGGTTGGCCATGTGGTACGTGTCGTAGGCGTTCATGTCCGCCCGCAGCCCGTCAGTGCCGGTGCCCATCTCCAAATCCAGTCCTCCGTCGAGCACTTTATCCGTATCATGTACGCCACCCCAGTCGCTCACCGTAATTCCGTCAAATCCCCATTCCTTCTTGAGGATGTCCTTTATAAGCCGGGGGTTCTCGCATGCATGCCTGTTCTCGAAAAGATTGTAGGAGGGCATGACCGCCCATGCCCCTCCCTGCTGCACGCCGGCCTTGAACGCGGGGAGGTATATCTCGCGGAGGGCGCGGTCGCTCACGTGCACGTCGCTGAAATTGCGGTTCATTTCATTGTTGTTCAGCGCGAAGTGTTTCAGGCAGGCGGCCACGTTGTTGCTCTGGACTCCCTGTATGTAGGGCACTGCCATGACCGACGCGAGGAACGGGTCTTCCCCGAGGTATTCGAAGTTGCGCCCGTTCAGCGGGGTCCTCAGCATATTGACGCCGGGGGCGAGCAGGATGTCCTTGCCCCGGTAGCGGGCCTCCTCGCCGATGGCGCGCCCGTACTCCCGTGCGAGTTCCGGACGCCACGTGGCCGCGAGGCATGTCAGCGCGGGGAAGGCCGTGCACGAGTCGTTGGTCCACCCGGCGTTGTCCCAGCTGTCCCAGAAGACCTCCCCGCGGATGCCGTGGGGCCCGTCGGCGCACCACAGTTCGGGGATGCCGAGGCGCGGGACGCCGGCGGAGGAGAATTTCGACTGGGCGTGAAGCATCCTGACTTTCTCCTCCAGTGTCATGCGCCGCAGGGCATCCGACACACGCTCCTCTATCGGAGCGGTGTGGTCGAGATACTTGGGAAGAGACTGCGAGAATCCGCCGAGACATGCTGAGCAGAAAAGTATAGTTGCAAGTAATCTCATTACGGATTATTTTATCATAATTTTAGACACCTTCGCCCCCTGACGCTTCAGATACAATCCATTGACCGGATTATCTACACGCACACCATGCATGTTGTAATATTCTACCTGAGAATCATTGTCTGTAACAACTTCTGTAATACCGGAACCAAGGTCACTTGTGACTTCGAGAGTCCAGTTTTTGAGATTGAATGTAAGGCGATATTCTCCTGCCTTCTCCACATTCCAACTGTTGCCGTGATCAGTAGAATAATCAAATTCCTTATTTTCCACTCCTTCCTCGGTTATCTTGCATCCGTTGAAAGTAGGGATAATAAACTTGGCGCCCCACTGCCCCGGCGTAATGAGGGCCTGTAAAGAACCTGCATTAAGATTGCCTTCATAAACGAAAACGTAATTCTCCTTTCTAACACACGGTGTAGGATTGTTTATATTCCAGCTACTTGGGGCAGCATCTCCAATCAGATACAGTACATCCGTCTCTATCGGACTTTTTACTGTCGCACCAAGATATGTTGCAGAAAGGGTCATCGTATTGATATCGATAGTGATTGTATAATTTCCAGCTTCAACAACATTCCATTTGTCGTCCGGGTTCGTGGTATAGACAACCGAACTGTCCGTAACACCATCTTTTGAAACATTGCAGTCTGCAGTTGTGGGTCTGTAGTAAGAAGCCGACCAGGAATAATCCCGCTGCGCACAAATTTTAAAATCCCCTTGAGCCAAATTCCCGGTCCAAGAGTATTCCCCCTCATGATCCGCCACCGGCTTCATTTCGGTTGCCTGATCCCAATTCCAAGAGCCTTCGGTCGCCCCTCCGATCATATACAATACGGAAGGATTTTCCGCAACCGACACAACTCCGCTGCAAGCGGCTAAAATAATGGATAAAAAAGTTTTTTTCATGATCGTATAGTTTTTATTTAGTAAGTTTAACTATTTTGCATCCATGGGGAGCGAGCGTCACCGATATTGAATTCGCAGTGCCCTCGTCCGCATGCTTCCATAAATCCCTAACCTTCCATTCACCCTCGATACCGAGAGTCTTGAAATCAACGCTGAACGACATCGAGCTGTCATCGCGGTTGAACAAACCGACAACATAATTTCCGTCAGAGAGCTGGCCATACCATATCTGGCTATTGCGGCTGTTCAACTCATCGCTGAGGGGCTTGCCTACGAAACCGTCAGTATTCAGGGCAAGCAATTCTGTGTTGGTATAGAACTTAGTATTGTCACCGATTGTATTGTACTGGTCGGCAATCGTTACAGGTCCTCCGGCCATAAGCTGGAGAGAAACCACAGATTCCTTCTCTGCATCCGTATTGAAAGTGTTGAGACGGATAAAGTCACCGTCGAGAAGCACCTTCCCACGTCCCGAAATATGCGACCAATACACAAATCCGTCAAACATATTCATGCAGTTAGGCCACGTGGTCCAGGATTTGCCACGTTCGCAATCCGAATAATGCCACCATCCGCCGTTACCGGTATCCTGCACGATACGGACCATGTTCCCGCATAATTTCTCAATCTCCGCATCATAATAAAGGTGAGGCATCACAAGCGATATGAATATTCCGTATTTCTTTGCATTTTCGGCAATATACGACAGAGCCCGAACGTAGTTGTCCCTGCCGTAACCTCTGCCAATCGGACCCATGTTCCTGTCTTTACCATCCTCATACCAGGAAAGGAAGTCGACACGGATATAGTCCACGCCCATATCGGCATAATGCTTGAAGAAGCCGTCTATATATTCCTTGGCACCCGGATAATTCGCCACAACCCACTGGAATCCCCACATATCCTGAGTGTCGGGATTGAGGACTTCGCTTTTGTGATCCCAAAGGATATCGCCAAGTGTATACTCTGTGCCCGGCACCTTTGTATCCCATGGTGCATGCACCCACAAAGGGTTATCATATATACCCACCTTAAGGCCCTTCGACTTACACATTTCCACAAGGTCTTTTATAGACATTGAGCCATAGTGCGTCATATACGGAGATCCGTCCTTACAGTTCTGGGTTATGAAACCGTCAGTGCAGACCATATCGTAGCCATACGGCTTCAGATCTTTAGCCAGCCAGTCGGTAATTTTCTCCCATTGCTCCGCAGTGATGTCCATGTCTTCGTTTTTCACGCCATTCTGCGACTGCGTGTGGCAATATTCGTAAACGCTCCAATAGAGGGGAGCCTTAAAGTTATGTATCTCCTCGATGGGAGGAAGATCCGGCAACACAAATTTCTGAGGCCGACGCATCTCAATAGTGTCAGTGCAGCCCATCAACGCAGCTGCAGCGAGTGCGGATGCAAGTATATTCATTATTTTCATTTTAACTTAATTTCTAAATTGTTTGGAAGTATGTGCCGGGCGGCAACATCAGAATGCCGCCCGACGCAAATATCACTCACCGAGATATTCGGCATTTATGGTCCAATTCTCAAGATCGAATGTGAGTCGGTAATTACCGGAATCTTCTACCTGCCACATGTTTGAATGATCCACAAGATAATCAAATTCGTTATTCTCCACGCCGGCCTTACTTATCTTGCAACCATTGGTCAGCGGCAAGATGAAAGGCATACTCCAGTCTCCTGCCACTGCCGTTGCCTGCAAAGCTCCCTTGAAGAGCTTACCCTCGTAAACAAAAACATATTCCGATTTCATTACCAACGGCGTAGGGGAGCCTATGTCCCAACTGTTGGGAGTTGCATCGCCCAATATATAAAGGTTAGCCGTCTGTATCGGTCTCTTCCCGGGATCGCCAAGGTATTCCGCAGATATTGTCAACTTCTTGGTATTTATGTCTATCTTATAATTTCCGGCGGTAACAACATTCCATTGGTCATCGGGCTCGGAAGTCAAAACGACATCGGTTGCAGTTATTCCGGTTTCGGAAATCTGACAATCCGGTGACGACGGGCGATAGAACGGGGCACCGAAATCTTTGACAGTGGTAGCTTTGAACGTTCCCTTGGCAAGGTATCCCGTCCAGGTATATTCACCATCGATGCCATCAACGGCTGTTAATTCCGTTGCGGTATCGGGGCGTTTGATCTTCGCGACTGTCTGGAACTACAGTTGTTCGCCATGCCTCCGGCTCAAGATCGTGATGACGCGCTTCGTATCATGCGTGAGGCATATGAAGCTTTCACGATGAAACACAAGCATCGCATCATCTCGCAGCTTCATATTTCTGAAAAGCGTGTCGATGCCGCCTTGTCTCTAATCCTTTCTCTAAATCCCAAACCAGGGAATGCACTCGGTTCTGATCCTTCAGACGAGGCAAACATAATTATCCCTGACTTCATTGTCAACAATGAAGATGGAGAGATAACCATAACGCTTAATAACAAGATTCCCGAATTGCAGATCGAACAGAGTTTTGATCAGGCAATGGCGAATCTTGAACGCACGGCGAAGGGGAGACCAAAGAAAGGTTCGGAGTTTATTGTGAGTCGCTATAACGATGCCCGCGATTTTATTCGTGTGCTTACACAGCGTCAGCAGACTATGATGTCGGTGATGTCGGCAATCGTTAAGATCCAGAAAGAGTATTTCCTCACGGAAGATGTGTATAAGCTGCGCCCGATGATGATAAAGAACGTTGCGGAACTGACGAGTCTTGACCTTTCCGTTATTTCTCGCGCCACTACCAACAAGTTTGTGGCAACTCCCTGGGGAATCTTTCCGTTGAGATTCTTCTTCAGCGATTCGATAGGGGAGACGGCTGAAGATGGCAACGCTGCGACAAACCGCAAGATAGAGGCGGAAATAGCGGCGATGGTGGAAAGCGAAGACAAGCGTCATCCATTGTCAGACCAACGCATCATGGAAGAGATGACGGCACGTGGCTATGACGTGTCGCGACGCACAGTCGCAAAATATCGTGACCGTCAGGGCATACCTGTGGCACGACTGAGAAAAAAGCTATAATCACTGAAACTATGATAAAGAGAATATTTGCATCAATCATTCTGACTATTCTTGCTGTTCCGGCATTTGCAGTCACAGAGAAAGAGATGGAAGAGGCACGCGCAATCACGGCGCAGGCTTATCTTAGATATGCCAATGACGGTTCGGGATATCTCGATGAATTCCGTGCCACTTCCATGTCGCAGTTGGAATCAAAACTAAAAGCAAAAGAGAAGGAGAATCTCAAGGCATTCAAGACTGTGAAAGTGCCCGGAGACTATGCTTCCTGGGATAAGGCGAAACTTGTGGAATTCTGGGGCGTCACCTTCTTCACCTCTCCCAATCTTGCAGAAAAGGGTAAGGCTGCGCGCACTCGGGTAAAGCAACGTATCAATGCCATGACAGTTGCTGCTCCCTCAGCCAAGAAAGAGGAGAAGCCGGCTGAGACAACTCCAGTGGAGGAACCCAGGGAGGTTAAACCTGCCGACGTTGCCGCTGCGGATGTTCCGGCAGAGAATGCATCGACATCTGCTTCAGAAGCCGAGAAACTACTTGAAAAACAGGAAGAGATTCTGGCTGATCAGAATGCCATAGCTCAGGATACTGAGGATCGTCAGTATAAAAAAGAAGACAATAGCACGTGGATATATGTTGTAGTGCTTATCGTACTCATCGGAGTGGTGATCTGGCTCGTGGTCTTTGCTGCGAATATGATGAAGAAGCAATCTGAGCCTCTCGAGCAGAATGATCGTAATTCAAATGATGGTGCAGATAGCCGTGAAAACGCCGAACTGCGCAAACAATATGCTTCTCAGAAAAAGGCACTTGATGAATATAAGGCTGCATTTGAAGAAGCTCAGGCTGAAAACAAGCGACTTCGCACGGAGATCAAGACTATAAAGGCAGAGTTGTCGGAAGCTCTTGCTGCACGTGATGCTGCTGTACGGGCTCAAAAATCTTCAGCGGTTGAAGCTCCCCGCCCTGCAGCTGCCCCCGCTCAGCCGTCGGTGTTGTATCTTGGTCGCGTCAATGGACGCGGATTGTTTGTGCGTGCCGATCGTCGTCTTAATCCCGGTCACACAATCTATCGTCTTGAGACACGCGATGGACTTGTAGGAACATTCCACGTTGTTGATACTCCAGAAGTTACCGACATAGCGTTGAATAATCCTGTGGAATATCTGTCGGGTGGTTGCAATGCAATCGATATTGAAGACACCGCAGGTGCAAGCAATATCGTTACCGAGAATGCCGGCACGGCAATGTTTGAGAACGGTGCCTGGAAAGTGCTCCGCAAATCCCGCATCCGTTTCGAATAGAAACTAAATCGAATACTCAATCCATATGATGAGGGGGCTTTAAGGCAATCTGTTGCCGTAAAGCTCCCTCAAAAATTTTCCCTCAATCATTTCGCGTTTTGCTTTCCAGTCATAAAGCTTTCCTTGTCCTTCGCGGGAATAGATATATTCGTCGATCAGATAGTTTGAATCAAAAGTTTTAATTGATTCCAGATATGATCGGGCGATACTTGCTCCTTCTTTATGATTCCCGGCTATTGCCATTAAGACTGCGAAATTGTGGATTCCGGGCAAATACATTGCAGTTGCCGCTATCGCAAAGGCATCAGCCGCTGTTTTCAGATCCTCATTGATATAGCGGTATACTCCATACATATTGGAGCAAAAAGGATCTTTCCTTTTATAACCCTCTTCAGCTATCGTCATCGCCTCTCTCCTGAACTTTCCTCCAAGTGCCCAGTAAAGCTGTTTAGCAAGTATCCGACAGTCTCTTGCCGTGGCTTTCTTTTTATCAAAATTCTTCAGCCGGCTTTCGAGTTGTTTCATCTGGTGGATTTCATCTGCTTCTTTAAACCAGTTCATGGCTTCCTTACGGTCGGCTTTTGTCTTTGCTGCGTAAAGAGCCTTCAGCATTGCGCCCCATTCATCGGATCTTACCACATCATCACAATCTGTGATGTCGGCGATGCAAACAAATGAGATGCAAAACACCAATATAACTGTTATTATTCTTTTATAACTGTTCATTTCTTCTTTGTGCTTGATATGATTAACGATGAATGGTAGTTGTCGCTGCGGAGATTCGGACTCTGATGACCTTCAGATAGCTCCTTGACTTTGATAGAGGCGGCTTTCAGCCATTCTTCGGCAGAAATATTTCCGTCTCCATTGCGGTCTGTCTCGGCATTGTTAGCGGTTTCTTTCAGGCAATATGTGAAGAGTCCGTTTCCCCATTCATCACCCTCTATTGCAAATTCGGAGCCGGCTGCACTCGAGATTACAGTCGCTCCCACACCCCAGCGAAGATCGGTAAACATCTCAGATAACAATGCGTTAACGTTCTCTATGTCGCGCTTGCGTGCCTTAAGCCCGGAAACACCGCGGAATACAATATATCCCTTTGAAAAACCGGAAGACTCTGTATTCTGCGCAATGTAATCATCTTTGGATATTTCACCCGAATGGCAGGCGTCAATAAAACAATACTTCTTCAGTGGTGAAATGCCATCAAGGGTGCCGACAAAGTTATCGTAATGCACACCGCCGTTGAAAGGATTGCTGAAATCTACGTTCGACGTGGCGAGATAGTATTCAAGATCTTTGTCGAGAAGTCCGTGTCCTGCATAGAAAAGCATCGCTACGTCATCTCTCCCCGCAGAAGAGAAGAATTGTCTGATGTCGGCAAGCGATTTTTCTGAAAAATCTTTATCAGTTATTATAAGCCGTTTGATTTCTGAGAATTTGTCGGAACCATTGAACATGGAGGCGAAATCATGAGCGTCTTTTCGGGCATAGTTTAACCTGCTCTTTTCTGAACCATATTCGGATACTCCTATGGATGCAATATATAATACCGGGTGTTTCTTCTGACGTTCGCATATGATTCTGACAGTCTTTTTATATGATTCCGCACCCGCGGCATTAAGGCATGAAACCTTAATTTCATTCATTCCTGAAGCTAACTCAATGGTATGACGCAGCTGTTTTTCTTTCTTTCTCTCCTTACTGATGTCGAGTCCGTCTTTGCCGAGCAGAGGAACACCATTAAGGGTAATATAAGCTTTCTGGAGAGGATATTTTGTGTCGGATAGGAGAATATCAAGCATTACCGATGCCTCCTTTGTTACTCCCGTGAGCTTGTCTGCATTGGTTATTTCAGCTGTCGGTACATGATATTCAGGCGATATTGCTTTTTCGCTGATTCCCGACCGTTTGAGTCTTTTGAGATATGCCTGTCGATAAAGTTTTATTTCTTCCGGATCGCCTCCAAGACGTTGCAACACTATGTCCGGCCTGTTGAAACGGAGATCGAACTGTTCGAAATCGAAAGTTTCTGTTCCTTTAGCAAAGTTTATGTCGAGACGTGCGTCTTTGGTGGTTTTGTAATAATGATCGGGGGTGATGAAAATATAACCGTTTTCATTATAGTCGGTCATCATCGGGATAATATCTACAATCCTGAGTATGGAATCCGTACGCCATACCGAAATGTCGCCATTGGTGCCAGCCACATAAAACCGGTTTCCCCGGTCGTTGAGTGTGATTGACTGAATGGAAGTGTGGTTATTGATTAGTCGGTGTGTGGCTTCGTCTCCGTCGGGTGGAAAATAATACAGCTCGCCATGAAAAGTGCCTCCTATTATTGCGCCGCTGGGAAGCACTTCGCAGCATACCATCTGATCCCATTCCCCATGAGGCCATTTTAGAGATTTGTCGTTAATCTTTGTTTCAAGGTCGAGTCGTGAAATTCCCTTGTTGCCGAAAACTATAGCCGCGAATTTCTCATCTCTTGAAATTTTGATGTCATACACGCTGTTTACCCAATTGTCCGGAATCCAAGTAGCTTCGTCTTTGCCGATACGAGCCTCAAAAAGACTTGCCTTTCCTGTAACGTCCTTGCCATTGTAGTATTCTCTGTCCTCGGATGTGCCAACCAGATAACGGTCGTTTTTATACACTCTGCTGAGGGCATTGATGGTATGATAGGCTGCGACATTTGATAGCTTTTTCAGTTTTGGCGCATATAATGAAATTTCTCCTCCGTAGAGACCATCGCGGGTAGCTATTGCGATATTCTTGTCTTTCAATGTCATGGCAAATGCCGGACCGATTGCGGTAGGTAGCATTCCCCTCAGTTTGCCGTCTGTAGTCCATTCCGTATGAATCCCGTTGATTCCTCCTAATAATATAGAACCATTCTTTGTCCAGTATGAATTTGTGAAGTTGTGGGTTGAATAGAAGAAGAATTTATTCTTGATACTTGTGGTCCATGTCTTAGGTATGGGCATATCCCTTGGGGACTCAAAATGTAGGGTCGTGTCACGCCGAAGGAGATCATAGTAAGGTATGACGGCTGCTATGCGCGCATGATATAAGTCGTAGACGATAGGGTAGTTGCCGGAAGTTACAAGAAGACTGTCATTGTGATTTGGGCGAGCGCTTCCTGTGTTTGGCATCGTGCCTCCGATGAAACCGAGCGATCTCTCACTTGCTTGTCCGTAAGCGAAAGAAAGAAGACCTTCCGAGTTGTCGCGTGAGTGGAGGGCGTTCCCGTGCTCAAACGTCTTGTCAATATTATACCAGCTTTTCGCTCCCACTATGCCACCTTTTTCCCAATCTACGATATAACAGAATTTACTAAGTGGCATATCGGAGTCATTATCTAAGAAATAGAACAGTCTGCTATCGGTTGGATGAGCGTAAATATGTTTTGATTTTAGATCAAGAGTGCGAACAAGATGCATTTTCTCATAGTCCCATACGGAAATCTGATTGTTATTTCGTGTGAAGATATATTTTTCATCAGCTGACACCGCATAACTTCTTATTGGAACACCTCGCTTGAGCATCGTTCTTACCGATTCGTCATAGCCCTTTTCGGTATTTTTTGCTATGGCATTGAAAGCGCATAGGATGCATATTAATGATATAAGTGATTTATATTTCATAATGTTAGCGTAGCTTGATTCCTGCTGACAAAAGTAATAAATAAAACCATATCCTCCAAAAACTCTTCTATGCTTATTCCAAGCCTGCAAAGCAAAAAGGAGAATTGGCTCACTATGATGTCTTATGATACTCTATATAAATGGAAAGGAAGAGATCAAGGTGGCATACAGATCTCTTCCCTTATTGATATCTAGCTTGTTAACTACTGAAAAGATAATGTTAAGAGATGGATTCGAGTTCCGACTCCGACAATCCGGTTGCAGATGTGATTGTTTTCGAGTCTATTCCCATCTGCTTCATATTGCGGGCAATTCTCTTCATCTCCTCGGCGCGACCTTCAGCACGGCCTTCAGCGCGGCCTTCAGCACGACCTTCAGCACGACCTTCAGCACGGCCTTCAGCACGACCTTCAGCGCGACCTTCAGCGCGACCTTCAGCGCGACCTTCAGCACGGCCTTCAGCACGACCTTCAGCGCGACCTTCAGCGCGACCTTCAGCCAAACCTTCCTGTCGAGCAGTGTCACGTGCGTATCCCATCTCCGCGTAGTAGTCGCGGGATTTCTTAATATCGTAATCATATTGGCGCCTTTCATCGGGAGAAAGGGTTGCGACATTGCTGACACTTGCCAGGCGTTCGAATATGTCGCGGTGTGAGGTAAACGGCATCGTCTGCATAGTGCTCATATTTTTAAGAATGTAAATCCATTTGTCAAATTCTGTCAGACACTCATGTTCCTCCTTGCGGAACATGGGCAGCTGTATAAATGCATAACGCATCAGGTTGCCTGTCGGTTTGTTGGTGGCGGTGTCGCAGAGGCGTATGTGCTGCACAAGCTGATCCCCGAGTTCCTTTACGTGGAAATTGCAGAAGAACACTCCTATCACCGGTATGAGGTTGTAGTTCCAGTTGTCCTTCTCCTTCCGCAGTCCCCTCAGACCCTGTTCGTAGATTGCTCTGGAAACGTAATAAACCGAACGACCGAAGAAATAAGGCTGCGGTTGCTGCTGCATCTCCACGATAAACCGGTGCCCCGACTGTGTCTCGCACATTATGTCGTATATTATCGCCCGGTCTTCCAAACTCTCGCGGCTCCTCTCGTTGTTCAGGTAATGAAGCTTCTCGATGGAGTCGAAATCAGGCTGCCCTTCAAAAAGATCATTGAGAAAGGCCTTGAGTATTTCATTTGATTTGTTCTCCTTGCCGAAGATAATCTTGAAACCTGTGTCGGTGAACGGGTCAACAAATTTTGACATAGCTAATTAAATTGATTTACAAATATATGAAATTATTCTTTAATTTACAAATACTCGGAAAAACTTAGAAGCTTCTTAAAATTTGTTGGTGTGATTTTGCAGGGAATGAAAAATTTATTAACTTTGAAACACATGAGCCTCTGATGACGCAATCGATTGACACGTTTGTCTCAATTCTCGGTGGAGCAATATATTAAAAATACTTAATACCCCCAAAATAGCTGTTATAATGTATCTTTCTAAAAAGGAGTTAGACGATGAGCAATTGGTCAAGCTGCTCAAGGAGGGAAGTCATAAGGCTTTCGAGACCTTGTTTCGTCGCTATTACACGTCAGTTTGCGCATATGCAACACGTTTTTTAGATGATGCTCAGGATGCCGAGGAAGTGGTATGCGATGTGATGGTATGGCTTTGGGAGAAACATGAAGAGATTAATATCTTGACAACCTTCCGACAATATCTTTATTCCATGGTTTACCATCGTGCCTGCAAAATAGCCATGCGTAATCGGCTGGCGCAGTCAACTGCTGAATATATGGAAGAATATCGCAGACGCCATGAATTGGACGAAAGTGATTTCGTTGTTGTCGAAGAATTGAAAGAACGAATAAAAAAAGCGATAGATGCGCTGCCTGAAGCTTATCGCACGGCATTCTTGCTCTATCGCTTTGAAGGGAGGAGTTGCAAGGAAATTGCTGAAATCTACAATTTATCGCAAAAAACCATTTATTACCGTATCCAGCAGGCATTAAAGCAGCTCAATAAAGAACTTGGCGACTATCTGCCGGCTGTGGCTCTCATTGTGGTTCTTGGTTATCTGTCTTCGGATTCTTTTTCGGATTTTCAATTATACGAACAATCAGATTCAACAGCACAGATTGGTTAGGTTCGAAGTTGGTGTTGAACTATCCAAGTTTTATTTTACAATCCGCGTAAGAAGTTCTCATAGATGTATGACATATGCTTATGTCCTTTAATCGTGAGATGCACCTCATCACGAAACATATCTGCCTGCTCTGATACATCGCGACTAAGCCCCGATGCTGCGCATCCGTCAATGCATTGCACATGCAGTTCGCGACAACGACGCATCATCCATTGGGCGCGAGCTATACGTGTTGGCTCGTTGTTGAAATAATAAGGACAAATAACTCCAATTCGTGCATGCGGATATCGGGATTGTAACCCTTTGATGAGATGATTGAAAGCACCTTTGAATTTCAATGAATCCTGTGACTCCTCCGGTTCAAGGGGGTCGAAACTGTCGTTATATCCAATGTGGACAAGTATATAATCCGTTTCTTCGGGAATACGATTATAGTTGTCGATCAAGGCAGGCCAGTCCTTGCCTTCTATGGCATTGCACAACTTCTGACCGTTGAGAGCCAGATTATTCACTTTCATACAATTGCGTTGGGCAATAAAGTAGCAATATGTATCTGCTATGCCGTTCTTGTCGCCTGCCGCCTCACTATCTCCGATTACCGAAAGTATTTTACCTTGAAGATAGTTTACCGATTGTGGCTTTTCATTGCGATAATCTTGCGCAAAACACTGTAACGGCACTATAATTGCTGTTAATGCCAATATATTTTTAATTAGATTCATATCTTTGTTTATTTAAGTCGTATCTGTATGCTTTCTCGAATGTCGTTAGATGAGGAGCCGATTAATAATTTAAAAGTACCTGGTTCGGCGGTCCAACCGCCATTAGCGTCGTCATAGAAACTCAAATCGTTGGCAGTTATGCGGAAAACGGCATATCGAGTTTCACCGGGTGCGAGTGTCAGTTTGTCGAATCCTTTCAATTCTTTTTCCGGACGTATAACTGAAGCTTTGTCATCGTGGACGTATAGCTGCACTGTTTCCTTACCATGGCGAGAACCGGTATTTGTTACCGGAACCGAGATTTCTATAGTATCTCCCTTTGCAAATTCTTTTTTGCTGACATTGGGTCTTCCATATGTAAACCTGGTGTAGCTTAAGCCATGCCCGAAATGAAATTGAGGCTTGACTCCATATTTATCCACATAGCGATATCCTACAAATATATCCTCATTGTAATGCACGTTCTCACCGTCTCCGGGATATTCCCCCATCACTAATGCTCCGCAATCCGAGGCTTGTTTATACAGCGTTATAGGCAGTTTGCCGGAAGGGTTTACCTCTCCGAAGATAACCTGAGCCAAGGCGGTTCCAGACTCGCTTCCTCCGTACCATGCATGCAACATGGCAGGTATCTTGTCAATGAACGGCATGTCAAACTGGTTTGCACCGAATGTTACAACAACAACCGGTTTTTTCTGTTTGAGCAAATCCTCTATCAGTTTATCCTGACTATAGGGTGCCTTAGAATCTTTCCGATCATGACTTTCCGTGTCGTATCGCTTGTCGTAGCCTCCAATATAGATTACAATATCGGCATCTTGAACTGAGTTTACTGCCTCTGCTCTCAGTGAATCCTCAATTTGCACATTTTCAGGAAGTGCAGAGGTATACCCTTGTCGGTATGTTATTTCAACATTATTGCCTGCCATTCGGCGGATGGCATCGATTGGTCTCACCTCATATCTGGCTTTTACGCCTGAAGATCCTCCCCAGCGAGTATGAGAGTTATACGCGTTTTCCCCTACCACGAGGATTCGTTTGTATCGATTTTTGTCGATAGGCAGGATATCTCCTTGGTTTTTCAGCAGTACGATACCTTCCTGCTGAATGGCAAGAACGTCCGCGGAGTGTTCCTCTGAATTGCGCGAACCGAATCCACGGTTGCGATTCATGGATGTGCGGAAAATCAAGCGGAGAATTCGTCGCACTTTGTCATCGAGTTCGGTGGTTCCAACTTCTCCCGATTTAATTAATTCAAGATAAGGGGAAGCAAGATAGTAATTGTCGTAAGCATTACTTATGCCTGAAGTCAAACCGTCGGTATGGGTTCCGAATTCCAAATCAAGTCCATTGAAAATGGACTCACGAGTGTCTTCTGTTCCACCCCAGTCCGACATGAAGACCCCATCGAATTTCCAGTCGGTTTTCAATATCTTGTTCAGATACTCATTGTGAGTGCAGAATTGTCCGCGATATTTATTGTATGCTCCCATGACGCTCCACGCCCCGCCATCGATGATCGCACGGCGGAAACCTTCGAGATATATCTCATGCAGCGCGCGGTCACTTACAACCACATTCACTTTGTGCCGATCGATTTCTTGATTGTTCAACGCCAGGTGTTTTACACATGCTGCCACTCCATTGCTTTGAATGCCTTTCACGATTTCTGCCGCCATGACACCCGCCAAAAATGGATCTTCGCCCATGTATTCAAAATTCCTGCCGCAGTGAGGATGGCGGTAGATATTGATTCCCGGGGCAAGTGCCACATCCTTTCCGCGTTGGAGAAACTCTTCTCCTAAGGACCGTCCCTGCCGGTAAGCCAATTTGCGATTCCAAGTCGCAGCCAATGATGTCAATGCCGGATAGGAAGTGCATGAGTCATTGGTCTGACATGCGCTGTCCCAGCTGTCCCATAATAACTCTTCCCTTACTCCCTGAGGTCCATCGTTTACTATTAGATCTGGGATACCCAGGCGAGGTACACCCGGAGATGAAAACTTCGATTGCGCATGAATCATTGCAATTTTCTCTTCAAGTGTAAGCCTGCTTAGAGCGTCTTCCACCTTCACCTCAATATTTAAATTGTCATTAAGGTAGGCAGGTGTTTCTGCTTTGACACTCCACATGGGAGCAATAATCGCGTTAAATACAAAAAATATGTTTCTGACTTTCATAGTCTGGTTATTTTACCATCGAATTTTACATTATATTTATTAGTCAGATTGACGTGCAAGTTGCAAATCTGAGGTTCTGCGGCAATTACCCTAAGCTCTTTCCCATTTCGCTCGGCTTTACAGTTGTAGCATCCAAGCGTGCCATCGGCACGTTCCACGATGTATGCCTTGTCAAGCACTGTCTCGGCAATGAACTTAAAGACCTCGTGGACATCATTATCGGATGAGACGATAGTTTGCCAGTCAGATATCATATCCACATATTGTTCGCCTATGGTAAATTTCAGATTGCCATATACATCAGGATGTGGAGTGCCATAACTTGGTGTTTCAGCCGTGAATGATGAGTCCGGAGTCGCTATCTGTCGGACATGGAGCTGAGGATCTACGACAAAAGCCCAACGTAGTTTCCCGCTTTTATGATCAATGAGCGATGCGAACGATGAAGCTGCGTCAAAAGTCTCTTTGAGCCATCGTTCCTCACCCGTGAGCAGATATGCGTAATATGTGGCATAGGCACGCCATGCGCTCCAGCCGTGAGGAGATGAAATCATATTTGGCAGCATGTGCACATCATACTGGGCTTCCCAATACCGCATGGTTCCGCCTCTCCGTCGCCCGTCGGGCACCCGAAGCTGAGTAAGACAGTCATGTCCTTTCAGGATTTCAAGCATTGCATCTGTATAGTGGCGACGCAGCGTTTTGTCCTTCTGTCGCAGGGCGAGCATGCCGATCTGTAGCGCCGAGCAGCTAACCATTCCGTCTTCGTATGTGATTTCACCCTCGGTGTTGAAATCACCTTGAGATTCCACAAGCTGGTCGATGGCACGTTTGGCGGAGAGTTCATGTCTACGGGCATCTGCTTTGAGTCCTGCTTCCCATTCTGCATCGGCGAGTTCGAGAATGCTTTTTGCAGGATAAATTACACTTGTGTATATGGTGTTGCCGGTTTTATAGGCTCCATTTTCCTGCTGATACGATGAAATGAAACGGTCAGCAAGAAGGCGTGCGCGCCGAAGATCGGTTTTATTGCCGTATGCTTCATATCTGTCGACAAGCATTCCGATAGTTGATGAGACATTCTGTATTCTCCATTCGTATTTTCTCTGGTTGCCCTCGGAATCGAACAGACTGTCGAATACCCTGTTGAATCGTTCATTGAGTTTGCGGTCTATGGAATCGCAAGGGAAATAACGGGCGGCAAGAAAAGCCGTATGGAATCCGTACCAGCTCTCCACATGTGATGTCGCTTTCTGTTTATATCGCAATGCTGCGTTGCGGGCGAGTTTCATTGTGTAATGCCAGGGATAGCGAACATTGATGTTGCCGTGTGTCGTTTTGTCGCCATCAGTTACTTCAATGTCATATATTCCGGGGACTGATGCCGAGAATCCTGCTTGCCAATGGTTGCCTGTTTTCTTTAGCGAAACAGGGCGCCCACCCACGGTTGCCGATGGGTCGACTCCATATACTTCAAAAATAAATTCGCTATCCGGCGATACCGAAGTAGTTTCCATATGCAGCATCGGTATGTTGCATTCCCGGCTCACCACAGCTTCGAAATCTGAGGAATCTCCGATATCAATAATTTTTATTGACCAGGTGCGTTCTTCATTGGGCATAAGTTGCCACAGATTTTGCGGATGATGAGAGGGAAGGGGGAGGGCAGCGAGGAGATCGAGTCTGAGCGACTTGATGCGGTGTCCCATAAACCAGTGTGGCGCCGGATCTTGATATCCAAGATTATATTCGAGACTCCATGATGCAATGGGATCAGCTGATGCAACAGCTTTTACCTTTCCCGATGGTGATTGCAGATAGCCATAGAAATGACGAGGCTCGCACACCATGAGCGTTGGGAAATACTTGTTGTTCCAATCCGGATAGCGGTCCATATAGGTGTCTATGCCAAGCTGTATACCTGCTTTATAAGGCTGGAACGGTGTATGCCGACAATTCTTTAAGGTAACTGTTACAGTCTCTACGTTATCATTTGTATGCGACTGGATTGTGCAGATTACACCTTGCGTAGAATAATCGGTACCCTTTCCTTCATCGGCATAGAAGCGATGTTCCGAAGCATTTACGGCAAGCGCGGTTGCCGTAAGCATTAATACAGATGCTATCTTTTTCACTTTGCACATAACAGCTTCTTATAAAAAAGGGCTGCATTACGGTGAATACAGCCCTTTCTTGTGATGGCTAATATAGAAATTGTCTCTTTTAGAGTATGTTTGAATTTAACACGAATTTAATGTTTGAGTATAATTGAAAAATTCTTTTCCATTCCATGAAGGTTCTTTCCGGTGAATTTCACCAAGTTTCATCAGTCGCATAGCTCGCTATGCTCCTTCTTCAACTCGTGAAATTCCCTCGAAAATAACTCTTCATGCAAAGGAAAGTTAAATCCAAACATACTCTTAGAAACTGTTTAATATCCCGGATTTTGGAGAACCTGACCGCGACCTTCCATGATAACCGATTGCGGTAGGGGGAAGAGAACATGATGCGGCGCTGCCGTAAGACTTTTCTTGTAAAGCTTTGCATAGGCTATGAACTTACCATGGCGGATAAGGTCGCTACGGCGCCACCCTTCGAAATACAATTCGTGACCACGCTCTGTAAGGACGGCATTGAGGAATTGTTCCAGACCGCTGAAGTCCGATACCTTATATTCATCAAGTTTAGCGCGCCTACGGATATCGTTCAGCCTGTCCACTGCCTCTTGTGTCACATTATTGGCACTGCGAGCCAATGCTTCCGCCTGAAGAAGGAGCACATCGGCATATCGAAGCACTATCCAGTCTATAGCCGATCCCGCTCCCGTGTCTTCAAGGTCTTCTCCATATTTCTTTGGCAAAGCGCCTTTTCTCAGCCATCCACCGTTAGAAGCTTCGTTCAAGAGAACTCCGCTGGTATTTGTGTAACTCCCGATGATGGTCTCTAATCTGCCATCGCCCTTCTCATAGGTGTGATAGAAGCTCCACGGCATACGGTATCCGCCCCACCTCTGCATTTTTCTGTTCTGGACCGGATAATTTTCAGGTAAAACCTGCGACAGCCAATACTGAGTGTGGATGCCATGGTCGCATGTGCAGGCGAATATAGTCTCGCTGTTGCCTTCGTTTTCGAGTGTGAAGATATCCTTGTAATTGGGAACAAGTTTATATCCATATTCGGATTTCATAAGTTCCTTTCCAATTTCCGCGGCATCGCTCCATCGGCCGTCATGCATATAAAGATGCATCAGCACGGTATAGGCTGTTCCCGCCGTGAAACGACCATAATCGGCAGAACCGTATTTTATGTTTTTTGGGAGGTGTTTCGCCGCCTCGAGTAGATTGTCCTCAATAAACTTTGCAGTCTCCTCATTGGAAGAACGCGGGACAATTACATTTGCTGCCGGATTAGCCAACGATTCCTCCGTAGGAATCTGAATGCCGCCATACATGTCGTAAAGGATGTATCCTAACCATCCGACACCACAATAACACTCTGCCAGCATTTCCTGTTTCTTAGTTTCGGATATAGAGTCCATCTCTTTTATCTTCTTTATGACATCGGCCATGCGGGAAAGGGATGACAGCCAGTTATTGTAAATCAACTGCGGGCCATTGGAATTGTTGAGATTGAAATTTATGTTTATAATGTCAAACCAGTAAGGGTCGCTCCATTGGCAATCACCCATGTCGGTGCACATGTCATTATAAATCTGGACACCGCCGATGGCCACGGTGAAAAGTCCGCTGAATTGATTTGAGCGGAACGGTCCGTAAACGTTGCCTACAAGAAGTGCCTCCACATCCTCCTCCGTCTTTGGGAAGACGGTTGTGTTATAGGCATCATACACATTTGATTCAAGCTCGCACGATGTCATCGCAGTCATGCAAGTGAAGGCTACCAATAAAATATATAGTTTTTTTATCATTTCTATTTGAGTTTAGAACGAGATTTCCACACCGAAATTAAAACTTCTTACATTTGGGATTGCATATGCCGAGTCATCGGTTTCCATGTCAAGGCCTTTATAGTTGGTGATCATGAAAGGATTGGTGACATCAGCGTATACGCGCAGTTTCGAAATACCTTTCTTTATCGGAATCCTATAACCGAGTGTGATGTTGCGGCATCGGATAAAATAGCATTTCTTTAGATAAAAATCAGTTGAACCCATGTGGATTGAGTTGGAAGTCTGGGCGAAACCGGGACGCCAGCCGTCAGGATTATCCGTGCTCCACATCTCTTCAATGCTGACAGGAACGCTTCTGCCTTCATCTACTATCCTTGCATCCTGAATCCACAAATCACGATATGCGCCTGTGGTCCATTGATTAAAATGGCCATAGAAATAGATATTGAAATCGAAATCCTTATAACGCAATGAGTTATTGAAACCCATGATGAATCCGGGGTCGGTTGAACCTATATATGCCTTGTCGGCATCATTGATTTTTCCATCCGGCTTCCCGGAAAGGATTGGAATTCCATGTTCGTCGGTCTTATATGTTCCATCCTCATTGAAAACATATCCGTTCGTATCCTTTATCTTTATCTGGCCGGGAATCGCACCGGGCATATGCGGGATTTCTTCACCGGGTTTCACCAGACCGTCCGTCAGGTAATAACCGTTCAACGGCCGCACATCCCCCTTATACCTGCTATATGCGGCCGGCACCCAGTTTTCCGTCCGCTCTTCCCAGCGGTCGCGATAGAACGAGAATGTCAGGTCGCTTGTCCATGAAAAATCCCGGTTGTCGATATTGGTGGTATTCAACGTGATTTCAAGACCATGACTCCTTGTCTTACCCATATTGTCGGCAATACCGGACACAGGGCTAATGCATGAAAGGGTTCTCCAGTTAAGGAGGTTGGATATCTCACGGTTAAAATAGTCAACCGTCAGGTTGACGCGGTTATTTATAAAACCGAGGTCTATACCGGCGTTAAACTCCGTTGTGGTCTCCCATGTGATATTTGGGTTGCCAACCGTAGAAAGGATAAATCCAAGGTGTTCCACACCTCCGAAGCCGTGATTTAATTTCGTGCCTGTTGAATTGTAGACCCGGTACATACTTATCGCCTGATGTCCGATTCCGGAATTACCGGTCTGCCCCCAGCTGAGACGCAGCTTACCATTGGAGAACCATGACCGGGTTCTCTCCATGAAATCTTCCTCCGAGAAACGCCATCCGAGCGCCACCGAAGGGAAATAACCCCATTGATGGCCCTTGGCAAAATTTGAAGAACCGTCGGCACGCAATGTCGCGGTGAGAAGGTATTTTCCCATCAAAGAATAATTGACGCGTCCGAAGAATGAAGCCATCTCTCTGTCCTGCTTCGAAGAAGAGACCCAGGGCTTGGAATACTCACCGAAACTGAGGTTGTTCATCAGCAGCGCATCACTGAGGAAACCGCTGTTGCCTGCGGTGAAGCCTTCGTTGTTGAATTTCTGATATGACCCTCCGACCACAGCGTTAAGTGAATGGATCTCTCCGAACTGTTTCACATAGGATGCCGTCAATTCAGCGAGATAGTCATTCTGGTCGTATTGAGCGATATCCGCCTGCCCGTCGACTTTCTTTCCATAGAGAGTCGTCTTGGGCATATACACCTGACGCTTATGGTTATTACAGTCGACGCCGAGATTTAATTTAAATGTAAGTTCCTGGATCGGTTTGTATTCAACATACATAGAACCTAAGAAACGGTTGCGCCGACTTTTATTGGTAATCTCAAGCATTGAAACCGGGTTCGGCAAAAAAGTTGACTGAGGGTTGGTGAAATAGTTTCCATCTTCGTCATAAATCGGTTGCAGCGGACTTTGCTGGGCCGCCGATACCATTACACCGGAATCCTCGTTCGATGACAGCCCACTTGCAATGCAGTTCTGGTCGATGCGTGAAAACGTCAGATAGATACCGCCACTGAAATGCTCGTTGAATTTCTGTGTGATATTGCTCCTGAGGGTAAAACGCTTCATATCGTTATTCTTGACAATACCGTTATGCAACATATAGTTGCCCGACACAAGATAGCGAGTGTTCTCGGCACCGCCCTGAACATTGAGGTTGTGGGCCGTCTGAAATCCGTTGCGGGTCACTGCTCCGAACCAGTCTGTAGTCTCACCGGGATTGTCGATCATGTCCTGAGTGTATTTGGGCGTATAAGGATTGGACTGTAATGTCGCAGCCTCATCCTTCCCACCAAAGTAACCCACCCCGTTGTCAATGCGCCATCTCTCCCTGCGGTAACGTTCAGTCTGAATCATATAGTTCTTTGCATCGAGCATCTCGTAATCACCCGCCATTACTTGCGCCGAGACGTTGCCGGTATAGGTGACTGTAGCTTTACCCGCTTTTCCTTTCTTGGTGGTGATAAGGATTACACCATGACCCGCACGCGAACCATAGATAGCTGTTGATGAAGCATCTTTCAACACTTCAATCGACTCTATATCGTTCGGGTTGATTGATCCGAGATAGTTATCGTTGGAGCCACTGTTGTATTTACCTATCGCCGTCTTATCGTCGCTGGTAGGGTTTACGGGAAACCCGTCGATAACGATAAGTGGTGAATTGTCAGTGTTGGGAGACGCCGCGCCACGGATGCGTATAGTGGATGCGTCACCCGGCTGAGAGGTGCTAAGGCTGACCTGCATACCGGCAGCCTTGCCGGCAAGGGCGTTTGTTACAGATGTCACCGTCGCCGCTCTGGTTTCGTCAATCTTGATTTGCGACACAGAACCTGTAAGGTCACTCTTCTTCATGGAACCATAACCCACCACTACGAGTTCATTGAGCAATTCGCTGTTCTCATGCATCTCTATCCTCATCGGTTTTCCGGGAGTCGCCTTGACGGAAGTGCTTTTATAACCGACATATGAAATGTCGAGCGTAGCGTTGGAGTTCTGCAGATTAATCTCGAATTCACCGTTCACATCCGTCACGACCGCATTGTGAGTGCCTTTCTCAAACACAGTTGCACCGATGAGGGGTTCTCCGTCAGTGCCCATCACTGTTCCCGATAATTTTGCGGGTGCTCCCTTGTTTGTCTTCTTTTCTTTCCCTTTCCCGGATTTCCCCTTCGGGGCATCATCATTCTTCCGGCTTATGATCACCTGTTTGTTGCGGATTGTGTGAGATACGTCCGTTCCGGCAAAGATCTTGTCAAGGACATCTTTCAAATCTTCATTATTTGCGTTGATGGTTATCGGCTTGAGACCCTTGACATGGTCATCGCTATAGAATACCTCATAGCCTGAAGATTTCTTCACTTGTTCGAGAACCTTCCCGACAGGCTGCCGGTTTGCATTCACCGTAACCTTCACCTGCGCCGCCAACGGGAGCGATATGGCTCCCATAAGCAGCGATAATGCTAAAATGCTAATATTTTTATTTTTCATAAATTTCTTATTTTCTTATCCTGATATTGTCGATAAACACAGTCTTGCCGAGCAAGCTTTCATTACCTTCGGGCGCAAACTCAAGATGCTGGATGCAATCCCATGCAAATCCTTCTTCCCCTTCATCGGGATTCAGTTTCCAATCGCCTTGGGTTCCGCATATCCACATACTCTGCAATGGAATCTTTATGAGATGCCATTCCCCGTCGTTGGCGAATTTATAATCAGGCTTCTTATCATTGGTAGTGCTTATTTCCTCGACAATGCGCCAGTTCCACGGCGCCCCGGTCTTATACTGCACGAAACGCACGATCATCTTATCGATTACATCGGTAGTCCTGATAGCAAACTGAAGGTATGCCCCGGCGTCATATTGTGCGGTAAAGTCGGTCACCGGCCAGGTTGACATTGTGAGCCCTCCCCATGAATGATCTATGTCCCAGCGGATGCATTTCAACGACTCGTCATAAGGATTCTCTGTGCAATCGAAATCGATTTTTGGCTCATAGCCATCCCACTTGCTGCCTTGTTGCCACCAACCTGGCATTCCATCATCATAATAAACCACTTCCGGGCATCCTGACTCATATTGTGGAGGCACGGTAAGACCCATGGCGCGAATCAAGTCCGCGTCAAGACTGGTTTCAAAATTCTTCGTTCCCTTGAACACCCCGAAATTCGGCATGCTACCCGAACTGTATTCCCATGCGGTCCATGGAATCCCGAATGCCGCCAGATTGTCACAAACAGCCTTGTACCAACGGTTGCGGTCTCCTTTTGATGCGGATGTAAGCGTACCGAATTCACCACAGAAAATAAGCCGGTTATTATCTGCTCCCCAACTATAGATTTCCATCAACTCCTGGGCAATGGCACTCTCGTTGCCTTGGGCTGGATAGATATTGTAGTATTCTTCATATTCAGCGTTACCCTTGAATTCATTCGGCATCGGAGGCATTTTTGCTGCATCGTAGGGGAACGGGACATTGGCTATGTGCTGGCTGGGAATCCATCCCGCGCCCTGATGGGTAAACAGGAACGGGTTATAATAATGGAAAGTATAAATGATACGCTTGTCATCAATTCCTGGAAGCTTGGTAAGATTCTTAAGTCCGCTATTGATACCGGTGGCAATGATTATCACATTCTTGTCAACGCTCCTGATTTCAGATATGAGGCGCAACTGAATCTCATTCCAGTTCTTTAAGACATAATCTCCGTTAGGCTCATTGAAAACTTCGATCAACACATGGTCATTCCCTTTGTAACGCGATGCGAGCTGACGCAAACCCGATGCCACAAGTTCCTCCTTATCAGCGGTAAATCCGGTGGGACTGAAGTCACTATGTTGGTCAAGGATTATATATATCCCGCGGGAGCTTGCCCATTCAACCGCACTGTCGATAACATCGAGCAATCTCTTATCGAATGTGTATGCAGGTGCCGATCCCATAAACAGAGGAAAATTGATAGGAACCCTGACAACATCAACGCCCAACGTCTTAAGGTCTTCGAAATCTTGTTCCTTATATTTATCCGGGACGAACCAATACTCTTGGGTCATGTTAAGCCAGTCAGAAAGGTTGAAGCCTTTGGAGAATGGCACTTTGGTCAGAGGTTTCACCTCTTCCACCCCGGGCTCCTCGGGACCGGGGGTGGGAACAGGATCCGGTTCGGGAGTGATATTATTCTCCGAACAACCTGCAAACAATATCACTAAGCATGACAATGCCGTGAGAAAAAAATGTTTCATGGTTTAATTTGTTAGTGTTAGTTATTATTTTAGAATTGATTAGTTCGTGTGTGTATATGCGCGATTGAGCGTGCTATGAGATTTCGATGACAACATCATCTTCATCGGGAGAACTTACATATCGCCATTTCATCCCCGTTGATATATTTAGCGTCTCCAGCACATAGTCCATACTTTTGATACTGATATCACCTCCGGAAAATGTGTATTTTTCGATTTCGGGATTTTTCACTCTGAATTTCACATTGAAACGCCTTTCGAGCGTTTTCAATATATGTTTGAGCGGTGTGCTGTCTAATATGATTTTATTATCTTTCCATGCAATTGCATTTGCCCCTTCTGTATTGATTATCGAAACGTCACCATTGACATTTTTTGTAATCTGTTGATCGGGGGCGAGCCGGACCTCGTTTGAATCACCCTTCTTGTTACTATAACCAAATCCTATCGAGCCTTCAACAAGAGTTATCACCGACTCATCGCCGGGATAAGCGTCCACATTAAACCGGGTGCCATAGACATTCACCGAGCTTCCATCACCTAATTTCACGCTGAATTTGCGTTCTGAGTCCTTACGGACATCGAAATAGCCCTCTCCAAGTAGTTCCACCTTGCGGGAATCGCTTGCAAACACCGCCGGGTAACGCAGCGTTGAACCTGAATTCAATATCACAACCGTGCTGTCAGGCAATACTACGCGTCCGGTCATTCCTGTTTCAACTTTCAACTGATGATATACCGGTTCACCGCCTACACTTCGGGTTACCGACCATATGGTTGCCACCAACAGAGGTATGGCGAGAATAGCCGCCACACGCTCTATGTAATGAACCCATGCGCGGCGTTTTCTGGAAATACGCCTGTTCACGGTTCTGAGAGCCGACTCCATATCTATGCGGGAAACAGCGTCTAAAGCCCGGAAATCCATCACTACATCGAGAAGGGCATTAAATTTTTGGTTGTTTTCCTCACTTAAGTTCCTCCATTTATCAACGAGTTCCTTATTCTCATCGGATATGGAGCCATTGAAATAATCGGGAAGCAGCGTTGCCGCTTCCTTGTCTGTCAGAATATGGAGGAATTCATGGTTCATACTATAGGTCTTTTATTTAATTTCCCTTCCCTACTTAAATGGGATAATTTTATATTATTTTTCTAAAGAGATATTAGAATTAATCTCAAAAAACGTTTATTTTAGAAATTATGTTAAATTTCTCCCCATTTAGAATAGATGGATTATAGTATACTTTAACCTTACATACATCAGATGAAACCACTCCAAGCCTACCTTCTCGCGGCGTTCGCCGCAGTGTCGCTCGGCAGCCATGCCGCTGACTACAAAGTCACGTCCCCGTCGGGGAAAATCACAGCCCAAATCAGTAACGGCGCAGACATGTCATGGACCGTCAGCTATGACGGTCGCGAGGTGCTGTCCAGATCGCCCCTCTCGCTGACGCTCGGCGACGGCACTGTCTGGGGTCGCGGTGCCCGCGTGTCCAAGGCCGTGAAAACGTCCGTCAACAAAGTCATAGACACCCCCTTCTGCCAGTCCTCGACCATGGATGAGAACTACAACGGGCTGACGCTTAAGATGAAAGGAGGATGGAGCGTGGAGTTCCGCGCCTATGACGACGGCGTGGCGTACCGCTTCATAAGCGATGTCCGCAAGCCTTTCGAGGTCGTCTCGGAGCAGGCTGAGTTCAATTTCCCCTCCGACTTCACCGCCACCGTGCCCTACGTCCGCGGCGGCAGGGAGGGCGACATGGAGTCGCAGTTCTTCAACTCCTTCGAGAACCAATACACCGTCACACCCCTCTCCGGGCTGAACCCCAGACGGCTCGCGTTCCTCCCCTTGGCTGTTGACGCGGGCGACGGGATAAATGCGGCGGTCACCGAGAGCGACCTGCGCGACTACCCCGGCCTCTACCTATACAACCCTGACGGCACAAACTCGCTCAAGGGGATGCAGGCCCCGTACCCGGCGAAGACCGCGGACGGCGGCTACAACAATATACAGGGTATTGTCACCGAGCGCGCACCGTACATAGCCAAGGTGGATGCACCGCGCACGTTCCCCTGGCGCGTGTTGGTGTTGGGGAAGGACACAGAAATCGCGGCCACGAACCTCAGCTACCTCCTTGCCGAGCCCTCCCGTATCGCCGACACGTCGTGGATCAGGCCAGGCAAGGTTGCGTGGGAATGGTGGAACGACTACAACATCACCGGCGTCGACTTCGAGGCGGGACACAACACCCCGACCTATAAGCATTACATCGACTTCGCCGCCGACAACGGGATAGAATACGTCATCCTCGATGACGGCTGGGCCGCGGGCAAGGGGGAGGACCTCTTCATCCTCAATCCGGAGATAGACCTTGAGGAGATCATATCCTACGCCGACGGCAAGGGCGTCGGCATCATCCTCTGGGCTGGTTTACGCGCCTTCGAGCGCGACCTCGAAAAGGTATGTGAACACTATTCGAAGATGGGGGTTAAAGGGTTCAAGGTAGACTTCGAGGACCGCGACGACCAGCTGATGACGGCCTTCAACCACCGCGCGGCCGAGACCGCCGCCAGATATAAGCTCGTGCTTGACCTCCACGGGGCGTACAAGCCCGCGGGCATCAACCGCACGTGGCCCAACGTGCTCAACATGGAGGGGGTCAACGGCCTGGAGAACATGAAATGGACTGAGCTTAAGGACTTCGACATCATAAAGTATGACGTGACGATACCTTACCTGCGTCAGATCGCCGGGCCTGTAGACTACACCCAGGGGGCTATGGTCAACGCGACGCGTAAAAACTTCCGTCCGGTCAACTGCCAGCCGATGGCTCCCGGCACCCGCTGCCACCAGTTGGCGCTGTACATGGTTCTCTACTCGCCGCTGAACATGCTCTGCGACTCCCCGACGAACTACCGCCGGGAGCAGGAATGCACGGACTTCATCGCCGGTGTCCCCACGGTGTGGGACGAGACCGTAGTGCTCGACGGTAAGATGGGTGAATACATCGTCACGGCGCGTCGCAAAGGGGGCGAGTGGTGGATAGGGGGCGTGACCGACTGGACGCCGCGCGAACTCAGCATCGATCTCTCGCCTCTGAAAATCAATGGCACAGCGGAGATGACGCTCTTCACTGACGGCGCGAACGCCCACCGCAACGGCAACGACTATCGCCGTCAGGAGATGACGCTCGACCCGACCAAACCATTGAAAGTGAAACTCGCCCCTGGGGGAGGCTTTGCCGCTCATATAAAATAAATTACATGAAACGACTGATAAATACTGCCGTCATTGCTGCGCTTGCAGTAATGACGGCAGAAGCTGTGGAGATCCCGGAGGTGATTGGAGACAATATGGTGCTTCAGCAACATGCAGACGCCCGATTGTGGGGATGGAGCAAACCCGGTGCAACAGTGGAAGTGAAAGTCTCGTGGAATAAGGACAGTCAAAAAACAAAGGCTGACTCCAAGGGAAACTGGTCGATTTACATCCCCACCCCCGGTGCTTCGTTTGAAGGGCAGACAATCACTTTCCGAGACGGCGAATCCACAGTAACGTTAAGAAACATCCTTATAGGCGAGGTGTGGTTATGTTCAGGACAGAGCAATATGGAGATGCCAATCATTGGTTGGCCGGGACAACCTGTTAAGAACGCAACCGAAACCATTATACTTGCTAACTCTGATGTGCCTATTCGCCATTGTTATGTGAAACGCACTAAATCTTTTGAGAAACAAGAACGTTGCGAAGCTATCTGGAATATTAATGATGCCGAGGGTGTTGCCCGGGCAAGTGCGGTTGCATATTTTTTTGCAAAAAGGCTTAATGACGTGTTGAAAGTACCGGTAGGCGTAATCAATGCATCCTGGGGAGGAACCGCAATCGAGGGATGGATGAGCAAAGATGTGCTGGAACAAGATTTTGCCGGAGAGATAGACATGAGCGCATACACTACCCGGCAATGGCCGAAGGAAAACAACCACACGGCTCCTGCATCCTTATATAACGGCATGTTGCATCCCGTGCTACCATTCACCATTCGAGGTTTCATATGGTATCAGGGAGAAAACAACCGCGACCGTTGGGAACAATATTCCCGGTTGCAACCGGCGTTTGTGAGAATGCTGCGTGAAGAAAATGGGAATGCGGATTTACCGTTCTATTACACACAGATAGCACCTTACTCGTATGGAAACCCCAGTGCTCCTGAGAGCGGCTATTTCATGTGGATGCAAGCGCAAAACCAAAGGGAAATTCCCAATAGCGCGATGGCCGCAACCATTGACACGGGAGAGTTGAACTGTATCCATCCGTCGGATAAAGAGACAACGGCCAACCGACTTGCCAACATCGCCTTGGTTCGCGACTATGGCTATAACACGGTCGATGCCTGCACCCCGATTGCCGAGTCCTTCAGCTTTGAAGACGGTATGGCCAAAGTAACTTTCAGCGTCGGTGCGAACGGCATGTCTCCGATTTTCACAGACATTCCCGGCTTCGAACTCGCGGGGGAAGATAAAGTGTTCTATCCGGCGACAGCAAGAGTCGATGAAAACGACTGCAAGGTGATAAGGGTGAGATCAGATAAGGTGTCCAAACCCGTAGCAGTGCGCTACGCAATAAAGAACTATAGCGAACCGACCCTTTTCAGTTGCTTTGGAGTACCGGCAAGCCCTTTCCGCTCTGACAACTGGTGATTAGAGATTGTTGCATAACTTCCTCTAAAAAACTAAAGCAAAAGCCTCAACTTTCCCAAGCTGAGGCTTTTATATGGCCATAAAATTTTGTAACTTTGCATTATGGAACAAGTTGAATTGGAAAAACTCATTGCCGTACTGGTATCCCTGCCACATGAAACGGAATGGGTCGAATTTAAACATAATTTTCATTCTTGCGAAGAAATTGGTGAAAGGATTTCTGCCCTTTCTAACAGTGCGGCTATTATGGATAGACCGTTCGGCTATCTTGTGTTTGGCATTGAAGATAGCACACACGATGTAATTGGAACTACCTTCAAGGCCAAGAGCCATAAAAAAGGAAATGAAGAATTGGAAATGTGGTTGGTCAATCGCCTAAATCCACGTATAGATGTTCAGACCTATGAGTTTGATTACAAAGGCAAACATTTAAGCTGTTATATCATCCCGGCAGCAACAAACCGACCGGTAACATTCTTTCATAAGGCTTATGTCCGTATATGCTCTTTGACTAAGGAACTAAGTTTGTATCCAGACAAAGAGGCCAAAATATGGAGTAGAGTGAACGCTCTGCCTATTGAAAGGGCACTCTTGATGGACGGCCTTTCGGCAAATGAAGTTATCGGTTTATTGAGCGCCGAAACTTTCTTTGACAGGCTCAATCTCCCTTTGCCTCAGACTACTGATGGGATTATAGAGAAATTCATATCTTCAAAAATCATCTCAAGAACAGATTTAGGATATGCAGTAACCGAACTTGGTGCAATCCTTTTGGCAAAAGACCTTCGCCAGATAAAAGGCTTGAGCAGAAAGTCAATCAGGGTTGTAGTCTACAAGGGTAAAAATAAGGTTGATACTATTCGTGAGCAGGCCTTCGAACAAGGATATGCCGTTTGCTTTCCCAATATGGTCGATTGGGTTAACGGTCAGTTGCCTGCTAACGAAGAAATCGGTCGCGCTCTCCGAGAAGATGTAAGGATGTATCCCGAGATAGCTATCCGTGAGATAGCCGCCAATATGATAATCCATCAGGATTTTTGCATTATGGGTTTCCCTATGATTGAAATTTACACAGACCGTATAGAAATATCTTCGCCTGGACAACCTCTTATAAGCACAGACCGCTTCATAGACGAGTATCAATCTCGAAATGAATCATTGGCTGATATAATGAGGAGGATGGGGTTTTGTGAAGAAAAAGGTAGCGGGTTGGATAAAGCGATCTCAGCCATTGAACGTTATCAACTTCCACCCATCAAAATCAGAGTATCCGAGACTCGAACCACGGTCATAATTTCCGCTTATAAAAGCTGGTCGGACACATCCAAAGAGGAAAAGATACAGGCCTGCTATCAACACGCCTGTCTTAAATACTTGAGCAATGAGATGTTGACCAACAAATCATTGCGTGAACGATTTGGGTTAGCCGAGAAAAACTACCCAATGATATCGGTGGTAATTAAAGAGGCTCTTAATCGTGGTTTGATTAAGGTTGGCACTCCAGAGGGCACCAACCGGCGTGATATAGGTTACATCCCCAATTGGGGCTGATTTCATGTAATTTCATGTAACTTCATGTAATAATTAAGCCAAGCCTACACCCCTGTAAGTTTTGTTTTATATTATATACTATTGAATATCTTGTAATTAGCAGAGATGATTCAATGCGTTTTTCATGTAATGGTCATGTATGAATGCGAATCACTACATTCTTTATATTATGCCCATCGGAAACCGGTGATTGCACAGACGCAGAATATTCTAATCGCAGAAATGCAGTTTATCGCATTTCTTGTGATTAGAACGGCAGCGGAGGAAATGTGTCATACTATCTTAATTTGAACGTGCGGGTCTTGGCATGTGAATCCCCGGCGTAGAAATCGATAGTAACGTATCTTGGGCCTACGTTAAGTTTAAAGGATCCGGGGGTGGTGGAATGGACGTATCGCACAAGTCCGGACCGGTACTCCTCAAACAAGGCGCTTTCATCCTTTATCGGTGAGCCATCGGGATTCGTCGTCATACTCATCCTTCCCATTCCATACTCGGCAGGATCATCAGTAATGATACTATATACGCCACTCTCCTCATTCGACCATACACTGTTCATTTCCATTTGGGTTATGATACCGCCATCCCCTTTCCATTCGGTTAACGTGGTACAATGGGAGTGCCCGCAAAGAACAATCGCATTGCGTTTTGCAAATTCTTCCCTGAAATGTCTTCTTGTTTGTGTGTCATTCCAGTCGCCATGGAAGAACCACCTACAACTCGGATCGTCCATAGGGAATACAGGACCGTGGGTAATTATAAATGTATGCCTTGCATCCTCGGTCTCATGCAGCATCTTTTCGATTTCAGCATCATCCGGGCAGTTGAAGTCAAGCACTAAAAACGCATCCGGACCTATTGTAAAATAGAATGTTGTCTTCTGAATATCCTTACCGAGCTCCTGCGACATACGCTTAGGCATATACTCATGATAGGCTTTCTCGGCATCCACCCCGCGTATGTCATGGTTGCCGACAACCGTCACAAATGGCAATCCGTTGAATTTCCGCTTGAAAGCATCCATCACGTCGTTCAACATTTTCTGATGTACTTCTCCTTTACCGCAGTCCCCCTGAATGAGATCTCCCACTTGAAAGGCCATAACAGTATTCTTATCTACAAGTTCAGCACAACGATTCAAGAGTTTTGGGCATCTTTCACGCCACATCTCCCCATTACGGGCAAACTCTGCACGCTGCACCCTGTTTAGCCATTCCACCGGTTCATTATAAAAAGAATGATATACGCTATCGGGTTCGGTGTCGAAATGAGTATCGCCCAGCATCACAACCGAATATTTGCGAGGATTCTTAGAAATCTCCTTTGCAAAAGCGACGCAAGGAATACCCAATAACCACAACCAAAGCAATGAAACAGTCAATACCGAGATATATTTTCTTCTACTCATGAATCTATATTTTACAAATGGTTTAGAGCTTGTAACGACAGAAAGGAGGGTATTGAAGGATGCACCATGGTGCATCCCTACAATTTGAGACGCAATTAATAGAGCTCTCCAATACTCTCCCCTAAGTTTTAAACGGCCAATGCCGACAGAAATTCTTTTCTATTCATGAATTTTAGAGTTTTTAGCGACAAATAGGCTGTGTCATAATATTAATATGACACAGCCTGCAAGCTTAGATAGTTAATAATCAGCGTATAATCTCCTTAGTTACCTTATTGCCACGACGCACGATATAAATGCCATTCTTGGGATTAGTGATTTTCACACCTTGGAGATTATAATACTCGGCAGGAGTGTTCTCGATAATAAGATTCTCGCTAACGCCGGATTCAGTATCGCTTACGTGTTGACGAATTGTAGAGTAGCATGTCATATAAATTGAACATCCGGTTGTGATTGCATCAGGAAGTTCAAGACGGATTGAACCGGTGTAGTCAACAAAGACTTTACCTTGAGGATTGGACTGCCACAACCATTCTTCTTTCTGATCTAATGTCACCGGAGCAGCATTTGACCCCCACCATTCGTCCCATTTTCCATTTCTCAGGATATTTGGAGACTCCGAGGAAATTGGAGAGGTAATGTCAAGCCAATAAACATTGTCAACGCCTGTTTCAGGTTCAAATTTATATTTGTCTTCTACTTTCCATCCATTAAAACTGCCGGCAAGATAGTATGTTGCCAATACTTCCTGTGTTGTAGTTGTGACGGTAACGGTAGAGAGGTCCTGGGATATCACAAGTTTCCAGTCGCCGGGCCAAAGCGGTTTGAAATCTTCCGTGCCGGGGCCGTAGAGGTGAACAGCCTTACCTAAATCGGCTTTAGTAAACTCAGCTGACGGGGCATAACGATGGGCCGCCCATTCGCCCCAATCTGTTGTCTTCATGTCGGAGATAGCAAAGCCATATTGTATGACGTTCTGACAATCGAGTGTAAAGTACCCGTCCTTGGCTTCAACTTCCAACGGGGTTGAAAGATCCCAACTGAGGGTATGCCCGTTGATTGTTGTTTCAGGCGCACCGGCAATGTAAAGAGTAGTGACTTGAGCCGAGGCAGACATGCCGACAATGGCTCCAACAAATAAAGATAAAAATTTCTTCATGATAAATAATTTTGGTTGGTTACTTCTAACGAAGTCGCTTAAACGACTTCGCTTCTATTTATAGAGGGGCAAACCGAAAAAGAATTTCTAATCCCGATATTATATTTTTTAGGGTGTTTAGAAAACCATCTATGTTTTGCCCCACTATAAATAGAAGGTAACAAGTAACTATTCCCGGCTTAAGGCGGCCTACATACCAAAACAGGTAGGAAAATTTAGGTAAAAATTTGTTTTAGAGTGAATTGGTGAGCTATGGTTGCTCGCAACGGCAGCTCACCAATTCCACATTTTTTTTAACAACTTCTAAACATCATGAAAAAAATACTGATTTCCTTATTCAACTTGACCATAACATGTTTTGCACTTTGTGCCGAGACAGTCTCTTCAAATTCTGAATTCATAAGTTGTGGAAACCCCTGTTTCCCCGGTGCTTATGCCGACCCCGAGGGAATCGTGTATGGCGACACGGTGTTCGTGTACCCGACGAGAAGCCTCCCTTTCAAGGAACAGACAGCGATGGACTGCTTCTCTACTACCGACCTCAGGCATTGGACGAAACATGAGGACATCATCAGCACCGGTGAGGTCAGATGGGCGTGGGGCGCGATGTGGGCGCCGGCGGTGCTTGAAAAGGATGGGAAGTACTATCTTTTCTTCGGGGCGAACGATGTCCACGAGGGCGAAATCGGCGGTATCGGGGTCGCGGTCGGCGACAGGCCGGAGGGGCCGTTCAGGGACCTACTCGGCAGACCGCTGATCAATGAGATCGTGAACGGGGCGCAGCCCATAGACCAGTTCGTTTTCAAGGACACGGACGGAAGCTATTACATGTATTACGGCGGTTGGGGGCGCTGCAACATGGTAAGACTCGCCGACGACTTCAAATCCATCGTCCCGTTCCCCGACGGCTCGCTGTATAGGGAGGTGACTCCAAAGGATTACACCGAAGGGCCGTTCATGCTCGTGAAGGACGGCAGATACTATTTCATGTGGAGCGAGGGCGACTGGACCAAGGACAGCTACCGGGTGGCGTACGCTATCGCGGACTCCCCTTTCGGGCCGTTCGAACGCGTGGGCACAATCTTAGAGTCTGACCCGGAGGTGGGGACGGGAGCGGGGCATCACTCCGTGATTCAATCCCCGAAGACCGGCAGGTACTACATCGTGTACCACCGCCATCCGCTCGGAGCCACGGACGGCAACGACCGCGTAACCTGCATCGACGAACTCCGCTTCGATTCCGCAGGCCGCATACTCCCCGTGAAGATGACCTTCACAGGACCCGCCACCGAATTCTAATAAACTTTGCCTAAATTACCGATGTTCTATAATAAGAATAGAAATTTATCTGTTCTAAAGTTTGCAACGGAATGGAAAAAGTTGTAACTTTACAAATTAAAGCATCCATATATAATATAATTTATATGATACGTTCAATACCAAATCCTCCGATGGATAGAGAAGATGTCGCTCGTTTCCATCGTAACTTGGAGAAACATCTCCGGGGGGATTTTACTGAAGAAGAACGACATCAGATGGAGGTACGTCGCGTGCATGAAGAGGCAATTACTCAACGTATAATTGAAAATTGTGGTGGAAAAAACCCAATCTTCGGATATTAATCTCCAAATACGACAAATGACTGACGCAGATTATGAAAATATGTCTGCGTTTTCGTGTGGAGTGAAAGAACTTGATGATTTCTTCAGGCATGAGGTTAGAGAGTGTGTTAACAATCGTTATCTCTCGGCATATTGCGTATTCACTCCATCAAATGAAATCGTAGCTGCTTTTACGCTTATGAACGATGCACTGATGATAGGCAGTGAGGATGAAAAACAAGATTTCTTTGATGACTTGCGTTTGGAAACAGAATCAAGTATTGTGGATTTTTTCAAACAACAATCATCATATCCCGCAATAAACATAGGACATTTGGGCACCTTAACTGCCAGCCAGAGCACTGGTGTCGGCAGGTCTGTTATCGCATTTGTTGCCACTGTGTTTCGTCATTATAAATACGCAGGTTGTCAGTTTATTACAGTTGATGCCTTAAATAATTGCAGAACCGTAAGATTCTATCAAACTAATGGTTTCTCTTTTCAAACCAATCGAGATATGTATTCGGCAACGAGACGTATGTATCGAATACTGTAACAAAACCCATACAAAATAAGTAATTTTTATTTGGTGGTGAGGTCGAGCCAGTAAACGCGGGTTACGGAAACAACCGAGTCGGTGGAATTACGGGTATCGGTAAATTCTATCTCAAGGGAAGAGCCATCGGGTACATCGGGAGAGAAGGAGGCGCGGAGTCCGCTGTCGGACACAAAATAATATGTTCTGGTGCCGGCAGTTCCTTCAGATTCCATATGACCCGTCATGTTTAGTAACGGCGTGCCGTGCAGATCACTTCCATGGCTATATACCAACATGCGGTAATGAGGCATTCCCTCCCTGTCTCTGGTCGAATCGATCCTATAAACGTCTCCGTTTTCCGCGCCCTTGAGACACATGACAGGTGTCCAGCCATGTCTCAGAGCCGAATCCACGCTTCCGATATCCAGAAGCGTAAGGCTATCGAGCATCATACGCTCCCTGCCCGAAAGGTAACTGACATCATAGAGGTCTTCATCAATCCATACATATTCGCCTCCCTTCAAGCTCCAGCCGCGCCATCCATATTCTTCCCAATCGCCGGGATGTGACTTTGTTATCACACTCTTAAGTGAATCATCAACAAGGATCGGGTAATAACCCTTCATTTGCTCCGCGCTCTCTATATCGCGCAAAGGATATGGCCGGGCCAACGGGTAGCTTACCATTGCCGAAAATCCGACACTGTCATCCTCTGCCACAGCTTTTACAAGACGCTTTATCCCATCCGGAATCGAATCACAGTTCTCTATTTCAGCAATATCCGTTTTTGCTGATTTATCTCCGCTGCATGCGTAAAGAGGGAGTACCAACAGGAGGAAAGCAAATATGTGAGAAATTGAATTGACCATTATAAAAACTCAAACTAAATTCATGTATTAAACACCTATACTCTGAGATTTATTGCCTTAAGTCGACAGCAATCTGCGGCGGAGCGAGAGTGATGCCTCCGTCAGGGATTTCCGTTACGGTATCGGTAATAAAAAGCGTGTTGAACTCCTCTATGCGCCTTTGCTTTATCTGGGAATGCACCTTGCCGCGATACCGGCAGTGAGCCAAGTAGTTCGACTCTATATCCCTGTCGCCCGCACGCAGCTTCTTAACTACAGAAGAACGCAAGGTCGCCCCTGAACCGATGTTATATGCAAGAACACCAAGCAACAATGAATCCGCACCGAATTCACGGAACACGGCACAATTCTTCAACAAATCTTTTCTCAATATAGCTTCAGCCTCTGTCTGCGAAAGCTTACGGTTTCGACTGAACTTCTCTCCCGGCAGCACTTTGTGTCCATAACCCACCAAGGGCCAATGTCGCGGACTGTGCAATCCTTCATACTTCTTAATGATCTCCACCGCCTGCTCAAAGGGAGAGACTTGAGGCTCGGGAGCTGTTGACGATGCTTCTGCCGTTATTGACATCTTTTCGGCAACCGGGCGCGGAGTGATGAGTCCACACAAAGCCATGCCGACTATCGCCAACATCATTAGTATCGATAACTTTTTCATCAAAGGCTAAAACATATAAAAGCGGAGGAATGTTTGACACATATCTCCGCTTTTAAGGTTAATATTTAATTATTAACAGATGTTTTTAATCTATGTTTATTTATAAAGCTCTTATCACCAACCAATATACCAATGCCGCCAATGCCGCTCCGACCACCGGTCCTACAATGGGCACCCAGGCGTAGTTCCATTGACTGCTCCCTTTCCCTTTAATACGAAGAGTCTGATGGGCCAGACGCGGACCAAGGTCTCTGGCAGGATTGATAGCATATCCGGTTGTGCCACCGAGTGATAGGCCGATAGCCACCACAAGTAACGCAACGGGAATCGCCCCGATGCTTCCGAGTCCCACCTCCGAAGCGTTCGACTTGTCACCGATGAAAAGGATAACGAGAATGAGGACAAACGTTCCTACAATTTCGCATATAAGGTTGCGCATATGATTCTTGATTGCAGGTATCGTGGAAAAAACTCCGAGCTTGGTTTCCCTGTCTTCGGTGGCATCGAAATGGTCCTTATAAAAGACATAAACCAATGATGCGCCCGCATATGCTCCGAGTATCTGCGCAACAACATATGGCACGACAAACGCCCATGGAAACTTACCGGCGGCGGCAAGTCCTATGGACACAGCCGGATTAAGATGCGCACCGGTGAAAGGACCTGCCACCAGGACTCCGCACATAACCGCGAGTCCCCACGCCAGAGTCACAACAATCCAGCCGCCACCCTCACCTTTCGACTTTTTCAGACTGACACACGCAACCACCCCGCATCCGAGCAGAATCATAATCATCGTGCCGAGAAACTCGAACACACACTGTATCGTTAAAGAATATCCGTTCACTTCAATTAATGTTAAATGTTGAATGTTAAATGAGTAATGCCATGGTTAATGTTGTATGTGGAATGTTTTGCAGCTGATGCCATTAAACATTACACATTCAACATTAAACATTATTTAGAGAGGTCGCGGTTGACGGCATCGTGCCAGCCGTTGATTTTCTTGTTGACTTCGTCTTTGGCGGCCTTGGGTCTGAATTCCGCATCGAGCTGCCATTGCTGCTGAATCGAATCTATACTCGGCCAGTAGCCGACGGCAAGGCCGGCAAGGTAGGCGGCACCGAGGGCTGTAGTCTCTGTGATGCGGGGACGGAGAACATCCGTGGCGAGAATGTCACTCTGGAACTGCATCAACAGATTATTTCGCGATGCCCCGCCGTCAACCTTCAGATTCTTTATCGGTAGGTTGGCATCCTTCTCCATTGCCTTTACGATATCGTATGTCTGGAAAGCTATTCCCTCAAGGGCGGCGCGGGCGATATGCGCAGTTGTCGTCCCACGAGAGATACCGGTTATCATACCCCTCGCCTCTGGATCCCAATAAGGAGCTCCAAGACCGGTGAGGGCGGGAACAAAATACACACCGTCGGTATCCGGAACAGATTCGGCCAATTTCTCAACATCGGAGGAGCAGGAAATGCATCCTAAATTGTCGCGCAACCATTGCACAACAGACCCTCCGACAAATATAGAGCCTTCCAACGCATAATTGACAGTGTCGCCAATCTTCCACGCTATCGTGGACAGGAGTCTGTTTTTCGAAAGGATCGGTTTTGTTCCGCTGTTCATCAAAAGGAAGCAGCCGGTGCCGTAAGTATTCTTCACGGAACCCGGTTCGACACACATCTGGCCGAAAAGAGCCGCCTGTTGGTCTCCTGCAATCCCGGCGATAGGTACCTTGTGGGCGAAAAGCGTTGACGTGGTATGGCCATACACCTCGCTTGAAGATTTCACTTCCGGCATCATCGAACGCGGAATGGTGAAGTAATCGAGCAATTCCTGATCCCATTCAAGGGTGTTGATGTTGAAAAGCATCGTACGCGAAGCATTCGAAACATCCGTAACATGCACTTCCCCACGTGTAAGACGCCACACGAGCCATGTGTCAACAGTACCGAACATCAGCTTACCCTCCTCGGCACGCTTGCGCGCACCCGGCACATTGTCGAGAATCCATTTTATCTTGGTGGCGCTGAAGTATGCGTCAACGATAAGTCCAGTTTTCTGACGTATCGTCTCTTCCATCCCCTCTTCTATCACCTTGTTGCAATATTCGGAAGTTCGGCGATCCTGCCATACGATGGCGTTATATACAGGTTCTTCGGTGTCGCGGTCCCACACGATGGTGGTTTCGCGCTGATTGGTGATTCCTATAGCTTCAATGTTCGTTCCGTTAATATCTATTGAAGAGATGGCTTCCGCAATCACGGATGCCTGGGAGGCCCATATCTGGTGGGGATCATGCTCAACCCAACCGGAATGGGGAAATATCTGCGGAAATTCTTTTTGAGCCACAGCCCGGATCGAACCGCTGCGGTCGAACACGATTGCGCGGGAACTGCTTGTCCCCTGATCGAGCGAAAGGATATACTTTTGAGAATCCATAGTACTATGATTAATGTGTAATGTTTAATGTGCAATGTTTAATGCCTGATGCCTACCCCCTGGTCAGAACTGCTTCGTTGGCTGAGACGGAAAGCCTCACCTCGGAGCCAACTACAACGGGCATATTGTTCGGGAAATGACCAACCGGGAAATTATAAGCCACAGGAATGTTCTCAATTCCGTTTTCTTTAAGGAAGCGTTCTATCATGCGTTCTGTGGAGGGATAATTTCTATCAGCTGAAGATTCTGTGAACTGCCCTACGGCAAGACCCTTAAGCCGGGTGAATACACCTTGCATATAGAGTCTATATAGTATACGCTCAATCTTATAAATAGGTTCAGCGATATCTTCAATAAATAACACGCAATCATCACACATCGTCCGGGCAAACATATCGTATGGCGTTGCCGCGAGACCATTGAGCACGGCCATGTTGCCCCCAATAAGCATTCCACTTGCCTCCCCGGAAATATTACGTGGCATCGTTTCCGATTCTTCGTTTTTGAAACCACACGCCGGCAATACCCCTGATTTCAAAAATTCCATCACTGTTCTTCCCCCTTCATGATCATCACGTAAATCCTTCGCCATCGGACCATGGATGGAAGCAACCCCACTACAATATGAAAACGCATGGAGTGCCGATATATCGGAAAAGCCTATTAGCCAGCGTGGATTCTCACGGAACAAATCACCCGGTATATGCGACAAAAGATGGGTCGCCCCGTATCCCCCTCTCGAACATAATACGGCCTTCACATCCGGCATTGTCCATGCCGTAAGCAAATCCTCCAGTCTGTCTTGCATCGACGCCGCATAAGAACCGTCGGAAGGACCCTTTGCATGTGGCATCACCACCGGTTCAAATCCATTTCCACGAATAAACTCAGCAGTCCGGTCTATATATTCGGGCTTAACCACTGAAGCCGGCGATATTATCGCCACCTTATCACCGGTCTTTAATATATCAGGTATAATCATCCCCATCTTGCATTAAACATTACACATTCCCTATTAAATATTCCCATCAATAATCCGTCACAGGAATCCCTGCTGCGCGTATCCGGGCCGCGATATGGTCAAGTTCCCGTTTATCCACCTTTTTAAGATTCTCTTCGGGGGTTGACCGGTCAAGGCTATAAATCATAACTTCCCGCGGCTTGATCTTTTTATATGCATCTATCAATGCATCAATCTCCTCCGGAGTGGTGTTGTCTATCTTATGCCCGCAATGCTCCCCCCGGAGCAGCATCGTCTGAATGATTCCCGTTCCTTCGAAACGACGCAATGCCCCTACAACCCTTTCGACCGTGAATTCTTTGGACGCGGGGCGGTCAATAAGCCTCATCGTCGAATCAATCGCCGAGTCAAGTTTGAGAATATTGTTGTCAACGCGTTCAAGAGCGTCGGCCACTTCCGAATCAAAGATACGGGTGGAGTTGGTTAAAACTGAAACCTTGGCTTCAGGATAATATTCGTTGCGAAGCTTTAACGTATCATCAATAATACCGGGAAATTCCGGATGAAGCGTCGGCTCCCCGTTACCGGAGAATGTTATCACGTCGAGAGCGTCGCCTGCAGTCTTCATCTCCTTGAGTTTCCCTTCAAGGGCTAAGTAAACATCCTCCCGCGAAGGAAGTCCGGCACGTCCCTTCCCCTGAGCATTATATCCGGCCTCACAATAAAGACAGTCGAACGAGCACACTTTCCCGTCGTTGGGCATAAGGTTTATACCTAACGACACACCGAGTCTACGGCTATGAATCGGCCCGAACACCGTGGAATGAAACAACACTGTCTGATCTTTTCCCATTTTTAAACAAGCTCTTAATTATTTTTTCCGGTGAGCAGTCCCTGAAGGTCGTGGAGAGTCGTGAGAGCCTGCAGAGGTGTCAGGTTATTTATATTCAAGCCGAGGAGACGGTCGCGGATCTGCGAAAGCAGAGGGTCGTCAAGTTGGAAGAACGAAAGCTGATAACCGTCACGGGCTTTTCCGATATCCTTCATTCCTCCTTTACCTTTGATCTTGCCGTCGGCATTGGCTTCCGCCTTGGAACCCTCTTCAAGACGTGCAAGCACCTGGTCGGCACGCTTCACTATCGACGGCGGCATGCCCGCGAGTTTAGCCACATGTATGCCGAAACTATGTGCAGAGCCGCCTCTTTCGAGTTTGCGCATGAACACGACCTTCCCTTTTATCTCTTTAACGGAAACATTATAATTCACTATGCGGTTGAACGTCTTCTCCATCTCGTTCAACTCATGGTAATGAGTGGCGAAAAGTGTCTTGGGCCGGAAATGACCGTTTTCATGAATGTGTTCCACTATCGCCCAGGCTATAGAGATACCATCGTAGGTGGAAGTTCCCCGTCCGAGTTCGTCAAAGAGAATCAGCGAGCGGTTGCTCATATTGTTAAGAATTGCCGCCGCCTCATTCATCTCTACCATGAATGTAGATTCGCCCGAGGATATGTTGTCGCTCGCTCCGACGCGTGTGAATATCTTATCCACCAATCCTATATGCGCTGCTTCCGCAGGCACGAAAGAGCCAATCTGGGCCAGCAGCACAATGAGGGCTGTCTGACGGAGCAAAGCGGACTTACCGCTCATATTGGGTCCCGTAATCATAAGTATCTGATGACCGTTGGAATCAAGCTCAACACTGTTGCTTATATACGGCTCACCGGCCGGCAGTCGCCGTTCTATCACGGGATGGCGTCCCTCGGTTATTGAAATCTTCATTGAATCATCCACTACCGGGCGAACATATCGGTATTCTTCCGCAACCTGCGCCATGGAGAAAAGACAATCGACGGTGGCCGTGGTTATGGCGTTTTTTTGAATACGCGGTATAAAAGTCATCGCACCCTGCACAAGTTCGGAGAAAAGACGATTCTCTATCGCCGAGATCCTGTCTTCAGCACCCATGATTTTTTCTTCGTACTCTTTAAGTTCGGGAGTGATGTATCGCTCTGCATTCACAAGTGTCTGTTTGCGAATCCAGCTCTCCGGAACCTTGTCCTTATGGGTATTGCGCACCTCGATATAATATCCGAAGACATTGTTAAACGCTATTTTCAAGGAAGGGATGCCGGTGAGTTCACTCTCCCTGTCACGGATCGCGTCCAGTGCTCTTTTAGAGTTTGAATGCAGATCCCTCAATTCATCAAGTTCGGCATCAACCCCGGCAGCAATTGCATTTCCCCGGCCGAGCTGCGTCGGAGCGTCATCCACGAGCACTCGTGCGATTGTCTCCGACAACTGGGAAGTATCGCTCATATCATGCGCCATCTTCCGGAAAACCTCGGAATCGGATTCCGCCAACACCATCCTCAGATTGTCTGCGGCACGCAGGGAGTCGCGCAGCGACACGAAATCACGCGGTCCGATACGGTTCGATGCAAGTTTTGCCATAAGACGTTCAAGGTCACCGACACGCCTCAATGCCTCCCCGCTACGTTCCCTGCACGACACATCCCGGAAAAAATACTCCACGGCATCCTGCCGCCGGGTTATTTCCCCTATATCCAAAAGCGGAAAAGAGATCCATGACCTCAATCTTCTTCCTCCCATAGGGGTGACTGTCTTGTCAATGACCTTCAACAGGGACAGACCCTCCTCCGCCAGAGGAGCGAGCAATTCGAGGTTGCGGACAGTGAATTTGTCAAGCCTGACGTACTTATCACCATCGATGCGGCCTAACGTGGTTATATGAGAAATATTCGTATGCTGCGTCAAATCGAGGTAATAAAGCAGACTGCCCGCCGCTATTACAGCTTCATGCATACCGTCAACACCGAATCCTTTGAGGGAGGATGTACCGAAGTGTTTTACCAACCTTTCCGTGGCGGCATCAGTGGTGTATACCCAATCATCAAGTTCGAAGACACTACATTTATGCGATATATTGTCTTCGCAGAACTGCCGGGTGCCGTGCATTCTCAGCAGTTCCTTAGGAGCGATATTGGCTATAAGCTTATCTATGTAATCCTTGTCTCCCTGTGCGCACAGGAACTCGCCGGTGGACAGGTCAAGGAAAGCCACGCCGACCGATGACTTGCATACATGAATGCCCGCAAGAAAATTATTCTCGCGCGGCCGCAAGGTATTGTCATTGAGGTTCACGCCGGGGGTGACAAGCTCCGTTATACCCCTCTTCACAAGCTTCTTCGTGAGTTTAGGGTCTTCGAGTTGCTCGCATATCGCCACCCGTTTACCGGCCCTGACAAGTTTCGGAAGATATGAATCGAGGGCATGGTGAGGGAATCCGGCAAGCTCCACATAGGCGGCTTTGCCGTTGGCACGACGTGTCAGCGTGATTCCAAGAATCTCACTGGCGGTTATGGCATCATCGGAAAATGTTTCATAAAAGTCACCCACCCTGAAAAGTAAAATTGCATCGGGATGTTTCTTTTTCATCTCGATGTATTGGCTCATGAGGGGGGTTTCGGCTATCTTTGCCATTATAATCAGGTGATTTGATTAAGGAAAAATGTTTAACATCCACATTGCCATCGCCACATATATCAGCAGACCAACGACATCGTTGGTAATCTGGATAAACGGGCCGGTGGCAAGAGCCGGATTAATTTTAAGTTTCTCCAGAGTGAGAGGCACCAATGCACCGAACACAGTGGAGAATATCACGATACAGAAAAGGGAAGCCGTCACTGTCCATATAAGGGCATAGTCTCCCGGTTCGGTGAAGATTGTGTACAGGCACACTGCAACCGATATCACTATGGCGTTAAGCAACGAGATGCGCAATTCCTTCCACATCTGGTTCCAGAACTCTTTAAGCTCCAGACGGCCGTTGGCGAGACCCTGAACCACGATAGCCGATGCCTGGACACCTACGTTACCGCCCGTTCCCCCGATAAGAGGGATAAAGTAAGCAAGAGCGGTAAGAGCGGCAAGTTGCGCCTCGAAACCGGAAAGAATCAAAGAACTGAGTATACCTCCGGCAATTCCTATAAGCAACCACGGCAAACGCGCCTTTGTCTGAGCCATTACAGAGTCATCGGCATCTACGTCCGATGAGATACCGGAAGCCAACTGGAAGTCTCGCTCACTCTGTTCGCGCACCTCATCCATCACGTCATCGACCGTGATCTGACCGACGAGCCTCCCGATGCTGTCTACCACCGGCATCGCCACAAGGTCATACTTCTCAAAATCGATGGCCACGTCTTCGATAGGCATATCCGCCCTGACCGACATAGGGTCGGCCTCCATCACATGCTTGATCTTCGACACCGATGGGTGGGTGATCATCTTTTTGAGAGGGAGCACACCCTTCAGGCGGTCGTCATCATCCACGACATAGACATTATATATGTCGTCAAGATCCTCGGCCTGATGGCGCATCTCCTTCAGGCAGTCGGGCATTGACAGGTTTTCATTGACCTTAATCAACTCCGTGCCCATCATACCTCCGGCGGTATCCTCGTCATATTGCAGCAGATCAACGATATCACCGGCCTGCTCCATGTCCTCGATATTCTGGATAACCTCTTCGCGGTCTTCCTCGTCCAGTTCCTGAATAAGGTCAACGGCATCGTCAGTGTCAAGGAGGTCTATGAAATGACCGATCTGCTCAGGGTCCATCCCTTCGAGTAACTTCTTGCGGTCCTCCTCGTCGAGTTCCATCAGCACATCAGCCTTCTTCTCCTTGTCGTCGATAAGGTTGAACGCCCATTCAGCCTCCTTGAGGCTCATATCCTGAAACAGCTCGGCGATATCGGCAGGATGGAGGTCGGAGAACATCTTTCGTGCCCCGACTTCATCTCCGTGCTCGATCATCTCACCGATCAGCTCTATGTCTTTTTCATTTAAATCTTTCATCCTTCTCCGTTATCATTAATAATGAAACGACGAGCCCCCCAGAAATTCACGCAAAAGCGATGTCAAGGGCACCTGGTCGGCAGGAATCGCCTTGAAGAGATCGAGGAATTTAAGCAGGCGGTTTGCCACGGCATACTGTTTCTGCCCGTGTGGCACTCCCCGCAACAACGGCTCCGCATACTCCTTCATGACCCCAAGTTCGAATATCAGGGAGGAATTGAACGTTGCGTCGGCATTTTCTGCAAAGGGGAAAATCCATTTCTCCTCCCCCCTGCGCACGCTCGGCCAGCGACGGATTGTTTCTTCCGCCGGTATATGCCTGTATTTATGATCGCGGACAATGCGGCGCAGCAACCGGTTGTCGGAAGTCGAAATCCAGTTATGGTCATCGATGCGCAACGTGGTCAATGCAGACACATAAATCTTATATAAATGACGCGGATCTATCGTTCCTGTCAGTTCAGGGTTCAATCCGTGAATACCCTCGATTATAAGCACGTCATTAGCCTCAAGTTTTAAAGGGCGTTTTGTCTCAACCCTCTTTCCGAGTTCAAAGCTATATGTAGGCAGATTAATCTCCTCCCCGTCGAGCAGCCGCTCAAGGTCAGAGTTGAACCTTTCGAGGTCAAGGGCATAAAGACTCTCAAAGTCATAGTCCCCGGTCTCGTCACGGGGAGTGTCAACCCTGTTAACGAAATAATCGTCGAGCGAAATCATCTTGGGCACAATCAGATTGGTCATCAGCTGAATCGCCAACCGTTTGCAAGACGTGGTCTTGCCTGAGGATGACGGACCCGCGATCATTACGATTCCGGCATCTCCGCGACTTCTCCTTTCCGCAATGTCGTCACTGATGCGTCCGAGAAGTTTATCATGCATCGCCTCCGCCACGTTTATAAGGTCGGAGGTCATCCGCTTCTCCACAGCCATGTTCAACTCCCCCACATTCGACACCCTTATGACCTTATTGAATTTCAGATGCTCCGTACAGGCATGATACATCTTCTCCTGCATAATAGGTATTGCAGGAACGTTCGGGTTCTCACTGTCAATTCCCAAAAGCAGGAAACCGCTCTTGTACGGACGCAGATCGAACACACGCAGATGTCCCGAGGAAGGGGCAAGCGGCATGTAATAAGAATCGGCCGTGTCTCCCAATGTATAGAAGGGAGTGTAGAGATGGTTTACAGTCTCGAGGAGCCTGACCTTATTTTCAAGTCCTTCCTCGCGGAAAATTTCAATCACTTCATCGGTCGGCTTCTCCTTCCTCTTGAACGGCAGGTCTTGAGCCACAGTCTGCAACATACCCTCCTTTATCCGTTCAACACCATCCTCGTCTATATGAAATGAATGCCCTGAGACGTCAAGCAAGCGGCAATAATATCCCCTTGAAATGGAAAGCTCGATCCTCAGTTTCAAACCCGGATAAAGTTCCAACACCGTCTTATACAACATCATGCATAACGAGCGTATGTATATGTCGCGACCTATCGACGAACATGCCGACAGGAACTCTATGCGTTTCGGAGAGAAAAGCGGATAGCTTAGGGCTTCCGCCTTATTGTTGACCAATGCGCAAATCGGGTCGAAATCGAGTTTGGAGCCTAATTCTCCGGCAATATCGAGCAGTGAAGTTCCACCGGCGACTTCGATATGGCTGTCAGTATTTTCGCAGAAGATTTTGATTGTATTCATACCAATTCAGAGGAGAATCAAGAGGGTTTACTGCAAAATTAATAAAATATTTTGTGAATTTTTGGCTAAATCAAAAAGAATTATTACCTTTGCAGTCGCAAAATGCGCTTAATGTCTTGACGCATTGAATCAGACAGGCGGTGCAGTTGCTTACCGTGGCCCATTCGTCTATCGGTTAGGACGAGAGATTTTCATTCTCTAAAGAGCAGTTCGACTCTGCTATGGGCTACCAATTTATTAACAGAACAAAGAAAAGAAATTTTTAACAATGGCAAATCATAAATCGTCATTAAAAAGAATTCGCCAGTCGGAGAAAAGGAGACTTGAGAACCGCTACTGGGCTAAAACAGCACGCAATGCCGTGCGTCGCGTTCGTAGAATGAACGACAAAGAGGAGGCAACAGCCGCTTACAACAAGGTAAGCTCGCTTCTTCAGCGTCTCGGCCGCAAGAATATCATCTCCAAGAACAAGGCGGCCAACCTTTGCAGCTCACTCGCGAAGCATATCAACAAAATTTAAAATAGTAAAATCCGCCGCATGATGCCTTCCGGGTGCCAGCGGTCAAGATTTGTGTCGGTCCATTCGTCTATCGGTTAGGACGAGAGATTTTCATTCTCTAAAGAGCAGTTCGACTCTGCTATGGACTACATCCCCAAATCCATCCTATCCCCGAGACCGGCAGTCATTACGATTGCCGGTCTCAACTTTTTTATAATGTTTAATGTTGAATGTGTAATGTTTAATGATATTTGACACAAAGTTCATTCCACGTTAAACATTATTTAAAGGCATTAAACATTGAACATTTCACATTAAACATTAATTAATGCGTAAACTATATCTAATTTTATTCTGCATCTTTGCATTAACGTCGCCCTCTGCATATGCGGAATGGAACGATTCCATCCGCTATCACGGTGAAATAGGCATCAATCTGGCCGGAGGCGAACACACGCCTTTCTGGCTGATGAACAATCAATATGGTTTGTCCTCAATAGAAAGGAACAACGGTTACCTCCGTCTCGGAGCTTTCCACGACATGGACACGACGAAACGCTTCACATGGGGCGCGGGCGTAGACCTTGCCGTGGCAGCAAGATTCTCCTCGGTGTTCGTGGTGCAGCAACTTTTTGCCGAAGCTAAATACCGCTGCCTCAACATCATGGCAGGCAGCAAGGAAATGCCGGGGTTCATATCGAATTCTGACCTCGCCACCGGCAACCTCACCTATTCCGGAAACGCACGCCCCATACCACAGGTGAGGGTCGGGATATTCGATTACGCCGATTTCTGGGGCACGAAGGGATGGTTTGCCGTAAAGGGATACATAGCATACGGTAAATTTACCGACAACCGTTGGATTGAAAGCTGGGTTGACCGCAAATCAAGATACACCCTCAACACTCTATATCATTCCAAGGCGATATTCTTCCGTGGAGGAAACGCGAAAAAATTCCCTCTCGAATTCGAGCTTGGACTTGAGATGGCAACCCAGTTTGGCGGGGAATCATATCAGAACGGGAAAGTGATCAAAATGCCCCACGGCTGGAAAAATTTTGTCAAGGCGCTCGTGCCTATGAAAGGTGGTGGCGACACACCGGATGGAGAACAGACCAATATTGAAGGGAATATGCTGGGAAGCTGGAACTTCGCATTAGCATGGAAAACGGCAGACTGGAGCGTGAAAGCCTATTACCAACATTTCTATGAGGATCACTCGATGCTCTTCTTCGACTATCCATGGAAGGATGGCCTGTGGGGAGTTGAGGCGAAATTTCCCAAAAACAGATGGGTCACGGAAGCTGTATATGAATTTATCTACAACAAGGACCAGGCCGGTTCCGTGTATTGGGACCACACTCCGGAAATCAACGAGCAGGTGAGCGGACGAGACAATTATTATAACCATTCAATATACAACGGCTGGCAGCACTGGGGCATGGGGATCGGAAACCCCCTCATCATATCACCGATATATAATGCCAACCACACGTTGAGATTCCTATCCAACCGCATGTGGGGACATCATCTCGGTTTCAAAGGGCAACCTATGGATGAACTCGGATACCGTGTGCTTTTGTCATATCAGAAAAGCTGGGGCACATACGACGTGCCGTTCCCCGAACCAAAAACGAGCTTCAACCTTTTGGCCGAAATCAACTACAAACCGAAAAAGCTGAAAGGATGGCAGGCAGATCTCGCTTTCGGGATGGATGCCGGTTCCCTGATCGGCAACAGCTATGGAGCGATGTTGAAGATAAGTAAAACCGGATGGTTATTCGGACCTAAAAACAAAAAGAGATGAAAGGAAAAATATTATCATTCATCATCATAGTATGCGGAGTGGCCGCCATGCTTTCATTGAGTTCATGCCGCAAGGCACCGATAAACGGCAAACTCGACGCGCAATGGCAGATAATGAAGATCGAACACTTAGGAGAAGATACGGAATGGATCCCTACGCAGAGGAGTTATATCGACATCAACCTCCACGTTGTCAACCTCAGGAATGTCACCCAAGACGAACAAGGAGGGGCCGTAATAGCCGGCAACCTCAACTATGACAAGAATGGCGCCACAGTGACAATGGACTTCCCGTATAACACCGAAGGGGAGAAACTGCAAGCGCTCCAGTCGTGGGGCATTTACTCCAACCCTGTAGTCTTCCACATAGTGAAACTCGACGGCAAACAACTGATACTGAAATCCTCCGAAACAGTCGTCACCTGTCGCCGATACTAATTTAAAGGCATAAAAGTAAAAAATATTCGTGAAGTAAGGATATTAGAAGTTTCTAACAATCTAAGTAGGTTTCTTATAAAAGTGGTTACAAGTGGTTATATATGCTTAGGGGTAATCACCTTCGGAATGCGGGAAATGCAAATGGTTTTATCGATTTTAATAGTTGAAATTATTAAAGTTAATTGCATGGTAAACTTGAGTTAAGTATCTTTTACAAATTAGTTAATGTATATTTGAGAGGATTTTTGCGGGATTTCCGCGAGTTGAGGAGGGAGCTTAGCGGGCTAAGTGACCGACGAGACTTGGCGGAAAGCACCAAAAAGCCGCCAAAGATACATTAACTGATAGAAATATTGGAATACTATAACTAATTTGTGAAAGATACTTAATAAAAAATTAGTCTAAACAACTTCATTATTTTTACGATAATTATTGTAAATTTACAATCTATTTAGATTGTAAATTTACTATTTGATAAATACTGTTCCATCATAACAATGGATTTGAAGACTCTGATAGCAGAATGTACCGCATACGATTTTAAATTGATGCTTGAAGAAAAGAAGCCTAAGAGCTGGTTAAAGAGCGTAAGTGCTTTCGCCAATGGTTTAGGTGGCTCACTTTTCTTTGGTATAGATAATGACGGTATTGCCAAAGGTATTGATGGTGTGCAGCATGTTTGCGAAGTTATCAGCAGTAAGATTCGTGATTACATGGATCCTCTACCAGAGATTGAAATGATCCCTCATAATATAGATGGTTTACATGTATTGCAACTCAAAGTCATTGCTGGGCATTATACGCCGTATTACTACGTCGGTGATGGTCAGCGCATAGCCTTTGTTCGCATAGGTGATGAAAGTCTTCCTGTCACGGCAGAGCAAATGGTACGCTTGGTACTTAAAGGTTCTAATAAAACCTACGATTCCCTTCATACGAATTATAAGATTGAAGACTATGCTTTCACGATAATAGCGAATGCTTTCAAAGACCGTACTAAACAAGAATGGGATAAGAAGTATCTATTATCGTTCGGGCTGGTAACCAGTACAGGTAACCTTACGAATGCAGGAGCACTGTTTGCCGATGATTGTCCATTATGGCAATCTCGCCTATACTGCACACGATGGGATGGGAAGGAAAAAGGTGATGCCATCAACGATGCAGAGTTCACAGGCAACATCCTCATGCTTCTTCGTGATGCTATGAACTTTGTGAAATCCAACACTAAGAAAGGCTGGGAGAAACTGCCCGATGGACGAAAGAACAAACCTGAATATGCAGAACGTGCAGTTCTTGAAGCTATGGTTAACCACTTCATCCACCGTGATTATACGGTGATGGGTGGCGAAGTACATCTTGATATATATGATGACCGTTTCACCGTAACATCCCCGGGTGGAATGTATAATGGTATGCTGATTCAGGACTTAGACATCGCAGACGTTTCTTCTGAAAGACGCAATCCAATGCTCGCTAATGTAATGGCTCAGCTTGACTATATGGAGAAAAGAGGTAGCGGACTCTCACGAATCTGCAATGAAACAAAGACTTTGGAAGGATACAGAGAAGAACTGAAGCCTGTTTTCAAGTCCACCCCTACCCAATTCCAGACTATCATCTTCGCTACCACCGACAAAACAAATGTCGGAGATACTGACGGAGACATGCCAGAGGCTAAAATCACTGAACGTCAGCATAAAATACTGAATCTTATCAAAGAGTCTCCGACAATAACCGGTCGACGAATGTCGGAGATACTGTCAGTGAGCCAACGTACCATAGAACGAGACATATCTGCAATGCAGAAGATAGGCCTACTGAGTCACGAAGGAAAGGACAATGATGGAATATGGGTAATCATAAGCACACTTTAAGCTGTTCAAAATTATGTTGAGAGAATTCATGTATGAGGGGGCGGTGGAAGCCGGGTGCGACGAGGCGGGTCGCGGTTGTCTGTGCGGTCCGGTGAGCTGCGCGGCTGTCATACTTCCGCCGGGGTTTCAATGCGAGGAACTTAACGATTCCAAACAATTGACCGCACATAAACGCGAAGAGTTGCGCAGAATCATTGAGACGCAGGCCGTGGCGTGGGCTGTGGTGATGGTCGAAGCTGAGGAAATCGACCGCATAAACATTCTCAACGCTTCAATCGCCGGAATGCAGCGGGCTCTCGACCGACTTTCCGTCCGACCGGGGCACATACTCGTGGACGGCAATAAGTTCAAGCCTTATCTGGATCCCGTCCTGAACATGCAAACACCGCACCACACCGTGGTGAAGGGGGATGCAACGTATATGTCTATCGCGGCAGCCTCAATCCTCGCGAAGACACACCGCGATGAACTTATGATGAAGTATTCTGAGGAATATCCCGGCTACGGGTGGGAACAGAACATGGGATATCCAACAAAGGCCCACCGCGCCGCCATCGCCAAACTCGGCGTAACTCCGATACACCGAAAGACATTCCGGCTGTTATGAAAAACATTCTCGACATCCATACCCATAAAACCGCCCCGCAACCCTACGGAATAATCAGCCGGAGACTCAGCAATCCCGATTCGGATCCTGAAAATATGATTGAGGGGCAGTTATACTCCGTCGGCATCCATCCTTGGGATGTAACGCCCGGTGAACCGGAAAATTCATGGGAAATGCTGCGCGAAGAAGCCTCCAAACCATATGTGGCAGCAATCGGGGAATGCGGCATAGACCTTAAATGCGGAATGCCTATGTATCTTCAGCTACAGGTATTCAAAAAACACATAGACCTCTCGGAAGAACTCCGTAAGCCACTGATTATCCACGATGTGAAAGGGGACGACATCATATGCGGCCTAAGGCGGGATTTGAAACCCTCGCAACCCTGGTGCATACATGGATTCCGTGGCAAACCTGCAGCCGTAGCCGCGTTGCTCCGGGCGGGATGCTTCATATCCTTCGGCGAGAGGTTCAACCCCGAAACACTTCTTGCAGTTCCGGAAGACCGCATTCTTGCCGAAACAGACGAATCAGATCTTACAATTGAGGAAATCATTTCACGGCTGTCGGAAATAAGGGCCATTGATTTAACCCAAACCATCAAGGATAATTCAAATAAATTTTGTAACTTTGTTAATTAATGTAGGGCTGAACCATGGTTCAGCCGCGATGCGGTGTAACATGGAGGATGCACCGGGGTGCATCCCTACAGAAGACGAAAACTTTACAAGGCCCTATGAGATCTCTCAGAATAATATTACTTACTGCCGCAGGCTGTCTGAGCCTATGGTCGAATGCTCTTCGTCTCGAGCCAATCAAATATGGTGATTTCTCCAACTGGGTGACGCGGGAAGTGTCGGAATCGAAGATGCTTGGAGGCAAAAAGAAAACTATCTATGAAATTGCCCCGACCCGCACGATTCCCGGTAACAACAAGGCATATGTCAACGAAGGGGGATCACCTTGGGCCACAAGCAACGTCTACGCAAAAGTGGCAGGCATCGTCAAGGCCTCCGGCACCGTGACTCCCGCAACTGTCAACGGCAACAAGGTTGCCCGCATGGAGGCAAAAATGGAAGAGGTCAAAGTCCTGGGTATTATAAACATGGATGTCATGGTAGCCGGCACAATATTTTTGGGCAGGATCTTTGAACCCATCACTTCTCCCAAGGGACCTTATTCCAAAATGGAAATGGGCATACCTTACACCAAACGCCCCGTAGCCCTTGTTTATGATTTCATGGTTGACATGCCGGAGGTGAACACCCGCGTAAAATCCACCGGCTTCTCAAGCAAAAAAACGCTTCCGGGACGCGATAACGCCGAAGTTTATGTGCTGCTTCAAAAACGATGGGAAGACAAAGACGGTAACCTCTATGCCCAGCGCGTAGGCACAGGGCGTGAACGTTATTCCAAGAGCGTGCCCTGGACAAAACATCATCAGCTGCCCATACATTACGGCGACATCTCAAAACAAAGCTGGTATAAGCCTTGGATGGGACTGCTCGACGGCGACAAGGCATATTACGCAAGAAATTCAAAAGGTAAGTTAGTGCCTGTTCACGAAACCGGTTGGGCACCGGCCGATGCCACACCTACACATGTGCTGGTAATGGCGTCTTCAAGTTGCGGGGAGGCATATATCGGCACTGAAGGGCTAACACTATATATCGACAACATTTCATTCGGATTCTGATTATGAATATCGCATTGACGGGATATGGCAAAATGGGTCATATCATTGAAAAAATAGCAAAGGAGCGCGGGCACAATGTAGTCTGCGTCATAGATAAAGACAACACCGGTGATTTCGACAGCGATGCTTTCCGCTCCGCAGACTGTGTGATTGAGTTTTCCACTCCTGCAACGGCCGTAGGCAACATCCGCAAATCATTCGAACAAGGCGTACCTGTGGTTTGCGGCACAACCGGCTGGACAAAAGCAATGCCTGAAATAAAGGCATTGTGCGATAGCGACAAGGGCACGTTCCTCTTCGCGTCCAATTTTTCGGTGGGTGTGAATATCTTCATGGCTGTCAACAGATACCTTGCAAGGATAATGAACGGCTTTCCTCAGTATAGCCCGCATATGGTAGAGACTCACCACATCCACAAGCTCGACCACCCTTCAGGCACTGCCATCACTCTCGCAGAAGAGATAATCGATGAAACCGACCGCATTTCGGGATGGTGCGAACCGGAAGGGGCAGAAAAAAGTTGCAGAATAAATTCCGACAACAACGGGGAGTTGATGGAGATCGACCATATACGCACCGGCGAAGTTCCGGGGATCCACACAATCGACTGGAATTCCGATGTTGACAGCATCACAATCACTCACAGCGCTAAATCGAGAGAAGGCTTTGCCCTCGGAGCCGTCCTGGCAGCCGAATGGCTTGCCGGCAAGAAAGGCTTCCACACCATCAACGAAGTCTTTTGTTTCTAATGTGCAATGTTAAATGTGTAATGTATAATGGCAATTATTAATATAGAGCATCTTAAGCAAATAAAAGCCACCAGATGGGTGCGTTTCGGCATAGTTTCCGCCATATTCTTCCTTTGGGTTGTACTGATGGGAAATCCTTGGCTGCTTTTCCTCTGGCTGATATTACTCGATATCTACATCACTAACATTATCCCCTGGGGATGGTGGAAAAAGAAAAAAGGTGCCACCCGCACCGTCATGGCATGGGTCGATGCCATCGTGTATGCATTGGTGTTGATATATTTCGTATTCGCCTTCGTAGGACAACAATACGAAATCCCGTCTTCCAGTCTGGAGAAATCACTCCTTGTCGGCGACAGGCTTTGGGTCAACAAGACTATCTACGGCGCCCGGGTGCCTCAGACACCCATCCATTTCCCGCTGGCACAACACACGATGCCATTAATCAATACTAAGAGCTATCTCGAAAAACCTCAGCTCGAATATCACCGTATGCCGGGATTCCGCTCGATAAAGCGTGGCGACATCGTCGTTTTCAACTATCCACAGGGCGACACAGTAGCCACAAAGATTCCCAACCCGGACTATTATCAAATCTGCTACGAACTGCGGCGGGAGGGAATCGAAGATCCTTTAGCATATATTAAAGCCAACGGCAATATCTTCGGGGAAGTGGTGTGGCGTCCTGTTGACCGACGCGAAAATTATGTGAAACGCACCCTCGGACTTCCCGGAGAACGATTACGCATCTCCGGCGACACCGTATATATAAACGGCAACGCCGTGCCTGAGCCTGAAAACGTTCAGTATAATTATATTGTTCCCGTTAACGGACCTGTTTCGGCAGAGAAGTGGCACGAACTCGGGGTGCGTGGTGAAGACCACGGAGGAATGCCGGCACGCAATGAAGCGGCAGGATTCTCCTATTATGACGTGCCACTCACAGCCGCAATGAAAGCGGAGATTGAGAAATGGCCCGAGGTCATAGGTCCTCTCCAAAGAGAGAGCCAGAGCGGTATTTTCGAGTTGGGAGGAATATTCCCGCTCGGAGCTGACTATGGCTGGACAAGGACAGACATGGGGGAGCTGTGGATTCCGCAACGCGGCGTGACCTTGCACCTCACTCCGGAGAACTATCCTATCTACGAACGTGCAATCCGCACATATGAAGGTAATGACCTCGAAATGCGCGACGGGAAGATATACATCAACGGCAAGGAACAGGAATATTACACATTCAAGATGGATTATTACTGGATGATGGGCGACAACCGCGACCGCTCGGCCGACAGCCGTTTCTGGGGATTCGTTCCGGAAGATCATGTCGTCGGCTCACCATTGTTCATTATTGCCTCGTTTGATCAGGAGCGCGGACTCTTTGACGGCAAGATCCGTTGGAACCGGGTTTTCGCCAATCCCAATCCGGATGGCAAAAATATGCGCGGGGAATGAACCTTCAAATTCCTTTCGCCCCCGATTTATCCTTGACGCGTAAGATCCTAACCGGTGCAAGAGTTTTCGCAGGGAAGGGTCTTGCCAGAACTGTTATCGCCCGAACCATTATCGAAGGTGGCAGGGTTTTGTCTGTCCCCATTGTCGGGGGAAGCGGCATACTGAAACGGCAGGATATAAACCTTGACAAGGTTTTGATTTCCAACCACGGCAGATGGAGGCAAGAGCATCTTGGCGCAATGAATGCCGTCTACGGCAAGACTCCCTATTTCCCATATATCTTCCCGGTGATCGAAAACATCTATCATAAAAAGAGTAACGGTTCATTAGGAGAATTCAACAGGGAATTGTTTGATTTCGTCTGCCGCTTCCTGGACGTGAACATTATCCGGAGGGCAATGGTTGATATGAAATCAAGAAATCCGTATCGGTTCGAACAGATGAAAAGAGAATTTGAAACAAAAGTTAACTTAAATTATTCAATTTTTGACACGCTCTTCCGTTTAGGGAAAAACACGGTTTTTGTAATTTTTGATGATTAGGCGCCTCATACTGATTCTGGTTGCATTCATAGCCGCCTTCTCTTTCTCCTTGCCTATAATGTCACAGACACAAGAAGAAAGCGGTGAACTGCGTCTTAAAGTCAAGGTTTACAAGGGTCATAAATATATAGTGGATGAATATGGCGACACATGCCGCTACACTTTTATCCGCGACTTAGTGGTTTTTCCGCCACTAAAATTCAAAAACAAGAAGCAGGAACAATATTACTGGCGCACAGTGCGCGATGTGCGCAAAACCCTGCCATATGCAAAATTAGCCTTTTCGGCTCTATGCGAAACTTACGAATACATCCAGACAATCCCCGACAAAAAAGAGCGCGAACGTCATCTCAAACGTCTTGAAAAAGACATCTTCGAGCAATATAAACCGGTGGTGAAGACCATGACCAAGAACCAAGGTAAGATATTGTTGAAACTGATAAACCGGGAGACCGACCAATCCTCTTTCAATATCGTGAAGGCTTTTTTAGGTTCTTTCCGAGCCGGCTTCTGGCAAACTTTCGGCCGGTTCTTCGGCATGAACATGAAAGCCGGTTTCCATCCTGAAAAAAACAAGGATGACGCGATGATAGAACGTATAGCCACCCTTATCGAACAAGGGGCACTGTAAACACAATCAATAAAGCATCCGCGCCAACAAACGGAGCGCAGGTCTGCCGAAGAAAGAGACAACGACACCGAGTTTGTTTTTAAGACGCACCTTTGGATTCAGTAGGCTTGCCATCCTTTCCACCTTTATGACATCCCAACATCTCTTTTCAAGCGCATAATCATTATAATTATTTGCGATCATCAAGCAAAAGATATTGAAATATGCGCTTAAACGGCGATCCCTGGCTGCTTTTTCTAAATCCGGACTCACTTTGCCAAGATATTCCACCATCCGGTCACAGACATCAAGGGAATCAGACCGGCTCAGCCTGAAATTATTCATGTAGCTATCCGGGTTCTGCCTGTAATAATACATCTCCACAGATGTATATGCAATTTTAGGAACGTTTGCAAATATCCGATAGAATATATCTAAATCTTCATATCCGATTCCCGGTGTAAATTTCTCCCGCTTGAATACGGACCGTCTATAAAGTCTACCCCATACTCCATTGTTTCCGGATGTCTGATACAATGCCTTTTCAAGATATTCCCATCCCGCAAGACTCATTGTTGGAAAAGTCACTTCCTCATCATCAATCCGAGGGATATCCCTAAATCTTCTCATCTCCACGCACGCAATATCGCAGCCCTGAGCTTTTACCATACGCAAAGAAAATTCAAGAAAACCCGGATGAATTATATCATCAGCATCAACAAATGTCAGATACTCACCTTTCGAAGCATCTATACCGGAATTCCGGGCAACTGAAAACCCTCCGTTTTCCTGATGAATCACCCGTATGCGGGAATCACTACGGGAGTATTCATCACAAATCGCAGGACATGTATCCTTTGAGCCATCGTCAACGAGTATCAACTCCCAGTGTGAATAAGTTTGCGCCAACACGCTTTCCACGCATTGACGCAAATATTTTTCAGCACCGTATACAGGTACTATCACGCTTATAAGTTCGTTATCCAATGTAACTTAAACTAATATTACACCGTAAGAATCTCTTTTTCCTTATCGGCAAAGAGAGCGTCGATTTTCTTCATGTACTTGTCATGAAGTTTCTGAACGTCATTCTCGGCATCCTTTTCGGTGTCCTCGCTCAGGCCGTTCTTTATCTCTTTCTTCAAACCCTCGATGGCTTCGCGACGGGCATTGCGCACTGAAACTTTTGCGTTCTCCGCCTCACCCTTCGACTGCTTCACGAGCTGCTTGCGGCGGTCTTCCGTCAACGGCGGTATCGACAGGCGGATAACTTCTCCGTTGTTTTCCGGTGTGATTCCGAGTTCCGAATTGATAATGGCCTTTTCAATCTCCTTGAACATTGATTTCTCCCAAGGAGTGATGGCGATTGTGCGGGCATCGGGTACGCTGACGTTTGCCACGTTGGAAATCGGAGCCTGCGAGCCGTAATAGTCAACGCGTATGCCGTCGAGCAAACGGGCAGAAGCCTTTCCTGCGCGGATATGCGAAAGGGTATCTTCCAGATAATCCACGGCAAGCTGCATATTGTCCTCAGCGTTGCTAAGATATTCTTTTACTTCCATCTTTATTATGTTTAATGTTTAATGTGCAATGAGTAATGTTTAATGTATTTTTCAGCCGTATCAATAAACCAATGTGCCGACATTGTCCCCCTCGAGCATCTTCTTCAGGTTTCCTTCAACGTCCATGTTGAAAACATATATCGGCATCTTGTTCTCCTTGCAGAGGGCGGTAGCGGTAAGATCCATGACTTTAAGGCCGCGTGCAAGCACCTCGTCATACGTGATTTCATCGAATTTCACGGCAGCCGGGTCTTTCTCAGGATCGGCGGTATAAACACCGTCAACGCGTGTGCCCTTGAGCATCACATCCGCCTCAATTTCAATCGCACGGAGTGCAGAACCCGTATCGGTGGTAAAGTACGGGTTACCTGTGCCGCAACTTATTATTGCCACCCTCCCCTCTTCCATTGTCTTGATGACACGCCATTTGGAATAATGCTCACCGATAGGATGCATCGCAATAGCGGTATATACTTGTGCGCCCTGACCGATAGCTTCCAATGCTGAACTAAGGGCAAGAGAATTGATAACGGTTGCGAGCATACCCATCTGGTCTCCCTTGACACGGTCGAAACCTTTACCGGCACCCGACAGCCCACGGAATATGTTGCCGCCTCCTATAACAATACCGATCTCCACCCCGGCTTCAACCATCTCCTTGATCTGACGCGCATAAGCATTAAGCCTGTCAACGTCTATCCCCGTTCCGTGCCCGGCAGCCAATGACTCTCCCGACAACTTCAACAATACTCTCTTATATTTCATCATAATGAATCTACAACTATATTTATACTTCAATTCCCAAAGTTAATAAATTTCGGCAATAATCCGAAAAAATTCATGAATTACACTTTATATTGTTTAAAGTAGTCTGAGTATAGGTGTGCCAGATGTCAAGACGCACCGGAACATATTTCGGATAAAGCTGACCAAGGTATTCAATTTCAAAGATTAGTCTTGGATCTATTACTTTTTCTCCATCAATTGCATTATTCTTGTTCCCGACCCTGATCTTTTTTATAATATATAAATCTCGAATCCCCTTTCCTTTTATATACGGAATGAAAAAACGTAATTCTTTAAGTTCTACTGTAGAAGGGAATCGTTTGCCTGTATAATAAACAAAAGCTTCCCTTCTATTAAATAGTTCACAATTGCTTTTCGTGATTAGAGAAATCAAGACGGTCATATCTGGATTCTGATTTACGAAACAATCCAATGTTTCATATTTCTCGAATGATTCTGAAACATAGGTATTGTCTAAAATTGAATTTTCGCCGAATTGGTTCAATAAATCAAAAATATTTAATTGCTTGTATACTTTATTAGACGTTTTATTTGTAGTGGAGGCATTTTTTGATGCACTTATATTATTTGAATCATTAGTAATCTTTTTCACTTCTTGTGAACAATCCACAGTGGCTGAAGGTGATATTTTCTCAATATCATTGAATAACCTTATTAAAGACCGCCCGATTGCCCATGCCAAATTTACAGGAACTGCATTCCCAATTTGCTTATATCGGTCACTCATTGTTCCTTGGAATAACCAATCATCGGGAAAAGTCTGTATCCTGGCATACTCTCTTACCGAAAGTGGTCGGGTCTCCAACGGATGGCATCGTTCTGTCTGTTTCTGGCAAGGAGAACAAGTCAATGTAAGGGACGGCTCTTCCAAAGAAAGACGCCTTGCCATACCTGTCTTTCCACCGCCAAGCAACCAACTTCCCCCCATATAATCCTTTGCAACTTCTTCTGGAAGATTTCTCCAGTCTCCACCTTGAGGCACGAGTTCAAGCACTTTCTTCTTTTTCACAGGGTAGCTTGCCCCATCTGAAGCAGGAACTTCTTTATCGTATATAATACCCTTATAGAAAGCATCCTTAAGGGTCATAATCCTATGAAAAGGTGAAGGCCATTTAAAGCTTGCTTTTTCTGCGATATCATTTCTTATTGCTATTAAAATTATACGTTCCCGTTTTTGAGGGACTTGATATTTAATAGCTTTCAGTACCTTGGGTTCAATCAAAGTATAACCCAATTCAGAAATAACATTACAGATAGTTTTAAATGTCTTACCATTATCATGTGAGACAAGACCTTTTACATTCTCCCCCATAAATACGCGCGGGCGAATTTCTTTAACCGCTCTTGCAAGTTCAAAAAACATTGTGCCACGTATATCATTGAACCCACCCTGCTTGCCGGCATAAGAAAAGGCCTGACAGGGAAAACCGCCAGATAGAAAATCTATTTTTCCATAAAGTGGCGTAAAATCAATATTACGTATGTCTCCTTCGATCACATTCCATTCAGGACGATTTACCCTAAGCGTGTTACAAGCAGAACGATCGAATTCATTAAGGAGAATATGTTTGAAGCCTGCTTTCTCCATCCCAAGTGCCAGGCCACCGCCTCCGGCAAATAATTCAATAGATGTAAAATCTCTTATAGGAACCACTTTCAGCTCTTCTTCCCATTTAGAGTCTAACATCTCCGCGATTTCTTCGATGTCGCGAAGATCCTCCATGTTAACTCCGGCGATACCATTGGAATCATGCGCTGTCCGATATACCCCTTTTTTTGTCCAACCTTTGATTGTAGCCGCCGATGTTCCCAGCAACGCTGCAAGATTATTCTCTGATATAAACATCATAGGCCACCTTTTTCTATTATTTCTGCCGCTATTTCCTTAACTTTTTTCTCAATCATTAAGCTCCCGTCAATGTCATCTTCCTCTACCACCTCTCCGAACGCTTTCGACAATCTATAATAGAAGTTCTTATCTCCTGTGAGGTGTTCCCAGAAATCAGCTCCACATAACACCGGATAATGTGAGTCTATAACCTTATAGTTAGCAGACAATTCTTCGCTTTCCCCATACAACACTCCTACAACGAGATCATCAAATTGCAATCCCATCTTGTCAAGCCTTGATTTATTCATCAGATATTTGAAATGACCGAGTATTGTGGCAATATCATCTTTATTTATGGTCTGCGGTCCAGCTTTGCATTGACAATATTTATGCCTATGATCTATTGCATCAATAAACTCGATATCAATGCCTTCTATACCCGAAGCACACCCAGTGATTTCTTCCAGACTTGAAATAAATGTCTGTATATTTTGACCGAAACTTGTGCTGAGACTTGTGGCAAGAATACGCGGATATATTAATGCCTTTGCAAGAGATTCAGGTTCAGTGTTGCCACAAAGGAATGCGGCAAGATAATTAACAAGAAACGGATTAATATTAAATTTACTTAATTTGAGCCGTTCAAGATTTTTTATATGGTTGGGAATTATTATTTGCCTGAAATATTCCTTCCCGCTATTTATGATAGCATTTTTCTGGTCTTCTGTCATATGAAGCAATGAGGCGTTTAAATAATATGCAAATTTAATATTTTAAACGTTATTTTCTTAGTTAATTAAGAAGTTTATTTAAGGATGACTTCCTCGATGAAGGGGCGGTAGAAGCCCATCGATTTGTCTAAAAACACTTTTTTGAGGGAATACAAAAGCTGTAGACGCTCTTTTGCGAGGTTATACAGCTGAGCCGGGTCGTACAAATGTAAGCTCCTCCTTAGTCCAATCAAGCCAATAAATGGGAATTTGGGAATAGGGTCATAGAGCCAGTAAATGATATCTTAAAAATTAGAAGCCGTTTTAAAATTTTTGGAATCTTCAATATAATTGACAATAATTTTGTAATTTTGCATTCTTATGGAGCAGTTGGAGAAAATACAATCCTATCTGGGTGCGGAGCTTAAGGAGATGAACCGGATCATCTCCTCTACTTTGAATACGCCCAATGAGCTGATGAACAGCATCGTCACCTCTTATCTTGAAAAGAAGGGGAAACAGATACGTCCGATATTGGTTATACTTAGCGCAAAACTCTTCGGCGATGTCAATGAAGACGTGCTGCAAGCCGGCGCCGCCCTCGAAATGCTCCATAATGCATCGCTTATACATGACGATATTGTTGACGAGACTTCGTTACGCAGAGGACTTCCGACTATAAACGCTACATGGGGAAACCACATAGCGGTGCTCGTAGGCGATTATTTTGTATCCAACGCTTTGGCTGCGGGCATAAAGACAGGTCATCTTTCAATTATATCCGCGCTGTCGGCACTCGGCAAAGAACTGTCGCTTGGCGAAATCGACCAGATCTGCAACGTGCGTGAACATCATTTCGATGAGCAAAGCTATTTCATGATGATCCGCAAGAAGACCGCATCGCTCTTCATGAACTGCGTGAAAATGGGAGCCGAAGCCGCCGGGGCAACATCTGACGAATATTCCCCTATGGTGCAGTATGCCGAATTGCTCGGTCTCTGTTTCCAGATCAAGGATGACATATTCGACTATTTCCCCAATCCGCAGATAGGGAAACCTACGGGCAACGACCTCCGCGAAGGGAAAGTGACCCTTCCGCTCCTCTATGCACTGAACAATGCGCCGGAAGAAGACAACATCAGAATGAAGGAGATGCTGGTAAAGGGCGATCTTGACTCCGAGGAAATAAACACCCTCATAGAATTCGCAAAAGAGAACGGAGGCATCGATTACGCGTTCGACGTGATGCGTGGAATGCAGCGGGAGGCAGATTCCATAATCGACCGATATCCTGACTCAGAATCTAAAAAATGTTTCAAGGATATTTTTGAATTCATTATCTCAAGGAACTTCTAAGGTGAGGTATACATTAAGGAAAGATGAGAAACTGCGCCACAAACGCCTTGTAGAGGATCTTTTCGCTGAAGGAAACACCCTCTACGAATTCCCTTTGCGCCTAACCTGGAGGCTGATCGATACTGAAGCACTTGCCAATAGTTTCAGGGCGGAGATCCCGCAGAAGGTTGGGAACATCCAGATGCTCGTCACAGTGCCTAAAAAGAAGCGCCGCCATGCCGTGGACCGTGTCCTCATGCGCCGCCGCATCCGCGAGGCATACCGGCTCAACCGGCTTCCATTGAAAGCAGCCTTAGAAAATATTGACAACGTCGGCACGTTATCCCTCGCTTTCATATATATATCAGACCGGAACCTCCCCTACTCACTCATAGAATCCAAGATGAAACGCCTCCTTTCGCGCCTTCACTCAACAATTAATGTTCAATGAATAGGATTCTCATTCTTCTCATCAAATTCTATCAGGGGGCAATCTCTCCGCATTTTCCCGCCGCATGCCGTTACACTCCCACCTGCTCACAATATGCCATCGAGGCTATAACCAAACACGGCGCCATACGCGGCACTTGGCTGGCCATCAAACGAATCTGCCGCTGCCATCCCTGGGGCGGTTCCGGCTACGATCCCGTCCCCTAACATACTTTATCCTCTTGATTTGCGTTTTCTTAATGTGAAAGCTATAAGATTCCTGACGTTAATATTACTGAGTGTGTTTTTCTTTGCTTCGTGCGGGACGAAGAAGAACACGCCGCTGTCGCGCAACTGGCAGGCTTTCACTACGCGGTATAACGTGTATTTCAACGGAAAAGAGCATTACATCGAACAGCTTCAGCAGATGGAGCGCGATTATGAAGACGATTATTCGCGTCGCTTGCTTACCCATCCCGCCGAAGCTCGCGCCGATCAGAAAATGCCTCAGCCTTCCGGCGATTTCAAGCGCACAATCGAAAAGATGCAGAAGGCAATACAGCTTCACTCAATAAAGAAAAAACCGGCCAAGCGCACAGCCTCGGCAAAAGAAAAGGCTTTCCGTGCCCGCGATGAATTCAACCCATTCCTACACAATGCATGGCTTACGATGGGGAAAGGGCAATATTTCAATGGCGATTTTTCCGGAGCAGCCGCCACTTTCATGTATATCGCCAAACATTTCACGTGGCTTCCGGCTGTCGTTACCGAGGCTCGTATATGGCAGGCACTCAGCTATTGCGCCCTCGACTGGAACTATGAAGCGGAAAACGCCCTTCACCTTGTGAAACAGAAAGACCTTACCACCCGTGAATTAAAGAACCTCTATAACCGCGCCGAAGCAAACCTGCTGATCCGCACCGACCGGTATGCTGAAGCCATTCCATATCTCCGTGAAGCCGCCAACAATGCCAAGGGAACTCAAAAAAACCGTCTCTGGTTTTTGTTGGGACAGCTATATTCCCATATCGGTGACAAAAAGAACGCCTACGCGGCATACCGGAATGCAGGTAAGGGGCAAGGCATTTCTTACCGCGCAAAATTCAACGCCCGCATCAAACAGAGCGAGGTTTTCACCGGTAAGAACATTTCCAAGGAAGTGGCGTCCCTGCGGGCCATGACCCGCTATGCCCGCAACCAAGAGTTTGCCGACCAGATATATTATGCCATAGGAAATCTATATCTGTCAAAAGGGGATTCGGCAAAAGCTATAGCCAACTATAGTACAGCCGTAGAGAAATCCACGCGCAACGGCATTGACAAGGCTCTTGCCCAGCTCGCCCTCGGGAACATCTATTTCTCAAAAGGTGATTACGTGAAGGCTCAGCCATGCTACGCCGAGGTCATCCCCCAGTTACCGGACAATTATCCTGACTACAAGACCCTCAAACTCCGTAGCGACGTGCTCGATGAATTGGCTGTATATGCCGGCAACGTCCAACTTCAGGATTCTTTGTTACGTCTTGCCGACATGTCTCCCGAAGAGCAGAAGGCTGTGGCACAGAAACTCGTTGACGAACTGATTGCACGCGAGAAAAAAGAAGCTGAGGAAGCCAAGCGTGAGGCTGCAATGGCAGAGCGCGAGGGGCAGCAGCCAACCGGAATCAACCGCAACGATGCCCCGCAGCAAGGATTTATAAGCAATGGCGACAAATCCTGGTATTTCTATAACGCCATGACCAAGTCGCAGGGCAAAAGTGAATTCCAGCGGCGGTGGGGCGCACGCCGCCTTGAAGACGACTGGCGCCGCCGGAACAAATCCTCTTTCTCTTTCGACGCTCCGGAAGAGAACGAAGAAACAGCCGAAAACTCACCGTCTTCACAGGAAAACACAACAGGAGAAAATTCTGAAAACCAACAGGAGGCCGTTGATAAAGGTGCTTCCGATCCTCACAACGTGGAGTATTACCTCTCGCAGATACCGTCCACGCCCGAAGAGCGCAAAAATGCCAATGACATCATCCAGGAAGGTCTATACAATATGGGACTGATCCTCAAAGATAAACTTGAAGATTATCCTGCTGCCCGAACAGAATTCCTACGTCTGGAGGATAGGTATCCCGATAATATATATCGCCTTGACGTGTATTATAACCTATACCTTATGGCTGTAAGGAAAGGCGACACTGCCGAGGCTGAGAAATGGCGGCAGAAAATCCTTACGGATTTTCCCGATTCACCCTACGGCATGGCCATGCGCGACCCAAATTATTTTGAAAACCTGCGCCGCATGAACATGATTCAGGAGGAGATGTACGAGAAGGCCTACAACGCCTATCTGTCGGACGACAACCGCACGGTCCACACCCTCACGGCGGAAATGGAGAAGGATTATCCCCTCTCAAAGATTCTTCCGAAATTCGTATTCATAGATGCGCTCTCTTATCTTACAGAAAACGACAACGATAAATTCCGCGAACGGCTCACAACCCTTCTCGAACGCTGGCCTGACACCGACATGACCCCGATGGTGGGAAGTATCATGAAAGGTCTGCAGGCAGGACGTGTGCCACACTCCGGTATGTCAAACTCCAGAGGTTTGATATGGAGTATGAACCTTTCAAACGACTCAACAGCCATGGGTAGCGATGGGCAACCGGCAAATTTCGAACGCGACCCGGAATCGCCGCAGTATCTCGTACTGGCATTTCCTCGCGATTCTGTCAATGCCAACGCACTGCTCTATGATGTGGCGCGCTTCAACTTCTCCTCGTTTGTGGTAAAAGATTTCGACCTCGAACCGATGAGTTTCGGAGAGATAGGACTTCTTGTTATCAAAGGATTCTCTAACCTGAGGGAACTGGAGCACTACCGCTCCATTATGACCAAAAACGATTTCCGACTTCCCGAAGGGGTGCGTCCCGTCATGATCAGCAAACACAATTTCGAACTTCTTCTCAACGAAGGGCGTACATTCGAGGAATACTTCCGCTTCGAGGCCGAGCCGCCCGCTCCCGCCAACCTCCCCGAACCTACGCCACCTGACGACGCTACCTCTACATCCTCTCCGGAGGATACAGATGACACTGCCACCTAACCCGGCTCACATCGGCTCAACGTTCTCAAGATCATCAAACACCTCTTGAAACTATCTGCGTTTTAATTTTTGTCAATTACTTATATACTTTTTTGTGTCTGCTCGTTATAATTGTAGTAGAGAACAAGTTTTATATGACAGACAAGATACTTTGGGCGGACGATGAGATAGACCTGCTCAAACCACACATACTCTTCCTTAAGGCCAAAGGATATGAGGTCACGACCGTGTCAAACGGACGCGATGCCCTCGATGCGCTCGAAAAAGAGCCTTTTTCGCTGATTCTCCTCGATGAGAATATGCCCGGGCTCACCGGTCTGGAGACTTTGTCGCTGATCAACCGCTCCCATCCGGATATACCCGTGATAATGATCACAAAAAGCGAGGAAGAAAACATCATGGATCAGGCGATCGGCAACCAAATTGCCGACTATCTCATAAAACCGGTAAATCCCAACCAGATACTCCTTTCCATCAAAAAGAATCTGCATAGCCGCGAGATTGTGGCGACCCGCGCCTCTTCTGAATATCAGCAGGATTTCATGCGACTGTCATCGCTTATTAATTCGGCGGCATCTGTTACAGACTGGATGGAGGTGTATCGCGAACTCGTGAGATGGGAACTGAAATTGGCGGAAACCGATAATTCCATGGCGGAAATGCTACTGATGCAGAAACGCGATGCAAACTCAAATTTCTGCAAATTCATCAAGCGTAATTATGAAGACTGGGTGACAGGAGGAGAGCACCCGCTGATGAGTCACGAGGTGTTCCGTCATCGCGTGTTTCCATTGCTCGACAAGGGGGAGAAAGTATGTTTCTTCCTTGTGGATAATTTCCGTCTCGACCAGTGGAAGGTGGTTCAGCCGCTCGTTTCTGAATTTTTCAACGTGTCCGAGGAACTCTACACCACAATCCTCCCCACTTCCACCCAATATGCCCGCAACGCCATCTTCGCAGGACTTATGCCGCTGCAGATAGCGACCATGTTTCCTCAGTATTGGGTTGACGAGGATGAAAACGAGGGCCTCAATATCCATGAGGAGAAATTGGTGCAGACCCAGCTCGACCGTTTCCGCCGCAAGGACAAGTTCCAATATACCAAACTCAACGATTCTTCGGCAGGTGATAGATTTGTACAGTCTCTTTCCGCTAACAAGGATATTCCTTTACAGGTGTTGGTGCTCAATTTCATAGACATGCTCTCGCATGCCAGAACTGAATCCAAGATGATCCGCGAACTCGCGAGCAGCGATGCCGCATACCGTTCGCTTACTGAAAGCTGGTTCCGTCATTCTTCGGCGGTGGAGATCTTCCGCAGGCTCGCAGAATTAGGATATCGTGTAATCCTCACCACAGATCACGGCACAATCCGCGTTGACAATCCTGTGAAAGTTGTAGGAGACAAGAACACCAACACCAACCTCAGGTATAAGGTCGGGAAGAATCTCAGCTACAATCCCCGTCAGGTTTACGAGATGCATGACCCCAAGCGTTTCGGACTCCCTTCGCCGAATATCTCCAGCTCATATATCTATGCCTGCAATGAGGATTTCTTCTCATATCCAAACAATTACAATTATTATGTGCAGTATTACACGGGCACCTTCCAGCACGGAGGCATCTCCATGCAGGAGATGCTGGTGCCCCTCGTGACGCTTACACCTAAAGCGTGATGTGTAATGTTCAATGTGTAATGTTCAATGTGTAGATTAGCATATATATTTATAGCTATTTGCGCTTCCGCGCTGATTTCCGGCACACCGATGCGGGAAATTGAAGACAGGGCGGCGGCAGGGGAGTCCAGTGCCATCTCGGCTCTGCGTGATTCCGCGGAGCGCGGATCGCTCCGCGCCATGAATTACCTCGGCTTCCTCTATTGGCAAGGTATGGGCACACGTCTTGACCGCGATTCGGCACTTTTCTATCTTCGCAGGGCAAGTGAGGCCGGCGATGTGAAAGCCTCCGCAAACCTTGGTCACCTTCTGCTGACAGGTGCTCCCGAACTCCAGGCAGATACAGCCGCAGCCATCAGGCTGCTTGATTTCGCCGCCGCGCACCATTCCCCTTCCGCCATCCGCGAACTTGCCGACTATTTTTCCATAAATCCCGGCGACTCGACATCAGCCGGGGCAATCAAGAAAGTGGCCGATGCATATTCGCATGGCCACCTACTACGTTACGACTACAAAAAATCCATTGAATATTACGATCGCGCCGCCTCTTTGGGCGATACTACCGCGCGGCGGATCATCGATGAACTGTTACAGATTTTCCCTGACGCACTGAATCATTGAGCTTCAGTTTGATCGGAGATGGAAAATTTGAAAGGAATTTCAGCAGTGGAATCGACCGGTTTGCCATCCTTGGCAGCAGGTGTCCACGCCGGCATCTTCTTGACCACACGGATAGCCTCCGCTTCCAAATCAGGGTCTACCATACGTTTGATCTTTATGTTTCCTATCGATCCGTCAGCCTTGACGGTGAACGATACAACAACAACTCCCTCCACTCCATTCGCCTTGGCATCAGCTGGATAGACAAGGGTCTTGGCTATAAATTCCGCCTGAGCTTTCTCTCCTCCGGGGAACGAAGCCTTGGTGTCGGCAGCCATGGCAGCAACAGACATTCCCATAGCCATCATCAATATCAGTATAAACTTTTTCATAATTTTCAACCTTTAGATTGAAGTTGTTAAAACAACTTTAATTATTAAGACAGCAAAAACCACAAAAGGTTTAAATTCCCATTTATCGCACTGGCTAAACTAAATAAGAATCTATGTCTACGCCCCATCCGGCAGTATGTCGCGACATCCCTCGAAGAAGGCTGTCGCTGCTGGTGGCGGTCTCATCTTTATGCGATAGCTCATTCAGTGCGATAAACAGGAATTTGAAACACACAATAATAGGATTGGCAAATGGTTATAACAATGAGAGATGCTGGTAAACATAAGTCTCGTTATAATCAGTCTCGTTATAAATTCAAATATATTCCAATTAGAGGATAAATTATGAAAAAGATATTTCTTATCATGGTAATGCTGACCATTTCTTTTGTTTTGACTGCTGTTGCGTTTGCTCAAGAATCTAAAGATACTGAAGATTTCGCGGCAAAAATCACTTTTGATAAAACAATTCTTGATATTGGCAAAGTTTCTAAAGATAGCGATAATGTTAATTTTGAATTCTCTTTCGCCAATACCGGCAATGCCCCGCTTGTGCTTACTTACGTGCATCCGTCATGCAGTTGCATCCGTTTGGAATATCCACGTGAACCTATCGCACCCGGCGACTCATCCCATATCATCGCAAAGCTACTGCCGTCTACAATTCACGAAACGTCTTTCAAACGCAATATACTTGTCAAATCAAATGCCGGGAAGCCGGTCAGACTGTTTATAATCGGCAAAATCAAACCTTAAGTATCTTTCTCAAATTAGTTAGAAACTCATCGGTCGAAACCGATAGGTTTCTCCCTCCTCAACTCGCGTAAATCACTCAAAAATCCTCTCAAATATACATTAACTAATTTGTAAAAGATACTTAAGAGAGTGTTTAACACAATTTAAGTATCTCTTGGCAAGAGATACCTTTAAACTTTACAAAAATACGTAAATATATTTATATACAAAAATTTAGCGAGCTAATTTTGAATGAAAATCATCCGTTATAAGGTATAAAGAATAAAAACAATTATAATTGTTTTTATTGGGATTTGTTCAACGTGTTGATATATAGTATTATATAATATTTAAGTATCTCTTGCCAAGAGATATCATGGAAATTCATATCATCATAACGATTATAAATACTTTTTTTATTAACTTCAATATCATCACGTATGAAGAAATCTTTACTCTATGTTGTAGCTGTAAGTCTTTGCGCTGCATCAAGTTATGCCGCAGATTATGGCACAACACCCGAAACCGCCGTCCCCATGCCCACCGGAGGATGGGAAGTTAAAGATTTGGCTTCCGCCCCGACAGAAGCATGGTTCACATTTACCAGCAACCAGGCAACCCCTGCGATGTGGGGAGATGGAGCTTCCGACTGGACCAATCCCACCCCGCTTGGTCAGCAAGTGTTCGTATATCTCTGCAACGACGGTCAAGAGGCTTTCCAGATGTCGCCCGGCACAGATTCATATATCCTTTTCCCTGGTCAAGAGTATCTTGTAAAGGTTACACCGAAAGCCGTAGGACTTTATTGCATGAATCAACCAAATCCTCTCCCCACAGACAGATTCGAAGGCAAACAGAAATATTATCCCATCGTTGTTGCTCCCAGCGAACTTGGCAGAGCAAGAACCGTAGCTCCCGGAACCACTACATGGTATGAGCTCACTGTTCCATATCCCACACAGATAGCCCCTAAATCAGTTGCCAGTCCTATGACTCCGGCTTCAAATATCGATAAAATTGAGGCAATACATATCGAATGTCCCGGTGGCTCTGATACAGGAGACCTGATTGTCGGACCATACGTTAAGGCGGGCAAGAACGTTGTAGGAATCACGGCCTCAGCAAGCGCAACTGAGGATGTGTCGTTTATATTAGGATACAATGCCTTCGGGAACTTTAATTGCGGCAACAACCTTCTCAGAAGCCAAAACTTAGAACTTGATGCAAAAAATACGTATCCTGATGCCTACTATACGGTCGACAGATTCTTCAAAGTGCCTGAAGACGGAAACTATACTTTCATAAATCATGGAGCCAAAGGAACCATCCTCAACGTAGGTATGGTCAAGCTCACAGATCCTGCTGACGCGTATAAATTCGAATGCGACTGGTCTAACATAAAGACTGCCACTGTAGGCAACGAAGATGCCGTAGTAGTAATGACCGATCTCAAGAAAGATGATATAGTGGCCGTTCAGTCTGACGCTTTCGGCGTTATCGGAGCCGGCATGGATAATCTTCCTTATCTGATGGTTAAAAAAGGTGGCTCTTCAAATGTTTCAGAAATCGTTGAAGAAGGCAACACACTTAAGGTCAATGCATCAAACGGCAAACTCACTGTAGAGAGCGTTCTCCTCGCTTCAGGCGCGGAAGTTGCAGTTTACGACATGTCGGCCAATAAGGTCGCTTCAACATTTGCTGCCGAAGGTGATTCTTCATTGGAAATGTCTCTTGACGTGACTCCTGGTGTTTACGTGGTTGTCGTTTATGGCAAGGGCAATTCCGAATCTGTGAAGATAGCAGTGAAATAATCTGATACGCCAAGATATCCCACATAATATCACAGAGGGGGGCCGGAATCAAAAAGCCCCCCTCATTTTTCCTAACATCTTTCGATATGAAACGTACACTTCTCTCATCAACTTTTGCAACCATTTTCACCGCATGTGTCATTGCCGCTCCCATAAGCCGCAATGAGGCAATATCCTTGGCGGAAAAATTCCTTTCAAAAAAATCAGAGGTACCTGCAAACATCCGTTCACTGAAAAAAATAAAGAAGGAACCTCACTCATCATCTTATTCGACTTACTATATATTCAACCTTGAAGACCATGCCGGCTACGTAGTGATTGCAGGCGACGACCGGGTGCGCCCAGTGCTCGCCTACGCTGAAAACGGATCGCTCGACGATACGGATATGCCGGAAGCATGCCGTTTCTGGCTAACGCAATACGATGCGGAAATAAATTCACTTGGCGCACAAAAAGAATCTTGCCAAAAATATGTATCTCCTCGCTCATCAAACGTGATTTCAGAACGTGTGGAACCTCTTATCCAAACAAAATGGGACCAGAAGTATCCATATAACATATACAGTCCGGAGAATGAATTCGGAGGCAGATGTCTCACCGGATGCGTGGCCACGGCCACGGCTCAGGTGATGCGATATTATTCATATCCGGAACGCGGCACCGGAAAAGTTGTCTACGCCGACAACAATTTCAAAATCGAACGCACACTCGATTTCTCAACTCTCGCCCCCTTCGAGTGGGACAATATGACTTTCACCTACGATTATTCCACCCCTATTGAAAAATGCAATGCGGTGGCAAACCTGATGAAAGCGGTCGGACACGGGGTGAAGATGCAATATTCCACCGAAGCGAGCATGGCATATCACCGCTCGGCAGGAGAGGCCTTAATAGAATATTTCGGCTATGACAGGAATCTTCACCTCTATGAAAGAACCCTTATGTCGGCTGAAGAATGGGAAAAGATATTGCTTGGCGAACTAAACGCCGGCCGACCTGTAATTTATGACGGACGGAACCCCGATATGGGGCACACATTCATATGCGACGGTTATGACGGCGAAGGAATGTTCCATTTCAACTGGGGATGGAGCGGAACCAGCGACGGCTATTTCTCCCTGACGGCGCTCAATCCCGGAGAACAGGGCTCTGGCGGTTCTACAAGCGGATATAATAACGCACAGGCCATCATATGCAACATTGCTCCCTCCGGTAGAGAAGGTTCAGAACCACAGAAAGATTATCTGCTCGCCATCGACAAACTGTATTACCGCGACGCATCCGGTTTTCACGTAGCCGCGGAAACACCCTCAGTTGAAACCACTCTTGCCGACGGACAATTGTTCTTCTATTGTTTCCATAAGGGTTTCGGAACTTTTTCAGGTGAAACTTGCACCGCCGTTATAGAGGGAGAAAAAATCATGCCAATCGTTTATGGCAACAAGGCAACAATCAGCGGAGGGAACTATGCATCCCTCTCATTTCCATTATCCGGAGTCACATTGACAGACGGCGCCTACAATGTAGGTTTCTTTTATCGCAACAGCGCAGATGACGGATGGCACCGAATCACAGCTGGGGCAGCTCAGCCTAAGGAATGTCTTTTGACTGTTAAAGGAGAAAATATCACCTTATCTCAAATCAAAGATTCCCCGGAAGGAGGAAGCGGCATTCAGGAGATAAACGCCGACAAGGTCATGATAGACGTAAAATCCGAAAACATACACATAATGTCTACGGCCGCCATCGCTGAAGTGAGCTTATTCAGCCTTGACGGACAAAAAATCATTTCATCACATCCGAATGAAAAAGAGACACAGGTCGATATATCCACCATATCTTCCGGAATATACGTGTTGCTGACACGTTCCTCCAACGGAAACATTTCAACTATGAAAATTAAAATTTAAACAGTTTCTGAGAACTAACCTACCTTATGAATAGAGTAATTTTCAAATCTTTGGCAGCCGCAACCATATGTCTGCTGTCAGCACATCCATTCCCGGTCAACGCTACGGGAATCACAGCTCAGGATACATCCACACAAAGACAGGTATACCGGATCACCGGAAAAGTAACCGACTCTTCAGGCGAGGACCTTCCCGGCGCCACGATATTAGTGAAAGGAACCAGAATAGGCACCAGCACGGATGTAGAGGGAAATTTCGAACTCAACATCCCTAAAAAAGGTAAAGTGACTCTTGTAGTGACCTATGTGGGTATGAAGACAAAAGAATTGGGAACAACAACCGGTTCCAATGTCAACATAATCCTGGAGGAAAGCACCGATATGCTCGATGAGGTGGTGGTGTCAGGTTTCCAGACAATCTCACGCGAACGAAACACCGGATCTGCAGTGGTGATAAACACCGAAAAGCTTGCCAAAGTGCAAGCCCCCGATCTCACCTCAAAGCTGGAAGGCATCACCCCCGGACTAACCATCTACAACAATGAGATGAGTATCCGTGGAAATTCCTCTTTCTCAATTTCAAGCACGCCGCTTCTCGTTATCGACGGACAACCCGCCACAGGTATGAGCCTCGGGGATATAAACCCTAACACAATCGAAAGCGTCACAGTGCTCAAGGATGCGGCTGCCACATCTCTATATGGAGTCTATGCATCAAACGGAGTCATTGTGGTGACCACAAAAAAAGGGGGCGAAGGCAAAATCGAAGCTAATTTCTCGTTAGGCTATTACCTGAATCCGCTACCCTCGCTCGATTATCAACATTATGCTTCCACTTCCGACATAATAGACCTCGAGCAGGAAATGTTGCTCAACAATCCTGACTATATAAAAAGTCCGGCGGCATATTTCTCAACCAAAAACAACAAAACAAATGCCGCCTATCTTTCACAGGTAGACATGCTTTATTACCGCCTGATGCGGAATGAAATCAACGGAGATCAATTGAATGCATCCTTAGATGCATTGCGCAGGAATGATTACCGCAAGGAATACCGCAAACAGTTGCAAAAAAACAGTCTCACACAAGATTATGTTGTAAACTTGGGATAGAAAATTAAGAATTTATCCCCAATTTTCATAGTCTGATTTTGAGGGGATTATATTTTTTGAACTACTGATGATATGCGGTGATTTGCGGCTTTTTTCTCATTCAGTACACAATTTGTACGATTCAGTTGTTAATATGTGTTGAGGGCGATTTTCAACGATTACCAAACCGCGCTATCTTTGCGCCAAAAACAAGAATAGCAAGACTATGGCGAAAGTTGAAAACAAGAACAAACAAAATCCAAAGCTGGTGCAGACCGTGTTGAAAGACGGCCGTGCCAGTCTCGCGCTGGAATACTATCTCGGACGCACCGAGACCCCCGTGCTTGATGACGAGGGCAACCACGTCATATATACGGAGGGGGCTATGGCGGGAAAGCCGAAATACAAAATCAAACACAACCGCAAACGCGAGAACCTGAACCTCTACCTCATACTGAACCCCCGGACACAGGCAGAGCGAACCCAGAACAAGAACACTCTCACCCTCGCCGAGAAGATACGCTTTGAGCGTGAGCAGGAATTTCTCGAAGACCGCGAAGGATACCGCCTTAAGAAAGAGAAGGAGACTGACTTTCTCCGCTACTTCCGCAAACATCGCGACGACGAAATCTATGCCACGCCTACGAGGGTCGCCCTCGGCACCGCCTACCGGCGTTTCATAGACTTCCTTTCCGGTATTCAGAAATACCGACGCTACACCGAGTTTCTCAGAATGGACCTCCTCACCACGGAAATGGTGTCGGGATATGCAGACCACCTGAAGAAAGTGTCGGTCGGCTACGGGGCGTCGCACTGCCTCGGAATGTTCAAAAAGGTGATAGCCTGCGCCGTGGAGGAGGGCCTGATGAAGAAAAACCCTGCCAAGGGGATAGTCATGCGCATGGACCGTCTCGCGCTTAGGAAGTCTATACTTACTCTTGACGAGGTGAAAACTCTCGCCATTACCCCTTACGAGGGGGGAGAGCCGGACATAAGGAGAGCGTTCCTGTTCAGCCTTTATACAGGCATACGCTGGTGCGACGTGCGTAAACTGAAATACTCCAATGTGGACTTTGCCACGGGGGTATTGAAATTCGAGCAGAGCAAGATTGCGGGACGCAGCAAGAACAGCGGCGTAGTGACCCCGCTGAGTCCGATGATACTTAAACTCATCGGTCCACCCCCGACCGGGGAAGCCCTGTCGCAGACGATATTCACCCTTCCGAGTTCGTGGTCCTGCAACTATCATATCGGAAAATGGGTGGCAAAGGCCGGCATCCCCAAGCATATCACATGGCACTGTGCCCGCCACAGTTTCGCGGTGAACGTGCTTAACGGCGGAGCCAACATAAAGACGGTGCAGGCACTTATGGGACACGCCAGCATCGAGATGACGGAGAAATACCTCCACGTCGTTGACGAGTTGAAGCACAAAGCCATTAACAGTCTCCCGGAGCTTGAAATGGCGCAGTGATTGATTCGACATCAGTAAAGCCGACACAGCCGAGTGTCGGCTTTTTTCATGCCCGTATTGAGGCCATTGTGGATGTTCGGGGACAAGACTCCGTAAAAACAGGTTTTAATTGTTTTCAGACATCAATACATTATATATTGAATGTATTATACTCAGATTTGGAAAAAGTCTTGTCACGTTGGCGACATTGTTATGACAATATACTGACAATCCGCTATTTGTGAAAATCAAAATCCTTTTTGATATTGTTATACATCCGACTGCCGCAAAGCCTCCGCGGGTCGCGGATTAAATATTAACGGAGAAAAAAATGAACATTTAGCCGTGTTACGGCGATTTTACATATTGCATGGGTATGTAAACCCTATACCTTGCGGTTTTTATTAGATGGATAACAACATAGTCATTATCCCCTTTGATAATTTGAGGGAGCTAATCAACAACGCGGTCAGCGAGAGCCTTGATAAAATACTCGCAGCATCACAACCCAAGAGGGAGCAGGAATCGGTGGACATAGACGGTGCGTTGGAGTTTCTGAATTCCAACGGCTACCGTATTGCCAAGGGCCAGCTATACAAGGAAACGTCTGCCGGCAACATCCCATTCCACAAATTCGGGCACCGTCTCCACTTCCGCATCTCCGAACTGAGGAAATGGGCGGAACTGCGTCTCACGACCGGAAACGCGGTCGGATACCTTGACTATGCGCAGGATAATAAACGATAAATAAGGTCACATTACAATCATCATGTAAAAAGTCAGAAAGCTGTCATAACTCTGTCAGTAGCCTGTCAGAGAAAACATCACAGTGTCGATGTTTTAATTCTGAAAATCGCCCAAAACCAAAAAACAAGAAAATGAAGATACGACAGACAAGACCCCCTCCCCGGTGACAGGGGCATCCGAAAAAAGGAACAGTCCCTATTCCACCCGGAAACAAGAGAAAACCGAAACATAAAAACAGGAGCGTAAATCCATGATTGGGCTCCGTAACATTTATTCACTAACAATGAGCGAAACAGCCATAGATTATTGCAGCGAAATAAGTGCTATGCGAATCCGCATGGATGAGATGCACGGCATAATGCAAAAGGTGCTGGCGTTTGTGGACGGTCCGGACGCAGCACCGATAAAAACAAAAGGGAGACCGCAGTATGAGGACTACTATCTCGACGACGTGGAGAGGAACTACCTTGTCACCTGCAAGGAACTCCAGCTGATCTGGATGGTATGCGAGAGGACAGCCTACCGCTACATCAAGAAATACAGCCTTACCGATGTAGGGGACGGAGGCACGGGCCAGTTCAGGCTCGGAGACGTAACCGACGCAATATCCACATACGGGATTGACTTCAGCCGCAAGACAATAATGGCGATACTCGAAAAACGCCGCATAAAAACACCGCCACGCCCATGACAACCGACACCACAGCCCTTATGGGTCTCCTCAGGACAGTGATTGAGAGGCTCGACAGCATAGACAGCCGTCTCAACGGCACCGAATTCCAGATGCCACGGCTGCTGACCCCCAAGGAGGTGGAACGGAAGTTCGGGATAAGCGAGCGGCAGCAGTACAATCTAAGGAAAGACGGCACACTCCCCTATATCCGCAAGACACCCGGCGGTCCCATACATTACCTGACCCCCGACGTGCTCGGATACATACTGGGTGACGACACCCGCGGCTGCGTCGCGGCCGGAAAACGGCAAGAGACCGTCCACATAGCAACATAGATAAAATGGCACAAGACCAGACACCCGACAAAGAACAGGTGCTCATAGCCCGCAACAACGAGACAGGCCAGACCGGAGCGGTCGCGGGACTCAACGAGGACGGCACACCTATAATGAAGGATGCCAAGACCGCCTCACTCGGAGACCTTGTGAAATTCAACATTCGCCAGAACCCGATAGAGGCTTTCCTGTCCAACTTCATGCGGCAGTGCAAGAACCCCTCGCTGTTCGGATTTTTCAAGGCCGACGCCGAAACATTCGACAAGGTGGGTCCCGTCATGGCAGAGATGCTCAAAGACCCCGAAGCCAACAAAGACCTCCTCGCCCCGGCAAAGGTCGAACTTCCCTCACAGGAGGAGAGCAAAAAGGAGAGCCGCTACAAGGCCATTGACCCCGACAAGGTGGACTGGGAGGAACTCGGCACACGCTGGGGCATCGACCGCAAATCCCTCGACGAGTCCGGAGACCTGCGCGAGATGCTCTACAACCGCAAATCGGGACTCGTCACCGTCACCCCGACGCTGTTCGGGGAGAAATACACGCTGGCGGCGCGACTGTCATTCAGGACCGACCCCGACGGCAGCGTCAAGGTGGTGCCGCATTTCATATGCAGACAGCCACGGCTTGACGAGGAATTCAAGGGCATGACCTTCACCGACGAGGACAAGGCCAACCTCCGTAACACGGGTAACCTCGGCCGCATCGCCGATCTGGTGGACAGCACCACGGGCGAGAAAGTTCCCTCCTTCGTCAGCATCGACCGCTACACCAACGAGATTGTATCGGTGCCTGTCAAGGATGTGTATGTCCGCGACACCATAGGCCAGACCAAGCTCACGATCCAGGAGGTCGAGGAACTGAAGAGCGGAAAGGCCCTCCCGCCCAAACGCATCTCAGGCAAGAACGGCAAGGAATACACCGTGACCCTCCAGATCAGCGCGGACCGCCGGGACGTGGAATTTGTCCCCAAGGGAGCTAAAAAGCAGAAACAGTCGCAGTCTCAGGACGGCGCACCCAAGGTCAAGACAAACACATGGCTGACCAAGGAGGGCACACTGAAACACCTGTCGCAGTGGGACCACATACCGCTCACCGAACAGCAGCAGAAGGACTATGAGTCCGGAGGTGTCGCGGTGCTGACAAACCGCGTCGACAAAAAAGGCAATCCCTGCACCCTGTACCTGTGGTACAACCCGGATAAGCAGAAGGCGGAGGCAATACCCAACGACCCGCGGCAGGGAAAGACAATCGCCCCCTCCAACGAGAGCCGGGTCCAGACTGCGGTCAACAACGAGGGCAAGACCAACGAGGCGACCAAGGGCGTAAAGGAGCCTCTTGAAAAGGGTCAGACAGCCCCCAAGGACAGCAAGCAGAAAAAGCAGTCCAAAGGCCGCAAGATGTAAAAAATAAATTCAGAATTAAAACAAAGACACATAAATGACAAAAATATTCATACTGACAGAGAGCCGCGCGGTGGCGAAGACAATCGCCCAGTCGCTCGGCGTGAACATCCAGCGCAAGGGGTACTACTCGAAAGGCGACATCTCGGTGTCATGGACCGGGGGCAACATCGTAACCGCGAAACCCAAGTCCCGATTTGAGTTCAGCGTGTCATCCGACATGACCGCCGACGAGACCTTTGCCGCCAACTACCGTTTCGGACCTCGTGAGAAACGCGGTGACAAGTCTTCGCGCACAGCCCGCGATGCAGCCCAGCTTTCGGTAATCAAAAGGCTGTGGCAGGAGTCCGACATCGTTTTCAACGCCATGAAACCCTCGGCTTTCGGTGAGGTCATGTTCGAGAGCATGAAAAACTATATCGGATGCAACACCAAGACTTCGAGACTGTGGCTGCGTCGTATCACACGCGCGGACATAGAGGCTGCAATCTCTGATGCCGGACACCTCCCGACCGGATATGAGACGTTCCATGACAACGCAATCGCGGAATTCACAATCGGGGTCAAGCCCGAAGACGCCGGGGTAGCCGCCGATGCCCCGTCCTATGCCCCTTGGGGACTTCCCGAATTGCAGAATGCGGCGGAGAGCCGGTTCGGAATATCCCCGTCGGCCACCGTCGCAGCCGCCATGTCGCTTTACAACAAGGGGCTTATATCGTATCCCTCCGCCTCAAACATCCTTCCGCCGTCGGCAGCCGCAGACATAGCGGATGCTCTCGCTCTTCTCCGCCATAACCCGTCGGTGGGTAAATATGCGGAGAACACCGAGGTGACCGGCAACGAGGGTATGTGGAGAGCCGGAGCCGACGGTATCGCGCACTACGCGATTACAGTAACCGGACTTCTGCCCGTCGACCTGACGGCTGACGAGAGCAAGGTCTACAAGCTGGTTGCAGTCCACCTGACGGAGCTGTTCGCCAAATAGACGGACATTCCGCCTTATGGCAGGGACTCCGTAATAAGACAAGTGGCAGACGGGGATTTATCCGTCTGCCACTATTACCCGGCAAGACAGTCCGGGCCGACGGAAAAAGATACGGGGCATCCCCGGTATTCCGCCGGGACAATGAAAAACCATGACGCGAGATGAAAGATGCACAGGATTACGCGCTGCTCGACTTTTATGTCCAATATCTGCGCCGACACCTTGCCGACCACCATTTCGACAAGTACAACAACGAGAAATTCATATCGGAACGTGCCGATTCGGCACTTGACATATATATAACAAACTTCCTGAGCGGCCGCGCCCCGCATATATGCCAGGAATTGGCGATGCGGACATTGCTTGAAGGGCTGTTCTTCTCCCGCTATGACGCGGTGCACGAGGTCATAGAGGAAGACTGCTGGACACGGCTCTCCCCTGAGACATGGGAGCCGACGGCGGTGCATATGGTGCGGCACCGGGATGTAAGGCCCGTGCTCGACCGCCACAATGTCAACGGGAACTACCCGGATGACCGTCAGGCGTTGCATGACGAACTTCTCGGCACGATAACGGAAATACTCGACGGCTATGAGCTATAACCGTTTGAACACCATGCGCGACAACACCGAGGCCATACGTCTGGCGTTCAGACTCGGTGTCGAGCACAGGGGGCCTGACATACAGGAGTGCGGCATATTGAGGAAATACGCCGGATTCGGGGGGCTGAAGTGCATCCTCAATCCAGCCGACAGTATCGCGGATGCCGCGCAGTGGAGCAAGTCTGACCTCGGACTGTTCACCCCGACAGTGGAACTGCGCAGGATCATACACGACTATTCAAAGGACGACCGGGAGTTCAAGGGGTATATGGACTCGCTCAAAGCCTCGGTGCTGACGGCTTTCTATACCCCGCAGCCGGTCATTGACGCGATAGCGGAGTCCTTGCAGGACGCCGGGGTCGTTGCCAAGCGTTTTCTTGAACCGAGTGCGGGGCGCGGTGACTTCATAGACACCTTCATGGCCACAAACGCCGGCATGGAAGTGATGTCGTTTGAAAAAGACCTGCTGACAGGGCGGATACTTTCCGCGCTGCATCCCTCGACCACCGTAAGGTCGGAAGGCTTCGAGAATATAGAGAAGGACTTCGAGGGCTATTTCGACGTGGCCGCGTCCAATATCCCTTTCGGGGACTTCGCGGTTGCAGACCCTCTATATGCAAAAAGCAAGGATACGGCCTACCGTCAGGCATCCAAGGCGATACACAATTATTTTTTCCTGAAGGCACTCGACTCCGTGCGCGAAGGTGGTATCGTGGCATTCATCGCCCCGCAGGGGGTGATGAACGCCGCCTCCCCGTTTGTCAGGATGGAGCTGGTGAGGCGCGCCGACCTTGTTGCCGCGCTGCGCCTCCCCAACAACACGTTCACCGAGACCGCCGGGACCGAGACCGGGAGTGACCTGATAGTCCTCCAGAAACATGACGGCAAAAAATCACTTTCGGCAGACGAGGAATTCTTCATCCAGAGTGTCGTCGATTCCGGGACGAAGGTCTCCGGCAACAAATTCTTCACCGCGTTTCCGCAAAACGTCATTTGCACCGATGCAAAAATCGGGACGGATCAGTACGGCAAACCCGGTATAATCTACACCCACAATGAAGGTGTGGATGGCATAGCGCGCGATTTACGCATAGCCCTCGACGTGTCAATGCGTCTTCGTCTCGATGTTGACCGCTATAACGGCTATTCACCTAAACTGACTCCGCCCGACACCCCGGCCGAAAAACAGGATACCGCCGAGAAGGAAAACCGGAATATCGCCGAAAGGACGGAAGTGCCAAAGGAGAAACCGCTGTTGCAGCAGTATCAGGAGATGAAAAAGAAACATCCCGACGCGATACTGATATTCAGGGTCGGCGACTTTTATGAGATGTTCGGAGACGACGCTAAGGAGGCTGGAAAACCCAGGCTCGGATGACCCCTTAGACCAAGGATGAATTGACCCCTGAAAATATTTTGAATTGCCCCCTGAAAACGTTATGGCCGACGGGGTCAGTTTTATTTTGTCTTATCTGCTTTTTATAGCTTTGAGCTTACGGACGCTTTCGCCGGTAAGCGTTATTCGATGGGCAGTGTGGACAATGCGGTCGAGTATTGCATCTGCCACTGTGGAGTCACCGATTGCTTCGTACCAGTCCAGTTCGGGGAGCTGTGATGTCACTATGATTGATTTGCGACCATGGCGGTCTTCGATGATTTCCGTAAGATGTGCGCGTTCCTTGGCGTCGAGAGGCACCAGGAAGAGATCGTCGAGGATAAGTAGCTGCGTTTTTTCGAGTTTCTTGAGTTCCGTTTCGATTGTCCCTTTGTTTTTGGCGATTTTCAGGGTTCCCATCAGTTTGGATGCGTTCGCGTACAGGACGCGCATACCGACCTTGCATGCCTCGTATCCCAGTGCTGTAGCCAGATAGCTTTTGCCCGTACCCGAACAGCCTGTGATGAACAGGTTTTCACCTTTACGGACAAAGTCCAGCGATGCGAGACGTTCCATCTGATTGCGATCCAGGCCACGCGGAAGGTTATAGTCAATCTGCGCCACCGACGCGTCATCGTATCTGAAGTTTGCGTTCTTCACCAGGCGCTCGATATTGCGTGCGGCCCTGTAGTCCCATTCTCTGGATAGCAGCCAGTTCAGAAAGCTGTCCGGTGTCATTGTCTCGGCGAATGTGGCCTGAAGACTTTCGGAGAACGTTGCCGACATGCCGTGTAAGCGCATACGGTGCATCAGGTCCAGAGAGATGGAGTTGCGGTCTTTCTCCGCTGTTATTGGCGTGGTTTTATTGTTCGTTTCCATGTTGTTCGTTTCCATGTTGTTCGTTTCCATGTTGTTCGTTGTTGTTGGCTGATAGTTTTATGCTGGCGGCAAAATATTCCTTACCGCGTATGTTCCGGTGGGAGGGTGTCTGAGGGTCATTGCCGTTGGCGTCAGCCCCCGGCAAATAATCCGCATCGGCCCCGGACTCAAGTATGTCCACCATGTCGCTGACACTGTAAAGGCGTGCGTCCATTGCCGCGGCGCATCCCGACACAAGCCGTTCCTGTCCGTACTTTTTCTCAAGTTTCATGATGCCACGACAGACTCTGAAGGCAAGTTCCGGATAACGCCTGTCTTCGATGACAGCCCGCAGATAGTGCAATACGATGTTGTCGATCTGTGCCGCGCGTGAAAGCAGTTCCGCAATGTCGCTCTCGCAGCTCCCCTTGCGTCCAGGCAGATTGTGTGACGGTTTCGTTGTATATTCATACGGAGTGTCGTTGCGGTGATGCGTCGCCACATGGGTAAAGCCATGAAAGATGTCGATCGTGTCAGTGTCGTAGACCAGATCCACACGTTTGCCTACATATTGCACAGGCACACTATAGTGATGCTTGTGCAGAGTGACGTAGCTGTTACGCTGTACTGTCGCGACAGCCCGCTGTCTCATCTGATAGCGGTTCGCAGGCAATGGCCGGAGACTCTCCCGCTCCACTGCCTCAAAGAGCTGACGGCGTGATTCCTTCCGACGCGTCAGATTGCGTGCGTTGAACTTCTCCAGAGACCTGAGGATTGCTTCGTTAAGCGACTCAAGATTATGGAAAACCAGACCTTCAAGGTCTACATACACGGACCGATACATCAGTTTTACCGCATTTTCCACCAGAGCCTTGTCCTTGGGATGCCTTACACGGGCAGGCATCACGGCGCAGCCGTAATGCTCGGCAAAGGATTCGAAGTCAGGATTTATGACCGGCTCGTCGCGGCCACTGCGCGTGACGGCAGATTTCAGGTTGTCAGGCACAATCGCACATGGTGCGCCGCCGTAGAAACGGATGGCGTTTTCGCAGGCCTTGATCAGGTCTTCCTTCTTCTGCGTCCACACTGCCTCGCAATATGTGTAGTGGCTACATGGAAGTATCGCCACAAACACCTCGACCTTTCGTACCTCGGCTGTTGCCTCTTCGACTATTTCCAGACGGTCTCCGGCAAAATCGATATACATCTGGTCTCCGGCGCGGTGCTCCACATGGCCGATGGCGTTGGTCTGCAGCATGAACTGCCTGAGTTTCATCCCGAAAGATGCCTTCAGATAGCCATCGGGATGGTCGGCATGATACTCTTCATACAATTTCTTGACCGTCATACCCTTTCGGGAAAGCCGCGCCGCATAATCGGGCAATAGGGCTTCAAGCCTGATCTGCCGCTCCGACGGTTTACGTTCCCTCGCCCCGGGTATGGCAAATAGTTCCTGTAGACGCGCATCGCTCAGCGACGGCAGCTTCTCAGCGGGGATCCCGCTGTCCTGATACATTCTCACATAGCGGCGCACCGTGTTCCGGGATATGCCAAAGGCACTGCTGATGCCTTTTATGCCCATCCCCGATGCGTGACATAGGAGAATATTTTTTAATTTTGTGTTCATGTTTTCTTTGAGTTATATCCCCCGTCGGCCAAAACGGAATTCAAAGATACATATAAAAGCCCCTGCTGACATTACGTCGACAGGGGTCATTTTTATATTGGGCAAAAGGGTCAGTGATATTTTGGCTCAAGGGGTCAATTCAACCTGGTCTAAGGGGTCATCCGAGCCTGGGTTTTCCAAACCACACATATGGTAAGAATTCATTGGAGAATTTGCTAAAGTCAAGCAACCCTGATGAATACAAAATTAATACAATTAATCAATGGTGGAAGGATTATGAAAGTAAAAGCAAATAATCCCATACTATGTATTGTAGTCTGTATGCTATTTGCGGGTTGCACGGATAATTCAATTTATTTTGATATTACCACCGAAGCAGTATGCACTAAACGAGGTAATAATATTATTTCCTTGACTATAGAAGAAGATGGAGTAAATTATAATTTGTATAATGTAGAACTCAGAAATGATTCTATGGCAACAAATGTTTTCTATTTCGATAGAAATAATCCATCTTATAAAGTAGTGTCTGTACTGCAACATTCTATGGAAAAGCAAATGATTAACCTTAAACCTTGTACTGTCTACAAAGTAGAAAATCATTCAAATGGAGATAGAGGATATGGTTGTTTTACTTTCAAAACAGACTCGCGTGGGAAACCATTGGCAGAAACGTATAAAGAGCTGAATACTGTACGTGACGTTGTGTCTCATGAAAATGAGACCAATCATTAAGGCAGTGTACTGAGGAATACATCGGTTCCGCTCTTTAAGATGCATAAAGCTGATACTTATATCTCGCCAAATTCGATTTTCGGATTTGGCGAGATTTTTCAGTTCCACCTTTTGTTTTTACTCCGACAAAAGGTCATATAGGCTTATCCAAGAACATGGAGGTCTCTTGGATAAATCATATCGCCGTTTTAGACATCTGATAGACGAAGGTAATTTTAATTTGGAGGGATGTGGCTTCATTGGTCTATATGCAGGATTGTATGGATTTTTATGCTTGTTTTGCATCGGGATGTTCAATTCCCGTTATGAAACCATCAGCAAAAAATTATATATTGATTATCTCTCAAATTATCTTAGTTATTGAGCTGTTGATATCCTGGTATCATCATCAAGAGGATTGTTGCAAATACAGTAGAAGTTTATGGTTAAAATGTTAGATTGTGCGTGCTAATCATTGTATTAGCTGTTGTAATTGTTGAATTAGATTTGGCTTATGGCTATTTCTCGGAATTTGAATTACCATTTGTCATTATCAGTTTGATTATACTTTTCCCTTTTATTCTATTGTTAGGACATATGATAATCATTCGTATGAGAATATTAATTCTGGGGCTTAAATGCAAGTATTAAAAAATGGTTTGAGAAGTTTAGTGTTAAACGACTACAAACTCAGCGAGATAGAACCAGTATAGATTTTACTGGCGATATGTTGTCGCAACAAGATAAATTCGTCTTAAATTTGAACAAGGAGGGATATCATGAAAATCTTGAAAATTTCAAGATAATACTAAAGAGATGTTCTGAGTATGTATTCAGTACATACTCGTCTCTGGAAAATCTCTATGAAAAAACTATTCAGCCAATATTGGATGGAGATGCTACTCTACCAGATGTCGGTGCTGACTGGATTTTCATAGACTTAGCGCTGTGTAAACTTGTTGAACCAGACAGGTTTAATGATTTAAAACAGATTGTTTTATCTCAGGTAGATAAAATGTATCAGAGAAGAGAGCCTAATATTATGGATTATTATGACAGATTAGAAGAAATACTTCACTATTTGGAGTATAATAAAATCTGATTATGATTATCCAACGAGTTATACTCAAGGTCATAAGGTGAATATTGTTGATGATTGAAAACTTGTTTTCAATCAGTCTTAGTCAATGAGATTCCTATAAATTAGACAGCCTAACACAAAATATAGGCTGTCTAATTTTGTATAGGTGCAATTTGATGTAAATATCAATGATATAGTAATTAAACAGTTCTTAATATGAATCAAAATTCATTGACTCAATAAAGATGTTTCCGATATTTTCGACATAGACGCGGTTTAGGTCGAGGATATTGTTTACTCTGCCGCCTACTATGCGGCTCATGAAGTCCTGTTCCAGTTGCATCAGTTCGCCGACGTTTGATGTGAACCGGTCGTAGTGCTTGGAACCTTGGATAAAGAGATTGAAGATTGCCTGTGACGGGTTTTCGACACCGTAGTTGTCCCGCAAATCATCGCGGACTCTTTCAAACGGAGTTTTGTATTTTTTATAGAAATCGGAAACAGTAGCCTTGGATAGTTTATCCCTTTCATCAGCCGAGAGCGCGAACACCGGGAAAAACAGTTCATCGAGGATATTTGCGAAAAGAGTCTTTTTATTCTTGAAATAGTATGCGATAGCCCCCCTTGTCTGTTTGATTACCTTTTCAATATCGGAAATTGCGATAGCGTCCCAGCTGCCGGTGGCAACCAACGGATAACACTTCCTAAGTATATCCGACCTGTTTTTCAATGATTGTTCCCGATGTTTCGACATTACGCAAAAAGGGTATGGAGAAGCGTCGTATCTAACACGAGGGTTATTGTGGAAGACCTGTAAGAAAGATACGGCGCAACCCCATACCCGTATGACGTATGGACTCGCGTTTCATATCTATCCGTCTTCTTACTAAAAACTTCCACATTTTCGTGTTGAAAGACAAATATGAAAAGTAGTTATCTCGTATTGAGACTACAAAGTTAGTCTAAAAATCCGACATTGCCAATTAAATCACGCGCAATAATGTCGCGCCGAATGAAAAACGGCCGCTTTCGGGCACGACGACAAGTATCTTATCCCCCGATTTGAGCGGCTTGGTGCGCAGCAGCTCATCGAGAGCCGAGAACGGAGCCACCGACCCTACGTTGCCGACCCATGTGAGGTTTGTGAACCACTTGGATGTCGGCAGGTCGATTCCACGGCTGCGGAACTCCTCGTCCAGCTTGTTGTAGAAATACATCGAAGAGATATGCGGAATGACGTATGTCACCTCGTCGGTGTCCACCTCGAACAAGTTGAGGGCCTCCTCTATCACATCCACGAAATAGCGGGTGATGTATTCGTTGAGTATCTTCACGTTCTGCTTGATGCACCACACCGACTTTTCGGCCACATCGCGGCTCCCGAACTCCTTCCAGCTTTTCAGGGAGCCGTCGGGCATCGCCTCCGCCCACATATACATACAGGCCGGCTGGCGGTTGGCAAACGACTTCATGTGGATGAACTCGATCTGAAGATTCAACGCCCCCTTTTCCGGCTCATTGGAAAGGTATAGCGCGGCAGACCCGTCGGAGAGCATATATCGGAGGAAGTCCTTCTCAAAGGCTATCGCCGGATGGTCCGACACCTCCTGCTCCCGACGGTACTCCTCCTCGAAGAACTTGGAGAGCAACGACGGGGAGACCAGTTCCGACATACTCACCACCGCGTTATCCGAGTTGCCCATGCAGACCGACATATAGGCGGTTTTCAACGCGGCAAGCCCGGTGAGGCACACTCCCGCGAGGGAGTAGATTTCCAACGTATGGGAAAACGCCTCGCCATGCACCATTGAGGCCTGCGAAGGAAGATTCTGGTCAGGACTCGAAGTGCCACAGGCAAGGAGCTGGACCTCTTCTTTCTCCTGCGGAGACTTGAAAAGGCGGTCAATCGCCAATGCAGCCATTTGAGCGTTGGTATGGGTTATGCATTGGTCGCGGTCGAGGGCATAGTAACGCCCCGTTATGCCGTTCTGACGGAGGATGATGTTCTTTACTCTCGACGGTCGTCCCCCGACGCGTCCGAGAAAGTCCTCCATGTGGTCGTTGGGCACGACCTCGTTTGGGAAGAAGGAGGATGTTCTGGTTATAAATACGTTCTGGTACATAGAAAAAAGTTTACGTTACGCTTTGAATGTAATGCAAACTTACTCAAAAAATCTATGATTGAAAAATTATGGGCACCAAAACGATCAAACCGTCTTATCAGGAGCCTTCATCAAGCCATATAAGGCAAGTAGCACCCTGCGGAGGTGCTCGGCATCCAATCCGCTCAGCATTGACTCATAAAAAGACTCACCGTAATAGAGATACACATACTGCTCTGCGCTAATCATTACATCCAAATCGGAACGTAATTCGCCACGGGCAATCGCATCAATGATTTTCACGTTCCACATACTCAGCTCATTGTTGCGGTTTTTCAGGTACTCGTCGTGCATGTCGGGGAAATAGGTCTTTAGCTGCAACAGGAGAAAAAGATATGAGCGGCTCGCGTTCTGCGGCATAATCTCGTCAATGAGCCTCTGCATACTCGCCATTGTGTCCCTCACACCGTCCACGGCCGCATTTATGAAGTCATAAAACGTGGGCTGGTCGTGGTCATACTTATTACGCACATTTTGTTTGTCAATAAGATAGTGTTTTACAACCTGTTTGAAGAGAACTAATTTAGTCTTGGAATAATACGACACCGCGCCGCGCGTCATCCCCGATTCCTTCTCTATATCGGCAATGGTGACGGACTCGTAATGTCTCGTTAGAAAAAGTTTGAATGCTGCTCGGTACAGCTGTTCTCTCCTGTTGTCGGCGTGCATATGATTAGCAGTTGTTTTGAGTTCACTTTCAGCAACAAAGTTAATAAAAGTGACCGACAGCATCAAATAATTTACTAACTTTGTGGTAAATTACAAAGAGTATGTATATGGAGGTATGCCTGAGTCCCGACACGAAAATGTGGAAGATTCTCGTAAGAACGAGGCAATGGCATACCTCCTTTACACTCTTTACATATCAGTCCTGCATGAATTTACTGAATTTAGGGTCTTTTGCCATACGGATTTTCTCATCCTCGACTATCTGCCGGACTTCCGCTTTTATACGGTCGTAATTGTCCTGTATCACCCGCTCCATTTCACATTGGCCCGTCACCTCGTTGACAAAACCGTTAATGACCGGGATTTCCTCGTAGCCTTCAGTCTCCCTCCTTACCTTATCGTTGTCAACGACAATCTCGGCATGAAAAATCTTCTGGTCGATGCGCTCGTCGAAGTTGTCGGAGACAGCCCCGACAAACATACCCTGCGTCAGAGTCGAGATTTTGCTCGGAGGTATGAGGGAGTCCATTTGAGTGTTGAAGGAGTGGCTCACGTCCTGACGGCTCACCGACATTGACTGCCGTCTCTGCAACACCTTTCCGAAACGCTCGGACAGCGTTTTGGCCGTCTCCCCCACGACCTGCCCGGAGAAGATGTTGCCGACCGTGTTCATCACCACCGCCGCCTCCTTGTCGCCGTAGTCGCGCTTGAGCTGCGAGAAATCCTGAAAGCCGAGGCACACCGCCACCTTGTTGCTTCGCGCGGTAGCTATGAGGTTGTCGAGCCCCTTGAAATATATCGTGGGCAGCTCGTCGATTATGACAGCGGACTTCAGCCTGTTCTTCTTGTTGATCAGCTTTACGATGCGCGAATTGTAGAGACCGAGGGCCGCCCCGTAGATATTCTGGCGGTCGGGATTGTTGCCGACGCACAGGATTTTGGGGTTTTCCGGATTGTTGATGTCGAGTGAGAACTCGCTCTCCGACATGACCCAGTAGAGCTGCGGGGAAATCATTCGCGTAAGGGGGATTTTCGCCGACGCTATCTGACCCTGGAGCTGGTCCTGCGCCCCTGATTTCCAAGCATCCATAAATGGCGAGAGGTAGTTTTCAAGGGATGGATAGGAGGTAAGGATTGGAAAAATATCCTTGTATGGCTGGCACAAAAATTCAATCGCATGGGGGAAGGTACAATATTTTCCGTTACGGTAAATACGCAAAAACCAGATTATAGCGGCCAAAAGGATGATGGGCGACTCCACGAAGAAGTCTCCCTGCTTGCTCACCCAAGTCTTGTTAAGGTTGAGCATTATAGTGTATGCACTTTCGTAGGCATCGGAAATATCCGTCATGAACTCCGGTGCTATGGGATTGCAGCGGTGTGAGCGCATCGGGTCGTCAAAGTTGATGACCCTGAACTCCGGGATTCTCCCCTTGTATCCCTCCTTGTGGGTGAGGAGGTGATTCATGGCTATGGCGGACAGGTCGGGATACTTGAAGTCATACAGATAGGCACTGTAACCGTTTTCAATACACTGCTTTATGTAATTGTTGACCACCGCGTATGACTTACCCGAACCGGGAGTGCCGAGGACTATCGTCGCGCGAAACGGGTTGACTACGTTAATCCACCCCTTATGCCACTTGCGCTTGTAGTAAAACCGCGTCGGGAGGTTGATTGAATAGTCGTTTTTCATCAGGCGCGTCTCCTGCATGAACGACTCGTTTTCATTGTTGAAACGGTCGTCCATGAGGTTGCCCCGGAGTATTCTCCCGGCCCAAACGCCGCCGAAAAGCAACGCCACATATCCGAGAGCTGTCGATGCGATATACATAACCGTCCAACCTTTGGCGGGCATCCACCAGCAGCCGATGAAAAACGCGAGGCCGACAGCGAGGGCCGCCGTGACGTGCCTCCATTTTATGCTCTCGCTCTTGACCCCCTTCGTGCCGAAACACGAGACGGCGAGAAGAAGGAGCGCGAACCACTTCGCATTGTTCGGATTCTGGAAAATGCCGCACTCGTTATTGAGATTATTCAATATACGGTAAACCGTAATGACGAACCAATTGCTGTGTACCACGGCCACGCCTGTGAACCACAGGATATTTGCAGCGACAATGGCGATGCTTATGCCCCTGACGAAATCCATTATCTTGGCGAGTGCCCGTAGGTCGTCTTCCTGCTGACTCATAGAATAAATGCTTTTAGTTTGTGATTAACTTCCGGGCTTTCTGCCCCTGCGTCTCCTGCGCCGCATGGCGCGGCAGAACGCCTCCTCCTCCGCATCGAAACCGGGCCCGACATGGAACAGGTCGAGACCGGGGATAGAAGGCATATCATCCGTTGTGTCCGGCTCCCCACTCCTACCTGTATGGGTGTGGGTTGTCTGCCGCGGGTCTGCGGTGTTCCTGTCACTCTCCGGGTCAACGGTATGCCGCGGGGTCGGCTCTTCGGTTTGCGGAGCGCGGTCGTGCGTCTCCGTTTCAAGCACGGGAACTACGGCCTCCGCACTGCCGTTGAACCTGCGCTCGAAGGCGTTGGCAGAATACTCCTTGCCGAGACGCGAACCGTTGAGGACACACATAGTGCTGTGGTCAACGAAGGTGACACCGTATATCCGCCCGGTGTCGGTGAGCCTGAACACGACATCAATACCTGCCGCTTTGAGCAGCGACACAAAGGTGTCCCTGCCGGAGCATTGCAGGAGAGCGTCATCAACCCTGCGTCTGACAATATCCGCGATGTGCCGGTCGGCAATATCGCTCCTTGACCTCTCGAACCTGCCGTCAACGGCCGCACGGCTCGCGAACTTACCGAGGCGGGAAGCCTTGAACGGCGAGGCGAGAGGAGTGCCGGAGTCGTCGGTGGCGAAATACACCAGACCGTGGTACTCGCGCCCGTTCACCCTGCCGTCGGTCATTTCCGCCCTGACATTGAAGAGCGACAGCACCGCGTTCATCTCGCCGATGCTTTGGAAACGGTATCTCATGCCGACGAGTTTCACCACGTTTGCCACCTGACGTTTCAGGTCTCCCGCCGGGTCGATTTTCACAATGGGGGTATCGGGCGATACCTTCTGACGCTCCGCAGGGCGCAGCCCGAACTCCCTCTCCAGCTCACGGCAAATCTCCTTGCTGCGGTAGAAATTGTTCCTGTCCGACACCGCCTTGCCGTCTGTGCCGACGCGCAGGGCGACAATGTGGATGTGGTGTCGGTCGATGTCCATATGCTTTACCACAATGTAGGGCATATCACCGAACCCCATGCGCCGCATATACTCATGTGCCAGGGATGTGTATTCGGTATCGCTCAGGCGGTCGTCGGGATGCGGGTTGAGCGATATGTGCATCATCGGTTTCACGGTCTTGGTATTGGCCGGCATCCAGCGCATGAAATCATTATAGACCCGGCGGATATCCACCGCCCCAGAACCGTCATTGTATATCTTGTTGGTGTCAAGGAGACGGCCTTTCTCCTTGTTGAGCTTCTCCCCGTTGTAACGGATCGCGCCATATAGGGAGTTGCCTAACGAGATTTTTGCGACCATGCCTCGTCAAATTTTCGGGCGAGGGCGACAATCTCGCCGCTTATCCTAACCAGTTCGACAGTCCTCTGCTCCAGCTCGGACAACAACTTCATCGCCTTCTTCTCGGTGAAATTCTCGCGGAGCGTCTTCACGAGGAGAGAATATTCCACCCCGACGGTACGGTATCGGGCGTTGAAGGATGATAGAAGGTCTATGAACTCGCGAGTCCCCTCGTCAACATAGAACACCTTGAAAGGCTTGCTGAACAGTATTCCTTTTATGAACGCGGCCTTGTTCAAGGCACCCGCCTTGTCGAACATCGAGAGAAAGACCTCGTTCTCCCGTGCGTCGAGACGCACGACATAGCGGAAAACGGAGGGATTTATTTTTGGCGGTCGTCCGCCACGGTTGAAATTCTGCGCCATAATCGGTAGATTAAGCGTGTCACAGACTGCGGACCGCAGTAAAAACGGATACGGGGTTTACGACTTCGGAGTAAAGCCTCCCCCCCGGTGGAACCGGCAAGGGTTGAGAGGCACTCACTTGGTTTCAAGTGCCTGTCAACATACCTTGCAATGCTCATGTGAGCATAGAAAAATGACTGAAAAACAGGGGTGAAAAAGAGGTCGGATTTTCCTGTGAAAACAGAGCGGGAGAACCTCCCGTCGCGGCGAAAAATCGCAGGTTTTGACCTGCCCTGCGGGTCGATGTCCGCGTTACGGCATCCGAAAAGAGGCTTATGCCACAGACTGCGACACCGCATCCAGCCGCGTTTTGGCCGATGATTGCGTGTATGAGCCTAACAACGTGAACGGCTTAATTGTTTCCGTGGTCGGCAACCTTCGGCAAAAGCTCGGCAATATTCGGAAAGTCAGCACATTACGAAAACCATTTTTGAATTGCTGGCGTTATGATTGCGTATTCGGCCAGTTCCTTGGCTGTATGACACACCGCTCATATACTGATAAATTCAGAAGAGTGACGCGACAATCCTCCCGCCGTTCAGCGGAAAAAACACGAAACTGAAATACAATATGACTGAACGGCCCGACGACTGCACGACGCTTCAGATGAAATCCAAGTTGAGCGCGTTGTCATTGGAACTGCTGAATATCCACAAAGTCAGACCGGAGACTGACGCGGACACTGAACCGTCAGTCCTTCCGGCGACTGAAAGGCCGGTTGGCCGAATTGTCAAACCATTAGAATAACGGATGATTGGATTACCGGATTATAGGATTACCAATCACTCAGATGACTGAATGACTGAGTGACTGAATGACCGGGTGACGGGATTATCCCCAAGAGGTATGACCGTTCAGGAGGAGAGCCGTATGATTGCGTGGCTGAACCTTCCAATCACCGGGCATCTGACGTACTGAGGGAACAGGGCGATTTTCAATCCCGGCGTCAGCAATGCCGACCAAGGCACGGGCAAGTGCCGCACGGCGGTCCGCCGTTTCCACAACCACATACACCGTATTGAAATGACAGAACCGGTTTTTGTCGCTTTCGCCACCCAAAAAGGCGGAGCGGGCAAATCAACCCTCACGACGCTTGTCGCGAGCTGCCTCCACTATCTCTACGGCAGAAAGGTCCTCGCCATAGACTGCGACGCAAGGCAGCACAGCATGGTCGAGTACCGCCGGAAAGACAAGCTGGTGATTAAGGAGAACCCCGCTGTCAAGAGACGTTTCACCAAGCTCATGCACAGTTTCGGTGGCAGCGTCTACGAGATAATAAGCAGCGGGCCGGGCGAGGCACTCGCCACCGCCCAGAAAGCGATAGACGAAGGCTATGCCGCCGACTTCGTGTTCTTCGATGTCACGGGCACGGTCAACGACCGCGAGATAGTGACGCTCCTCTCCGCGATGGACTACCTCTTCGTCCCGATAACCCCGGAGACGGGAGACCTGAAAAGCTCTATCGGATTCGCGCACAACGTCCGCGAGTGCATGATCCTCACAGGGGATTCGCGCATCAAGGGAACATATCTCGTATGGAACAAGGTGCAGGCAAAAGACCGAGACAGCCTTTGCCAGATCATCAACCGCTATGCCGCCACTATGTGCATAGAGTCCTTGGAGACCATACTCCCCATGAGCGTGAAATTCACCAAGGACGGCACCGAGACAGGCCGGGGCGCGGTCTTCCGCTCCACCTTCATGCCCCCTGACAGGGCACTTCTCAAAAACAGCTATCTGCCCGAACTGGTGGATGAGATTCTCCAAACCATAACCCCCGAAGAGTATGCCGACAAGACGTGAGACAAACTTCGACGCCGACAAGTTCCTCGACTCATACGAGGACAGGACAGCCTCCGCGATGCGTGACCCGGCAACGGTCAAAGAGCCGCCCAAGACTGCGGCGAAAGCCACTGAAACACCTGCCACAGCCTCACCCAAGGAGGTGGAGTACATGGAGAAATACCTCCTGCCCCAGAAATATGTGCGGGTGATAAAGAGCGGCAAGCAGGTCGCGGTCAGCGACGAGTTCAAGGTAAAGATTCAGAAACTACTGTTGTTCTTCTCCGACGGAGGGACGATAGCCGGATATGTAAACAACGTGCTGGAGCAGCATTTCCGGGAATTTGACGACGTTATCCAGCGTATGTTCAACAAAACCAAGCAGATTTAGATATGGCAGACGAAAATAAAAAAGACACAAGAGGGTGTCCGGCCAAGGAAATGGAGTGCCTGACCCGGCAGGAAGTGGAGGCATACCGCTCGATGTTCCTCGAACCGGGAGAGGTCGGGGCGCGAAAAGGGATATTCGTCCCGCGCGAACTGGTGGACAGGCTGAAGATGTCGGTGCCCCTCCTTGACGTGGAGGGTCTCACTATCGGGGTCTATGTGACGCGGATACTCCTGCGTCATCTGTCTGACAACGCCGGCATACTCAATCTCCTTATGGAGAAAGGAAAGAAAAAGACGCGCCTATGAACACCGTCCTGTCCGTACTGATAATATGCGGCTTCCTGTACCTGTCGTTTGTAACGTGGATGTTCCGCAGAAAAGACGGTGATGCAAAGGCCGCCCGAAAGGAGGGAGAGGCAAAGCCTGATACCCAGTCATCCCCACCCTCGCCACTTTCGATAGTCCCCAAAAGCGACTTCGACATGGACACTTTCCAGAAATCGCTCACCTCCACGATAACCTTTGCCGTCAGACAGGCTCTTGGCTCGGCAACGGGCGATGTCAATCCCTCCGGGACCTACGGCAGCTACGGTGACGGAGACAGCGAAGAAGAAGACCCCGACATGGATGATGTGGACCCCGGACTGGTGTCCCCTCCGGCCACCGGCGACAGCATCGAGGAGATTGAGGACGCGCTGAGCGTGGCGGTCAATCCCGGTGCAGATGCCGACAGCAAGGCCAAGGCCGGCAAGGTGCTGTCAGGGATGCGGGACGTGGTTTTCATCGGCAGGCTGATGGAGGCCGACAGGCGCATCAGCGACGGGGTGATGGAGTGCATAGCCGAGAATATGCGCATGAAGAGCGCGAAGCGCGTCAGGAAGAAAGGCAGCCCCGCCCCTAAAGCCAAGGCAAAGCCCGTGGATATTGGCGGTGTCCTCCGGGACCCGGATTTTGTGAAACATAAAAAAGACGAAGATGAAGAAGACTGATTACGGATGATGCCGTGCAAGGCACAGCACAGGCCCGTCGAGGCCCCGACACAAACCGCGTCGGGAGAATGAAAGCCCGGCGCACAATACAAGACCCGTATGAAAACAGCAAAAAACAAAATTATGATTCTCAAAGGACGGTTCGTCCTCGCCATGCTCATGGTGCTCTGCTCGGTGCAGTTCATGAGCGCAGCAGGCAACGGCCTTTCGGGTATCAACGAGGCAACCAACATGGTCTCCTCGTATTTTGAGCCCGGCGTGAAACTTATCTACGCCATAGGCGCGGTGGTGGGTCTCATCGGAGGTGTCAAATGCTACTCCAAATGGTCGAGCGGCGACCCCGACACCTCAAAGACCGCCGCAAGCTGGTTCGGTGCCTGTATCTTCCTTATAGTGGCAGCCACAATCCTCAAATCCTTCTTCCTCTGATGGCCGAATACCCGATAAACAAAGGCATAGGCCGCAGCGTGGAATACCGGGGACTGAAAGCGCAATACCTCTTCATATTCGCCGTGGGGCTGCTGTCAATGTTCATACTGTTCGTGGTGATGTATGTCGCGGGGGTGCCCCAGTGGTTCTGTATCGGCTTCACCGCCGTGGCCGCCCCCTCCCTCGTGTGGCTCACCTTCCGGCTCAATGCCAAGTACGGGCAGTACGGACTCATGAAACTCGGCGCGGCAAGGTTTCATCCGCGCTACATAATCAACCGCAAGCGTATCAAACGACTAATAAAGACAAGAAATGCGAAACACGCTTAAAGCGACTACGCTCGAAAGCAAGCTCCCTATTCTGGCCGTGGAACACGGCTGCATCATCTCAAAGGACGCCGACATCACGGTGGCCTTTGAGGTGGGGCTCCCGGAGCTGTTCACCGTCACCTCCGCAGAATACGGGGCCATGCACTCGGCATGGTGCAAGGCCATAAAGGTGCTGCCCCGTTTCTCGGTGGTACACAAGCAGGACATATTCGTCAGCGGGAAATACCGCCCGGAGTTGCAGAAGGAGGGCCTTTCATTCCTTGACCGCTCCTTTGAGCGGCACTTCAACGAGAGGCCGTATCTCGACCACCGTTGCTACCTGTTCCTGACCAAGACCACCCGCGAGAGGGCGAGACAGCAGAGCAATTTCTCGACACTCTGCCGAGGGCGCATACTTCCGAAGGAACTTGACCACGAGGCCGTCGTAAAATTCATGGAGTCGGTGGAGCAGTTCGAGCGCATCATCAACGACTCCGGCCACATTACCCTGCGCCGCCTCACGGATGAGGAGCTGGTGGGCACGGACACATCTTCGGGACTGATTGAGAAATATATGTCCCTCTCAATGGATGATGTCGCCTGTCTTGAAGACATGGACCTCTCGGCACAGCAGATGAGGATAGGCGACAATATGCTCTGCCTCCACACCCTGTCGGACACCGACGACCTCCCCGCCAAAGTCGGCACCGACAACCGCTATGAACGGCTGTCGACCGACCGCTCGGACTGCCGCATGAGCTTCGCGTCGCCCGTGGGACTGCTGCTGCCCTGCAACCACATCTATAACCAGTATGTGTTCGTCGACGACCACGACGAGAACCTCGCGAGGTTTGAAAAGACCGCCCGCAACATGAACAGCCTCTCCAAGTACAGCCGTTCAAACGCTATCAACAAGGAGTGGATAGACCTCTATCTCAACGAGGCGCACAGTTACGGACTCACGTCGGTCAGGGCGCATTTCAACGTAATGGCATGGAGCGACAACGCCGAGGAGCTGCGCCGCATCAAGAACGATGTCGGCGGACAGCTCGCCACGATGGGATGTATGCCGAGGCACAACACAATCGACTGCCCGACACTGTTCTGGGCGGCGATGCCCGGCAACGAGGCGGATTTTCCTGCCGAAGAAAGTTTCTACACGTTTATCGAGCCGGCGGCCTGTCTCTTCACCGCCGAGACAAACTACCGTTCCTCGCTGTCGCCATTCGGCATAAAGATGGTTGACAGGCTCACGGGGAGACCGGTACACCTCGACATCTCCGACGAGCCGATGAAAAGGGGCATAACAACTAACCGCAACAAGTTCATACTCGGACCGTCGGGCAGCGGAAAGTCGTTCTTCACCAACCACTTGGTGCGCCAGTATTATGAGCAGGGTGCCCACGTCCTGCTGATAGACACCGGCAACTCCTACGAGGGGTTGAGCAACCTTATCCGCAACCGTACCCACGGGGAGGACGGCATCTATTACACCTACACCGAGGACAGCCCAATTTCATTCAACCCTTTCTACACCGAAGACGGTGTGTTCGACGTGGAGAAAAAGGACAGCATCAAGACCCTGCTGCTGACGCTGTGGAAGTCGGAGGAGGACCATGTGAGCAAGACCGAGAGCGGTGAGCTTGGATCCGCGCTGTCGATGTTCCTTGACAAGATGCGGTCTGACGGCAATATTGTCCCCTGTTTCAACTCCTTCTACGAGTTCATGCGCGACGAATACCGCACGGAAATGGCACAGCGTCCCATACCCATATATAAACAGGACTTTGACATAGACAATTTCCTGACGACACTGAGGCAGTATTACCACGGAGGCCGTTTCGACTTCCTTCTCAACTCGAAAGAGAACATCGACCTGCTCAACAAACGCTTCGTGGTGTTCGAGATTGACTCCATCCGCGACAACAAGGAGCTGTTCCCGGTGGTGACGATTATCATCATGGAGGCCTTCATAAACAAGATGCGCCGTCTGAAGGGCATCCGCAAGCTCCTTATCGTGGAAGAGGCTTGGAAAGCGTTGTCAACCACCACCATGAGCGAGTACCTCAAATATATGTTCAAGACGGTGCGCAAGTATTTTGGCGAGGCCGTGGTGGTGACGCAGGAGGTTGACGACATCATATCGTCGCCGGTGGTGAAGGAGACTATCATCAACAACTCCGACTGCAAGATACTCCTCGACCAGCGCAAGTATATGAACCGCTTTGACCAGATACAGTCGTTGCTCGGACTCACCGACAAGGAGAAGGCACAGGTATTGTCGATAAACCTTGCCAACAACCCCAACAGGCTCTACAAGGAGGTATGGATAGGTCTTGGCGGAACACAGTCCGCGGTCTATGCGACCGAGGTCAGCCGCGAGGAGTATTACTGCTACACCACCGAGGAGACCGAGAAAATCAAGGTGCAGGAAACCTCGCGGCGTCTCGGAGGCGACATAGAGGCCGCGATTAAACTATTGGCAAACGAAGACAAAGGATTATGATTGACCAGATTATTTCAACACTCGGCGACTTCATGTCGTCACTATCACCGACGATAATTTATAACTACCGTGTTATAATTGTCCTGTTGTGCGCATTGAACGCCCTGTTGCTGCTGTTCCTGCTTTTCAGGACCCCGGCCAGTCTCCGCAGACGGGACAGGTTTTTCCTGTCGGCTCTTGCTGACATCGTGGCAGACCGTTTCGCCGAAGACACGGGCAAGGCGTTGACAAAAGCCCTCAATTCCAGATTCCCCATTGAGGAAGAGACAGATCCGCGCGATAAAATCCGTGACGAATGGCGCGACCCCGTTACCGGCATAACCCTGCACATATACGAGGAACGCGGTTACTGGCGTGCCGACATATCCGGCATTGACTATAACGGGATATACCATGACCACACGGTGCTGCGCTATATGGACTCCGAGACCTTCGACAAGAACCTCTATATGGGTAACGGAAAGAAATATTGGACATTTGCCTATGACGGGCTGCTCGACACAATCTTCATTCCCGAACTCGGCATGACTATGAGACGCAAATCGACATTTCCTGAAAGGACACTCCGCTCCGATATTACAGGCATGGTCGCCCACATAATGCAGGATGTCACGATGGAACCGGAAACGGACCAACCGCAAAAAGCGGAGGCCACGCTTGAAGGACTTTCAGAGACTCCCTTTAAGGAGACCGTTAACGAACCCGAAAAATAAGATGTATGAACGTACTGAGGATAATACTGACAATCATAACGGCCTGTGTCGCCGCTGTCGCCCTCCTCCTGAGACTCGCGTTGTGGACACTCTCCCTCGGTGTAAGGCTCATAGGAGGAATAGCCTCCAGAATATACTAACGAAAAATAACAAACATGGTAAGACTGAAATACATTATGGCGGCACTCCTGATGTGCCTCCTTCTCGGCGCGGGGAGGGCAAACGCCCAATGGACTGTGATTGACCCCTCCAACATCGCCCAGAGCATCGTCAACAACTCGAAGTCTCTCGTTCAGGAGTCGCAGACGGCAACGCACATGGTGAAGTCGTTTCAGGAGACGGTTAAAATTTACGAGCAGGGCAAGAAATATTACGACGCACTCCGCTCGGTCAACAACCTTGTGCGCGACGCCCGCAAGGTGCAGCAGACCGTCCTCATGCTCGGAGACATCAGCGAGACCTATGTGACCAACTTCCGCAAGATGCTCACCGACCCCAACTTCACGTCGTCGGAACTCTCGGCCATAGCCGCCGGATACACCCGGCTGCTGGAGGAGGCCAACGGAGTCCTCGGAGAACTTAAAAACGTGGTGAACATCACAACCATGTCCATGACCGACAAGGACCGCATGGACATAGTGGACCGGTGCTATAAGGAGATGAGCCGTTTCCGCAACCTGACGGCATATTACACCAACAAGAACATCTCCGTGTCGTATCTCCGCGCCAAGAAGAAGGCCGACACCCAGAGGGTGGTGAACCTTTACGGCAAGGGCGCGCAAAAATACTGGTAAGCCATGCTTTGCGCGATAGATTTCTCAAACCTGCACACAATCCTCCGCTCTCTCTATGACGAGATGATGCCCCTCTGCTCCGACATGGCGGGGGTGGCCCAGGGGATAGCCGGACTCGGCGCGCTGTTCTATGTCGCATACCGCGTATGGCAGTCATTGGCAAGGGCGGAGCCGGTGGATGTGTTCCCGCTTCTTCGACCCTTCGCCGTCGGATTCTGCATCATGTTCTTCCCGACTGTGGTGCTCGGCACTATCAATTCCATAATGTCGCCCATAGTGCAGGGTACAGCCTCGATGCTCGACGGCCAGACATTGGATATGCAGAAATACCGCGAGGAGAAGGACAGGCTCGAATACGAGGCCATGATGCGAGACCCCTCCACGGCATACCTCGTGGATGACGCGGAGTTTGACCGTCAGATTGACGAGCTGGGAGTTACCGAGGTAGGCACTGCCGCCGGGATGTATATAGAGCGTGGTATGTACAAGGTGAAGAAGGCCATTCAGAACTTCTTCCGCGAGTTGCTGGAGCTGCTGTTTCAGGCGGCGTCGCTGACGATAGACACCATAAGGACATTCTTCCTCATAGTGCTGGCGATACTCGGCCCGGTAAGTTTCGCAATATCGGTGTGGGACGGTTTCCAGACCACCCTCGTGCAGTGGATATGCCGTTACGTCCAGACCTACCTGTGGCTGCCCGTCGCGGACTTGTTCTCCACGATACTGGCGAAAATCCAAGTCCTGATGTTGCAGAACGACATCTCCGAGCTTACCAACAACCCCAACGCAAACCTCGATTCCAGCAACACGACATACCTGATTTTCATGATAATAGGTATAATCGGCTACTTCACTATCCCGACTGTCGCGGGCTGGATAATACAGGCCGGGGGCATGGGCAGCTACGGCAGGGCCGTCAACAATACCGCGCAACAGGCCGGTTCGGTCGCGGGCAGTCTCGGCGGTGCGGCCGCAGGCAATGCGGTCGGGCGTTTCAAGAGACTGTTCAAATGATATTCAAACAACGATTAAATGGAGTTCAAATCGCTTAAAAACATCGAGACCTCCTTCCGGCAGATACGTCTTTTCGGCATAGTCTTCGTGTCGATGTGCGCGGCGGTGGTGACTGTGGCACTCGTGACGGTGTTCAACTTCGCCGAAAAGCAGCGGGAGAAAATCTATGTCCTCGACAACGGAAAGTCGCTGATGCTGGCACTGTCTCAGGACATGAGCCAGAACCGCCCGGCGGAGGCGAGGGAACACGTCAGACGCTTTCACGAGCTGTTCTTCTCGCTGTCGCCCGACAAATCGGCCATAGAGCACAACATAAACCGTGCCCTCATACTCTCCGACAAGAGCGCGTACAACTACTATTCCGACTATTCCGAGAAGGGCTATTACAACCGCATAATTTCCGGCAACATAAATCAGGTGTGCATAGTTGATAGCGTCCTGTGCGACTTTGACAACTATCCCTACACAGCAAAGACCTATGCGCGTCAGATGATTATACGCCAGAGCAACGTCACCGAAAGAAGCCTTGTGACAGTATGCCGCCTTACAAACTCGTCACGCTCCGACGACAACCCCAACGGGTTTATAATCGAGGGATTCAACATCCTTGAAAACAGGGATATTTCAACAGTAAAAAGATAACGGAAATGAAACTGTCAAAATCAATCGGACGCTCCATATATAATAAGGTGTGGAGCGTCCCCAAGGGGGCGGTCGGGAATTTCCTGCGCCGCAGGTGCAACGGAATCCCTGAAAACCGGCGTCTCGCGGTGATTGCCGTGCTGCTGTCGCTGTTCATCCTCACCGCGTTTTTCGTATTCGGCAACGCCTGTTACCGTATAGGACGCGGCCATGCAGCCGCCACACTTGCGGAGCCGGCCCACATAGAGGGTCTCGACATAACGGTAGAGAGTGACGGCGGTTCGCCGGACATGGATAACAAGACTGTATGTGGATATGGCATCCCGGAATTTGAAAACGAGGATTAGCGAATGGCTCGGATCCAAGTCCGAGGCCGAGAGGCAGAAACTAAAAAAATACCTTATCGTCATACCGGGAGCCGTCCTGATTTTCCTCGGCTCGATGTGGCTGATTTTCGGCTCGTACCTTCCCGGCGAGGACACCGCCAAGGGAAAGGCCAACATGGAACTGCCCGAAGGTGACAGCGACGGGTTGCAGGGCAACAAGCTGAAGGCACTCGCGGATGAGGCACTCCGCGAGGAGAAGGCAAGACAGGACAGCGTGCTTCAGGTCTCGATAAGGATGTCGGACTCGATACCGGAGAGGGCTGCCACGGACTCTGCCTCCACTCCGATCGAGCAGTCTGCACAAAGCTACCGCGAGGTGCAGGAGTCGCTCAACAACTTCTTTGTCGAGGAGGAGACCCCCGACGCGGAGATTGACGCACTCAACGAGCGCATTGCGGAACTGGAGGCGCAGAACGAGGCGGCACGGCAAAATTCGGCCCAGCCCGACGAGATGGCGATGCTGGAGCGGTCATACCAGCTGGCGGCAAAATATATGGGCAACGGCAACGGCGGAAATTACCCGCCACCTCCGGCAATAGAGGAAGAGAAGGGCAAAAGGAATGTCCTGCCGGTGTCACAGGTCAGCCGCGATGTCGTTTCCTCGCTCAATGCCTCCAATGCCACCCGACGGCTGACAACCGCGGTCGGTATGTCCAGAACTATTAACAAGAACACCATAGCCGCAGTGGTGGCCGGAAACCAGAGTGTGGCTGACGGCGAGAGTGTAAGGCTCCGTACCACCGAGACCATGTGGATAGGCAACCGCCTTGTACCACGCAACACCGCAATCGTCGGGACCGCGCGTATTCAGGGCGAGAGACTGGAGATTGAAATCTCGTCCGTCGAGTGCCAAGGCTCGATATATGAGGTGGAATTGCAGGTCTATGACTCCGACGGACAGGAGGGCATAAATATCCCCGGCTCTATGGAGTCCGACGCCCTGCATGAAATCGGTGCCAACATGGGGTCCACTATGGGCAGTTCAATCAATATTTCCACCAACACCGGGGCGCAGATAGCCTCCGACGTGGGCAGGGGGCTTATCAACGGAGTGTCGCAGTACCTCACGAAAAAAATGCGCACGGTCAAGGTACATCTCAAAGCCGGATACCGTGTGATGCTCCACCAGCCCGAAGATGTATAACCACAACAACCAGACAGATATGAAGGCAAGAAATATCATCCTCTCGGTCATTGCCGTAATAGGCATGGCAACCCCGGCGTTTGCCAAAAACACAAAGCCGGTCAAAAACACAGATAACCATGTGTCTCCTGACACTGAGGCGGTCGCTGAACACGACATAAACGTGTACGGTGAGAACTACACCGACGGCGACAAGTTCAGCGGTCTTACCCGCAAGGTCGGATTTGACCGAATGATACCGCCCCACGCGCTGGAGGTATGCTATCAGAAGACCACGCACATTATCTTCCCGTCGGAGATTGTATATGTGGACCTCGGAGGGGAGGACATCGTGGCCGGACTCGCCGACGGAGCGAAAAACGTGCTGCGCGTCAAATCCGCCTCCAAGTCGTTCAAGTCGGAGACAAACCTCTCGGTCATCACCGATGACGGCTGCTTTTTCACCTTTAACGTGAAATTCGCCAAGGAACCGCTGTTGCTGAACATCGAGATGACCGACTTCATCCACGACGGCGAGGCAGTGAACCGTCCCAACAACGCGCAGGAAATCTATCTTGAACGCCTCGGCAGCGAGAGTCCGATGCTTGTCAAGCTGATTATGAAAAGCATATACAAACAAAATAAGCGCGAGATAAAGCATATCGGCTCAAAGCGTTTCGGTGTGCAGTTCCTCCTGAAATCAATCTATGCCAACAACGGACTGCTGTATTTCCACACCGAAATAAAGAACACCAGCAATATCCCGTTTGACATCGAATATGTGTCATTCAAAATCGTGGACAAGAAAGTGGTGAAGAGGACGGCCATGCAGGAACAGGTGCTTGAACCGCTCCGTGCCCAGAACTATGTAGTGACGGTACCCGGAAAATCATCGGAACGCACCGTGTTCGCTCTGGAGAAATTCACCATTCCCGACGACAAGCAGCTCGTGGTCGAGGTTGCCGAGAAGGAAGGAGGCCGTCACCAGACCTTTGTCGTGGAGAACGCGGATATTGTACGCGCAAATGTGATTGACGAACTTTCAATACAGTAAACGATGATGAAAAAAGCGATATTCATAATCGCTGCCATGCTTGCCCTGTTCGCAGGGCAGGCAATGGCCCAGCGATGCCTCCCCGGCATGTCGGCGGTTGAAATCAAGGCAGGCATGGCAGACGGTTTCTATACGGGCAAATCCCGCGACTGCGGCTATTCATTCGGTATACATTATTCAGTGTTCAAGGGCAACGCCGACACTTGGAGTTTCGGAGGCGGTTATCTTCAGACCTACAAGCCCTACGGAGAGAAAGGCCGCATCCCTGTGGCACAGTTCACAGGGGAGGCCGGTTACAACCTACACTTTGTCAGTGACTACTCGCAGACATTCCACATCTATGGAGGCGTGTCGGCCCTCGGAGGATACGAGACTGTCAACTGGGGTGACAAATCATTGCCAGACGGCTCGACTCTCCACAACGGCGACTCGTTCATCTATGGCGGTGCCGTCTCCCTGCAAGCCGATTTTTATTTCTCTGATAAAATCGCCCTGACCGCCAATGTTAGGGAGCGGTTTGTATTCGGCAACTCCACGGGACATTACCATACGGAGTATGGCGTCGGTGTAAAATTCATAATCGAATAAGGCTATGGGATTGATTGTGATAGACCTTGACATCAAGAATCTTCCGCTGGAGGATTTTATGAAGGCTCTCGGCTATGAGCCGAAAAAAAGAAACGGCAACCGCTTGACATACAATGCGCCTTATTCAGCCGACAGCAACGCCACTATGGTGGTTGACACTGAAAAGAACGGCTGGTATGACAGCAATGAGCCTGAAAAATACTACGGCGGCATTTATGATCTCGCCTACGAGCTGACAGGGAGCTGCAACCGCTCCGAGTTGAACCTCTACATCGCAACGCAGATGAAAGGGGTTAGGGATTTCAAAACCTACGGAGTTACCGCCAATGGGAAGGAAGCCGAGGGTAATGTTGTGGTGGCAATGCCAGTCAGTAAGCCTGAAACGCTAAAAGCAGCCACAAAGGTTGAGCCGCCGAAAGAACAGCCCAAGCAACAGCAGCCCAAACCCAGACGCAGAATTAGATTTTAGATTATGGATATAGATGCTATAAAAGGAATATCCCTTGTAGACTTCCTTCATCATCTCGGCTATGAGCCGACAGGACGCGACAGCAAGGGACTGTGGTACCGTGCCCCGTACCGCAACGAGCGCAGACCCTCATTCCATGTCAGGCCGGGGCGCGGGGTATGGTTCGACTTCGGGACAGGTGCCGGAGGCGACATATTCACCCTTGCCGGTGAGCTGTCGGGCAAAACGGACTTCATCGGACAGGCGCGTTATATCGCCGAGACAATGAGGATGCCTGTCGCGGAGCCGTACAAACCTGTCCCTTTCAAGGAGGAGCCGACATTCGAGAACGTAAGTGTCTCACGTCTTGAATCCCCCTCCCTGCTGCGCTACCTCGCGGAGCGCGGGATACCGTCGGATATTGCCGCCCGGTATTGCGTACAGGTGGATTACCGGCTGCACGGCAAGGACTATTATGCCGTGGGGTTCGGGAACAACGCCCACGGATACGAGCTTAGGAACAGGTTCTGGAAAGGCGCGTTTCCTCCGAAGAACATCACCTGCATCCGGAGGGGAAATCCACGGTGCAACGTGTTCGAGGGCTTTATCGACTTTCTTTCGGCGGAACGCCTCGGATTGAACGACGGGACGGACACCGTGGTGCTCAACTCGGTAGCCAATCTCGCAAAGGCAAAACCGTTTCTAAACGGATACGACCGCATCCTCTGCTACCTTGACAATGACGTTGCCGGGCGGAGTGCCCTCGCGTCGCTCCGCAGGGAATACGCGGAGAAGGTTATCGACAAGTCGGCGATGTATCCGGAACATAAGGATTTGAACGACTATCTTGTGGCCTCGTGCCGGAAAGTGACAATTAAACACAGACTTTGAATTATGGAAATCATCAAGAATAAATACAGGAAAACATTCGGCCTCATGGCTCTCGTCTCCCTCGCAATAGCCGCCGTGTGCGGTCTCGCGTCATGCTCCGACGACCTCGACGTGCAACAGTCCTATCCTTTTACCGTGGAGGTCATGCCGTTTACCGACAAGATTGTCAAGGGTCAGACCGTGGAGCTGCGTTTTGAAATCGTACCCGAAGGCAGCTACACCAACACCCTCTACACAATCCGCTATTTCCAGTATGACGGGGAAGGCTCGCTCAGACTTGTTGACGGCCCGGTGCTGGTCAACAATGACCGCGTATTGCTTGAAAGCAAGACTTTCCGCCTGAACTATACGGCGAAATCTTCAGGGGAGCATAGATACCTCGTCGTTGTGGAGGACAATTTCGGTTCGACCCCGTGGGAACGCACATTCGAGTTCAACAACAATGACAAGGAGGACAACGACAGTACGGACATCCTCAGACCGGTGGTCAATCCCGTAATCCCGGTGGTGCGATGAGGAGGCTGGTAATGTTCTTCGTGGCGTTGCTGACCCTTGCGGCAACAACGCCCGCCGCCCACGCGAGAAAAAGCATAATGGACCTGCCTCCGTTTGAACGCGCCGTGCTGATTATAAAGAAGTTCGAGACGCTCCACCGCCCATGCCACTGGCCGGCGGTCGGATACGGACATATGGTGCAGCCGGGAGAGCCGTTCAGACGCGGTGTCCAGCTCACCGAGAGACAGGCGGATGCCCTGCTCCGCAGGGATCTCCGCAGGTTCATCGCCCTCTATGACGATTTCAGACCGGATGATGCGTTGCTCCTCGGTGTGCTGGCGTACAACTGCGGTCCCGGTGTCGTCAACAAATCCGGCGTTTACAGACGACTCAAATCGGGCAACCGCGACATCTACAAGTCCTACACATCGCATTGCCGTTACAAGGGAAAATTCCATAAGCAGCTGCATCGAAGGCGAATTATAGAGTTTCTTTATCTTTATGATTCTCATAACCAAAAATAAAAACATTATGGTTTTCATGCTAATTATAATCTAAAAAAATGCTTGGATAAAACCATATATAAAATCCAAATTAACAGGAATATATACAATAGCGGCAAGAAGTTTAGTAAAAATCTTGCCGCTTAATTTGCGTATTAAAACATTTTTACATACTTTTGTGAACGTAAATTACTAAACGTTTAAGTCGAATGGTATATCGCAATAGGATACAGATGTCATATGTACTCAAAAGAAAAAGGAATAGAGCCTTAGAGATTTTGAGCGCATTGTTAATTCTTGTCATTTCGCAGGCCTGTAATAAGGATGATGATTTACCATTGGTTATGACTGATGGGAATAGGATTACTCTTAGTAGCGATGAAATTGTTTACTATGGCAATGAGTCTGATTTTTTACATTCCTATACTTCGCTATTCCCATGTAAATATTCATTCATTTCTAATAATCGGGGTCCTTATCTGCAAGAAGAGTCATATTCTATTGAAGGATATGATGATAGATTTATAGGACATTGGGAAAAGGCAAAATTTGGTGATTGGATAAAAAAATATGGACTTGAGCCAAACAAAGTATTTTATTGCGCTACAATAAAGTACGTGTCATATATGCCAATTCCCTTATCGGGGGAAGATTATATTCCGGTTATGCCACTTAATAACATGGGATATTCTCCGTGGACTTCTAATAGGTCTTTCGATATCGATTATAACAATCAATATCCTAAATATGTATTCTATACTTGTTTTAGATATATCGGTTATAACGATAAATTAGCGGGTGTTTACATAGACTTACCATTAACAAATAAATTAATATGGAATTTTACAGTAAAAAAATGAACAAGATGCTTGTCATTGCCTTCGTTGGCGTTATGAGCGTTTTGGTTGGAGCATGTACGTCTGATGCTCTTGATGATGCAAATGCGCTTGCCGATGGTGCAGTCGTTAAAAATGCATTAGTTAAAAATGCCGATGGTACGGAAACCGTTATTCTTTCCAATGGGGAGCAAATCGTATTGGAAGATACCACCACTTATGTCATCAATTTTGACACCATAAATATGGGAAATGACATTGATGATGTTATGGTTTCCAGAGCTATCGCGCCAACAGGTTATGACAGAGAATCCAAGCCAAAAGATAATAAAAAATATCTATTAGGAGGATTAGAAAAATATGGCATTAATCCGACCACAGTCTATATCGGTAAGTTCATAACATATTATAAAGACTTACCAGTTTCTAAAGGGTATAGCCTTTTTCCGTCCAACAACAAATATGCCACTGAGAATAAAATGGGATTTAACCCTCCCTCACTGACGAAAGTCGGATTTCATACCACTGTTCCTGACACTTGGACTGGTTATGAGACTGGGGTTACTCAAATATTTTACGTCAATAGCGATATATCTGGTATATATTGGAATAAAAATGTTCCCTGTAATCCAGCGGATTTGACATGGTATTACAGAGCCATTCCAGACGAGCAATGATAAGCCGCCTGTGGCGGCCGAAATTTTGAGCTAAAAATGCCCCCGTCAAGCCTTCAACGGTTTGGCGGGGGCTGGCTATGCAACGAAATAAAAATCTATCTTCCGGTTATGGTTTCGGCGTCGGGGTTTTGTCGGTGGAGCCTCCAATTTTGAAGTGCGCACTCCTTTGAGCTGTTGGCATAACAGTATTCGCAAAGGTGGGGGCAGGTGCTGTATTCTCCGATGTCCTTGCTTTTCATACAACCGCAGACCTCTCGCTGTCCCCTGTCGCGGTTGTCCTGCGTTATGACCGCGAAACCTCTTCCGTCAAGGTGGATGGCGTTTTCGGGAACATCCGTGCCGAAGAGCGAGGGTTGTATAATCCTTGCGCCGAGATATTCCATTAACTCCTTTGAGCGGTGTCCGAAACGGACTATGAGGCGGTCGTCTATGCAGTGGTTCTTTTGTATGCCGTATTCCGAGAGGTTAACGCGCTCCCCGCAGGTAGCGAGTTCATATCCCCACTTTTTATTGAGCATTGAGAGTTCCCCCGCGAAACCGCGCATCATTTCCTCTGACCAATCAGTGTAGCGTATCCCGTTGAGTTCAAGGTTTGACTTGACCCTGCGGTACGAAACGATGTCGGCAAAGCTGAACACAAGTTTTTCGGTATATCCGTTCAGAGCGTCTCCGACAGCCTCAATCTTCCGCAGGAGCAAGTCCGCGTCTATGCGGTCAGTAAGGATAAGAGGGTCAAAACGCCATATCACCCTGCCTTTGCCGAGACGGTCAACGAGCATACGGAAAGTGTCGATGCGCTGTGACAAAGGGGGTACGCCTTTTTCAAGGCCTTCCTCTCCGTAATCGTTGAGCGTGTATTGTATGTAGCAGCCGATGCCGAGTTCATCAAGCGTGTCAAGGTGTCCAAGCAACGGTTTGGGGTTCTTTGACCAGAACACGATGAATTTGGTGCGCCCGTAGCTTATGTTGATTTTTGATGAGTTGTAGGGATTTATCCAAGCCGAATATCCTTTTTTGAGACGGTTGAAAAACCATTCGGAATAAAAGGCGGGGATGTCGGTGCTCCTGCTTGCGGATATTATCACGGGGCATTGGGCTGTCGCGGTCTTTCCGCTGTCAAGCCTTATTTCAGTCTTGTCGTTCATATAGGTGGATTTTATGGAGCGGTGTAGGGTGTCGCTGTCCTTAACACTCAACACCGTTCCGTGTTATTAGTTTTTTCGCTGTCTCGCTATCCATTCGTCACGCTTTTGTCTGCACTCTTTGAGGGTGGGTGCGACGCAGGAGAAAAGTTCGTTTGTGTCGGGGTCGCGCCAATCGTACATTATGCGTATTGCCTTTTTTCCCCGGTGGGAGGAATAGAACTTTTCATATTGTTCTCCGCTGACGGTGGTTGATACCCCGTACCTTGTCATTTTTGTTGCCATATCGGTATGTTTTAGAATTTTACAATCAGTATGCGGTAGTTGAATATCTTTTCGGGGTCGGAGACTTTCTTTTGGGAGAGCCAAAAATGATGCTTGCCAAATCCATATACGAAGTATCGGTCAAGTGCCGATTTCTCCGCATAGTCGGCTATCAATCTCCTTAGAGTGTCCTCGTCATAGGCGATAAGTATGTGGTTCACAAAGCCTATAAGCACCTCGGCGATGTCATTGTCATAAATGACGGTCGTATGTTCAAATGTCACGTTCATATTCTTGGGATTTGGTGACTACCGATATATTTCAATCGGTAGTCGGGTTATGGGTTTATGCGGTCATTCTCTCTCGGATGAGTTTGGCGTTGGAATTAACAAGGTCGATGATGCGCTGGTGATACTCGGTGTCTTCATTGTCCCTGCCGTGGCACTGCACCACTTTGAGTGTCTGCAAGTCAACCTCCACCGTTTCAATTATCCTGCCGTCTATCCTTGCCGAGAGTACGAGGGTGTCGGCTTTCTTGTAGTATTCCGAGCCGAAAACGCAGATGTTCTGCACCTTCCCCTCCTCGTAATACTCCTCGATGCTTTCAAGCACCTTCACCGATATTTCATTGTCGGTGATTATCAGTCCGAAGAACTTGGATTTGAGAGCCTTGAAATCCTCCTCTCGCTGCTGCTCTTGGAGCAATCTCCGCTGTTCACGCTCACGTCTTTCTATCTCCATGCGCCTTTGTGCCTCGGCACATTCCTTTCGGTGCTTTGCCTCAATCCTGCGGTTGGCCTTGTCGTGCGCCTCTATGAAATCTTCCGGGCAGATGTTCTTGGGGTTGCGTATGTCCTCGCCTAAGTTCACCAACATTCGGAGATAGTCGCACCACATGGATATGTTGTTGATCTGGTAGCGGTGGCGTTGGGCGATTAGGTACGATGCCCAAAAGTCATCGGTGTTTGTCGGATTGAGCATAAAGTATCTCATTTCCTCAATCTTTCCGCCTTTCATCAGCGTCTCCATCCGTGGGTCGGACAAGAGCCTTTTGAAAAGGATTATGGGAGATATGCCGTGGAAATCGCCCTTAAATCCGTTGCGCTTGAGTTGGGGTATATACCTTTTGTGTGGATATGTCTTTCCCCATACACATACATTATCGTATAGTGGGTTATGTGGGCGTATCTCCATTCCGCTCCATTCAGACCAGCTGTCGCAGTCGTACATAAATGTGAAGCCACGGAGCAACGCCATTGTGGTAACCTTTCCGTCGGGAGAAATCCAACGTTGCACCACCTCCTTGCAGTAGTTCTTCCTCGGCTCGCCTTTCTTGCTGACGGACTCCATCTGCGCAACACGGATTAACTGAAAATCCTTGTGAATGGTGATGACGCTGAAATACTGCTTCTGTCGGTTGGTACGTTTTAGCGTTTCGTACACTTTTAGTTCAGTACCGCAGTGAGGGCATTGGCAACCCGCAAGGTTGTCGCATAGACTGCCGTTCCCGCTTTTCCATTGGTGTCCGCAGTCGGAACAGGTCATTGTTCCGTTTTTGGTTCGGTAGGCAAAATGCTCGATGCAGTTTGCATATGCCCATTCTTCCTGCCTGGCGGTAAGAGGGCGGAGGGTGGATGAAAGTTGTGCCACTTTCTTTTGTATTGCGGTCTTGGGTTTCATAGCGGTATGGGGTTAAAAGTCAAATAGACTGGGTTGTTCAACTTGTGGTTTGTTTTCGGTGGCTTTCTTCGCGGTGGGTCTGCGCATCTTCGCGACCTGCTTGTCTCGGAGTTTGGCTATTGCCTCCTGCCGTGCCTCTTCCTTTTCCTCCTCGGTGAGTTCTACCGTATGGTTCACCACCACTTTGCAGTTGATTGGGTTGCCGACCTCAATTTCCTTTTCCTCGTAGTAGTGGATTGCCATTCCGTACACCTCCGCATCGGTAAAGCCGTTGCAACCGCTTTTCTGCACTTGGTTGAGGATATAGGTCACGCAGTCCTCCACGGATTTTGAGGGATTTGCGAACTTTACGGCAAACAATGCGTCATTCTCTGCTCGTTCTTCGAGATAAGCCTTGATAGTGTCGTTGAAGGCTTGTGTGCCTTTGTTTTCTTTCGTTGCCATAGTCGTGGGTTTTAGAGGATTGTCAGTATCATTTTTTCTATATCGGTGTGGTTGAGTTCCATTTCAAAGAGCCGTCTTACAAACTCTCTGCGACTCTCGCCCCGTAGTTCTTGGAATAGCTGACGGTATGTGGATATGTTGCCGTTGAAGTATGTTTCAACCATATACTCGGATATATCGTCAACTCCGTAGTATCGTGCTTGCTGTTCCAAGGTCTTGGAGTTTCTTTTCGGTGCCATATTCTTGAATTTTAGAGTGTCATTAACCAATAGATTGCCCCTGCTGCGGTTAGGATTGATATGAGCCAGCCTATGCCCCTTAATATGGGTCTGACCACTGCCCACAACGCTATCCCGATTACTGCTCCGATGATGATTGCCACCACCTTGACCGCCTTTGTGATTATGCGGTATAGATAGGAGGATTGGCGAGCTTGCCTTGACTTAAAATCTTTATGTTTTCTTGTGGCTTTCATATCGGTGGGAGCTTTTTTTTGAACCATGCGTCCAAAGACAGTGTGGTTGTATGAGTTGCTTGACACCTGCAAGGCGTGTGGCGGAAGAAAAGGGATGTTCGGGCCTCGACATAAAAATACGAGCCGACGCAAGGAGGTCTGGAGATTTTTATGCCGAAGCCGGGAGAATATCCCTTCGCCGCACGTTCAGTCAAGTCAAGCAACCCATACAGACCCGTTTGTCAATGGTACGTCCTGACCCAAAAATGGCTCCCCCGGTAAGAAAGCCCATGAAAACATAATCGCCCCTGCTGCCACGTTGGTGGCGGCAGCGGAAAGAAAAATAAAAAGACGGAAATGTAATCCCGCAGAGGATAATGTCCGCGCACAGGGAGCGGTACGGCATCGCCGATCCGTGGAAGTGCGCGGTCTTTATCCGCGTGGATTGAAATCAACGGGATGCGGGATGTGCAAATGCCGGGGCAGGTGAAAGGCCGTCTCTTACTTTCACTCTCACCGGTTTTGTATATCCGGCATCCCGTTTGGCAACGAAAGATAAAAGGGACGGTCAGTGTAAACAGGTTTCGGCAACGCGATAAATAGTCCCGCAAAAGGGATAGTGTCCGGATGATGTCCGCCCTGTCGTTCTATCGGGCGAATGTCATGCGGTCTCTATCCGCGTGGACTTGTCAGGCGGGACATGGGGTTGCAGTATGTCCGGATCGGAGCGTGGCCTCCGGACACATCCCTGGCACGGTCTGATGCAAGCCGATGTCCCGCCACGTTTGCCCATGCCGATAAAAATCGCTATCTTTGCAGCGTCAAAACGTGTCTTTTTCGCACTGAAAAAGCAGATGCGGTTTCAAGGTCGGGGATTGGGTAAAGTCCAAAATCAGACCTTGTGGGAGTAAAAAGAGGCAATTAAAAATTAAAAACAGATGTTAAAAATCAAAAACTCAATTTTCTCCGTTTGCGGCAACTTTCTCAATCAGTACGAATTAAGTACAATCACGTTACATAGACGCACTAAAATCCAGCAAGTTACGTCATATATCACAAATTTAATGTAACTTTAAAAGCGGGCAGTGAAAAATATGGTTTCTATGCCGCCGTAAGATATGAGAAAAAAGGCCTCTACACACGCTACGACAGCGACGACCGCCTGTCTTTCTATACCAACAACAACCTGAAGGTTGCCCCATGGCTAAACCTTACACTCGGGGCAAACTTGATTTTCAAGAAAACTTCCTACACACAGGCTTCAGGACTTGGCGAAACTGCCGCCATGCCATATGACTCACTTTATGAGCAAGACGGCAATCTTTCTTACCGCTATCTCTACAATCAGGTGCTCGCAGAGGACGTAAACTCTACTGCCGGACTTAATTTTATGGGTTACAACGCCATAGAAGAATCTTCATATAACAAGTATAAGACAGATGATCTTTACATGAAATATTTCCTTCAGGCTGATTTCAATATCATCCCCGGACTTGACTTTCAATTGAAGGGTCAATACGAGAAACGCAAGGTCAATGCGAAAGAATATGACGAAGCAGAATCCTACATGATGCGCTCAATGGTCAACGAGTTCGCGTCTACAGACTCTCGCGGGGGATTGATATATAATATACCCAAGGGGGGGCACATGCTTTTCCGCGACAATAATTATGACAATTACAATATTCGCGCACAGTTGAACTACCGCAATACATTCGGCGAGAACCATGACGTGACCGCACTCATCGGTGCCGAGGCCCGTGAAGACAGGAGCGACGCGCACATCAGCGAAAGATACGGTTACGACGACCAACGGCTCACATATGGCCAGGTCGACTGGAAGACACTCGCACAGACCGGCGTGGTGGGCCAATTGTATTCTGCATCACGTAAAAAATCTGAGAATCTATACATATCTGATGTGAAACACAGATATGTATCTGCATATCTCAATGCAGGATACGTATTTGACGGCAGATATTCACTTAATGCAAGCGTGCGCGTGGAGCAAGCCGACCTCTTCGGCAGTGACCCGAAATACCGTTATCGCCCGCTATGGTCTGTAGGCGGAAGCTGGAATATCGAAAAAGAAAAGTTCATGCGTGATTTCACATGGCTCGACCGCCTCAAGCTCCGTGCCACCTATGGTATAACCGGTATGGTGGATCAATCGTCTTCCCCTTATCTTCTCGCATCTTTCGGGACATCGCTCTACACCAACAGTCCGATAAGCATGATAGTCTCTCCTCCCAACAGTTCTCTCCGTTGGGAAAAGACATCTACGTTCAATGCCGGTATAGATTTCGCCTTCCTCACGCGTCTGTCAGGAAGTCTGGATTTCTATTATAAATACAGTTCCGACTTGCTCGTGAACAAAAGTATTGACCCCTCATTGGGTTTCGACGGCATGGCAAGGGCAAACAACGGTTCCATGAAGAATGTGGGAGTTGAACTCAATATCAGCTATGATTGGATTCGCAACCGCGATTTCTCATTCACCACTTCATTGTCTGCAGCATATAACAAAAACACAATCGATAAAATCGATTACACTCCCTCCGACGCTCTCGATATGCTACGCGACCCGAAATCCAACTATCTGAAGGGTGACACCTACAATTCGCTCTATGCTTACAGATATGCAGGTCTCACTTCTAACGGCAATCCCTCGATCTATAATCAGGACGGTGAAATCGTATCTATAAATCCTGTCCGCAACATCAACGCATTGGTATGCGTGGGTCAGCTCACCCCCAAATGGAACGGAGCCTTGAACCTTGATTTCCGCTGGAAAGACCTGACGGTGTTCGCAAAAATGGTATATTATGCCGGTCACTCACTGCGAGTGGACGTTCCCACACTTTATGATTCAAACAATAAATTGATCGACGGGGCTGTCCACGAGGACATTGTGAACCGCTGGACTCCGGAAAACACCAATACAAACATTCCTGTAATGGGTCTGTACGGCGACAGCGGCGAGCGTAACGAACACTGGCGTTATGCAGATGTCAACACAGCAAGCGCATCGTTCATAAAACTCCGCAACATCGGTGTCAGCTATTCAGTGCCATGGAAATGGTTACAGAAAACACGTTCTTTCAAAAGCGCCCAAATAAGATTCCAGATTGACAATCTATGCTACTGGGCATCGAACGGACACGGAATAGACCCTGAAGCATTCAATGCCAATACCGGCATGAGAACAAATTCTAACAACACCGGTATCGCGGCAGCACAACAGACACCGACATACGTGTTCGGAATAAATTTCAGTTTTTAACGCTCTCCAATATATATACACAATGATTAGAAAATTTTATATAGCCGCCCTCTTTTCTCTCGCGATGTCTATGTTTTCATCGTGCGACAATTATCTGGACATTGAGCCAAAGGGGCGCACGCAACTTAAATATACCGAAGATTATCTCGGACTTCTTGAAGAGATAGCTCCTAATTACGATTATTCCGACGGCCTTTACATAAGCAACGAGGCTTCATGGTATAAGACCGAGGAATTAAAGAACTATACATCGCCCATGCGCTCGGCCGGATTCCTTTGGGATGATAATTATGACCGGACCGCCATTTTCATAAACAGTTATCTCTATAATAATTGCTACAGCCGGATCACAAACTATAATGTGATAGTAAGCTATATAGATTCTTCCATAGGCGACGAGGAAGACAAAAAGCTCGCGCTCGCCCAGGCAAAGATAATGAGGGCTTACAACTATTTCTTTCTGGTGAACACCTTTGCCAAGCCCTATGATCCGGCTACGGCTGACAATACGGACGGAATAATAGTGCGCGAAAAGATGTTCGAAAGCATCGAGGAGCCGGGAATACAGCAGACAGTCGGATATACCTACCGGTTCATACAGCAGGATATTGACGACGCAATCGAGGATCTTCCGCATATGGCCTTGAACACTTTCCGCCCCGACAAGACTTTCGGATATGCACTCAAGGCAAAGGTGCATCTGTTCAAACGCGAGTTCGATGAATGTATCGAAGCATGTCTCAATGCATTGGATGAAGCCCCCAACGGGGGTCATGAACTCTGGAACATGAACACCGATTACAATAAGTATGCGCCTTCGCTGATACGTGGGTACGGAACAGACAGGGCAATAGACAAACCTGAATACATGGGTATAAACGATGCAATTGAGAATGTATGGAAAAATGGTGTGATCAAGGGATATGACTCATCCGAGAACCTGCTGTATCAGTTCGGCACAACATACACGGATCCTTTCCCCTTGTATCTCACAAAAGATGTCATCGACCTTTTTGAAAAGGATGCCGACTTGCGCGAATTATTCTGCATCCGCTATCGGCGGACCCATGAAACCGCACCGGAGGGCGATCGTGAGTATGCTTCGATGGGGATACAATGGAATCCCACCGGAATGCGTTTATCCGAAGTATACCTGATGTTGGCGGAATGCTATGCGCGGAAAGGCACTTCAGCCGATATAGCCAAAGCAATGAACTATCTCGACATGTTGAGGTCCAACCGTTGCATCACAGGTAAGTATACAAAACTTGCCACTTCAGACCCGGCTGAGGCTCTGCGTTTCGTACGTGAAGAACGTAAACGGGAACTCTTCTTCACATGCAACGGATTTTTTGACCTACGCAGGTTCTGCGCTGAATTCAACGAAACCCAGACAAAGGTTTTCGACGGTCAGACCTACACCCTCAATCCAAATTCAACTCTGCTCACTTTCCCCTTCCCTTTGAAAGCTATGCAGACAAGCAACCTTAAACAGAACAGCAAATGAAAAATTTAATGCTACGTCCTCTGATAGCCGTGGCGGCGATCTTTTCCGCCTGCACTTTGACAGCCAACGAACCTGCCATTGTAAAAATTGTCAACAATAGCGGTTCCAAGATATATTTCCAACCGGAATCAGATCTGAACTATACAGAGATTAAAAATACCGACACTGTAATAAACATAGATGAATCTCCTGTATATTACAGGCTGATGGATTCTGACGGCAAATTCTATCCCGTATTCATAACCCCAAATTCGGAAACATTTATAAATGTTTCCGATAAAGGAGTCGCAATAACGGGAACAAATGAAAAGGAAAACGCTTTCATGCGTAAAAATCCATATGTCGGCAGAGGAAAAGACAACATGAAAACCTATTCCAAGGAATGGGTTGAATATAACGACAAGGAAATAGCGCGTCTTGATTCCCTTATAGATAACTCGGGGCTGAATCCTGAATTCGCTTCAATACATAAACTTTATAACCGCTATATTCTTCTCAATCAGAAGTTAGGAGGGGTGACACTTTCAAAAGTCTTCAGCAAAGATGGAGAGAAAATAGAAATAGACAATAATTTCTATGACTTTTTAAACACCCTTAGTTTTGATGATGAAAAAGTTCTGTCGACACCCAAATGGTTTGACGTGATAGACAAAACCATTGAATCAAAAGAAGCGAGAAACCTCATCAAAATCTCGAACGATGATTATATGTCTATTTATGCAAAAGAGATAGGCAACGAGAAAATACGTTCTCACTATCTTGTAAAACTGCTGGCTAAAACGCTGAAATATAACTATCTCACCGATTTCGAACGTCAGTTGCCGAAAATAAGGCCATTGATTACCGATGCAAAAGCTTTGGAAAAATTGCCTGCCCTCGAAAAGGAATATGCACAGAAAGTAAAGGAATCTGAAAACGTGGCCCCAGGCATTGCAATGCCCGATTTCGTATGCAAGGACGTAAATGGAAAAGAATATCGTTTTTCTGACCTGAAGGGAGATTATGTTATAATAGATTTCTGGTTCACCGGATGTGTGCCTTGTCGTGCAGAAATGCCCTATTTTTATGAAATTGCAAAAGATTTCGATGGTAAAGGTGTAAAGTTCCTCTCTTTATCTGTAGATACAGGCGACGTGCTCTACGGCAGGTGGGAGAAGATGATGCGCAATAAACCGGAAACCCCCGGACTCTTGAGCGTCAACCTTCCCGACGGCTTCAACTCCCCGCTTCTCAAAACACTCAACATTAAGGGGGTTCCCCGCATAATGCTGATCGACCGCGAAGGGAAGATAGTGGAAAGCTACGCCAAACGCCCTTCCGACCCGAAGCTTCGCCAACAGCTACAACAGCTAACCCAGACATACTAACCCAGACATAAATAGCCGCTTCGATAGGAAGCGGCTATTTATGTGGTGAAGTTATCAAAATTTTGCGGACAGAGAGGTCTGAATAACGCGCCACGTACAATCCCGGCGGAATTTCAGACAGAGAAACTGAGGAAAGAGGCATTCCTGCGATTGTGTAAAGGTTTATTATCTTTAGAGAGCTGTCAGGAACAGTCTGTAAAGCGGAATCCTCGGAATCGCGGTTCTTGACAGCGCGTATCGGTAAGCCAAGATGCGGCGACCCGTAACCCGTGAAAGATTCATTCTTTGACATCATCATACAATAATTGCCCAAATGCGACCATCCTTCCCCGGAATACTCCTCATACTCACAGGTAGCCGTGGCATAGCATCCCTCTTTATTCACACATACCATTTTATCAAGCGACATGTAGCCACATATGGGAAAGATGATGTAATTACCGTTTGACCCTGTAAATTTTTTCAGCAAAAAGTCTCCTTCTTGTAAGCTCTCCACACCACATTTTTCCAATAATTCATCACATTCCTCAAGGGTGGGTATCCTCCATCCATTTTTGAGAATAACATGCGCCGCATCATTTTCCGTGCCGCTGATATTGCTGCCTATGTCCAGGCATGTGCCAATCTCGCCACGGCAATGTGCGTAAGTGAACCAATCATAATAATCCTTGGGTTCAGTTTCGCCGAAAGCAAAGAAATCGCCCGATTCCAATGGAGATTCCGCACCGAGATTCATGTCAGACCAAAGTACAGACAAACCCAGGTCTACAGGTCGGGGAGCGACATCGGCACGCACTTCGACAGCCATGACAATGATAGCAATGATTACCGTGACATAGATTATACCGAGGGAGATGGCCTTTTTTGTTGCCTCGATCATGGTTTTAACATTGAGTTTGCGAAGTATATTGCTCCGGTGATATTCAATGGCCTTTTCACTTATACCCATCGCCATTGCTATGATTTTGTTAGATTCTCCTGATGACAGCCGTCGCAGAACCTCTATATCTTTAGAGGAGAGAATACCGCCTGTATTGATAGCCTCCCTGCGTCTCGCATCGAAAGACGAGCTTACATAACGGCAGCCATCAGCCACTGTCTTGATAGCATACACCAGTTCCCTTATATTGTCTCCCTTAAGCACAATTCCTTCCACATCAGCATTCATAAGCATAGATATATTCCATAACTCTTCATGCATGGTATATATGACAGTAGGCTTACGGAATCCTCTCCTGCGCTGCTCTTCAATAAAGTCAAGTCCATCCGTCCCCTCCTTCAGTGAAAGGTCGGCTACTAAAATATCTATATTTGCAATGTTTTCAATTATAGTCTCAGCTTGCTTTGCGGAAGTGGCCTTGAGCACTTTGAAGCCGTTTGATGTGAGGACACTGAATATACCTTCAAGTACAATCGGGTGATCATCAACAACAAGGACTGTTTTCATTTCTGTGTGATTTTAAGTTTGTAGACTCCGTTAGCCGTTGAAACTGAAATATCGGCATTAAGTATTTCCGCCCGGCTCCGAATAGTCCTTATCCCTATCCCTGAAGTATTGTCAACAGATTCGTCGGAGTCGGGAAGACCATCATTTTCTACGGAGAGTGAAAATTTCTCGTTACCGTCGAGAGTTATGATGATGCGCGACGGAGAAGAATGTTTACGGGCATTGTTTACAGCCTCCTGCACAATACGGTATAATTCGAGACATTGAGCCGGCGCAAGGGAGTTCCACTCGAATGAACCTTCATCGGTAACAGTGATCACAGGAGGAATAGCGGATTTATTCGATCGAGCCACAAAATCGAGTAACAAAGACGTGAATGATGTGTCTCCGAATTGAGGAGGCATCATTTCATGCGACATAACGCGAACTTTCATTGCAATTTCCCGAATATGGTCTGACTGCACCGGACACCCGATATCCTCCAGAGCGTATTGCAATCCGATAAGCTCTCCCGCAATGTCATCGTGAAGCTCGCGTGCCATACGCGCCCGTTCCTGTTCAAGCCCGAGGATATATTGCCGATGCTTCTCCTCTTCAAGACGCATTTTACTGCGCCTGCGCGAGCCTATATAAATTATTGTAAGAATTATAAGGAACAGAATAGAAACCGATGCAATTGCAGTGAATATCCAGCGTTGTCGAGAAAGGCGCTCTATCTGTAGCTGCTTCTCGAGGATTCCATATTTAACGGAAAGATCGTTCAGTCGCGAGTCAACATCAACATGCCGCAGGGAATCAAGGGCAGCGTGGGCCCGCTCCATATATTCATACGCATTCTTATATTGCCTCATATTTGCCAGACATTCAGCTCTCTCTGTGAGGATTATGTCAAGTGTTTTCCCATGCTGGTCAAGAGTGTCAAGTGTTTTGTAGATTTCCCATTGTTGAGGGTAATCACCTTTAAGGCCTGCAACCAAAGCCTTGGATGTAAGGGTATTGACACGACTTTGATGATTTAAAGGAAGATACTTTGTCTCATTCTCCATTTCGGCTATAGTTCTTTCTGCTGCCACAATGGAATCAAGAAGAATATAAGCCCTCAGCAAAGGTGTGAGATACTTGATCCTTAAAGAGGAAGGCATATCCGGCATTAGCGGGCGGTATGGAGCAAGTATGGAAACTGCTTTTTCTGGATGGTTTTCACGTGTTTCTACAGCACCCAAAGTTGCTATCGTAGAGAAAATTGCTGTGGTATCGCCCATAGATTCGGCAAGAGACAAGGAACGGTCGGCAAAATGTCGCGCTTCATTGTTACGCGACATTTCTGTGAAGACTATTGCAATACTCTCTGCAAAAGTCTGTTCCATTTCATTATTGTTATCGGCATTGGCTTTTCTGATAGCCGCCGAATAGATCTCCACAGCTTTGTCATAGTCACCGTTTCTTCGTGCGTGCATACCCTGAACCTGCAGTGCCTGCAGTTGAGCCTGAACCACACCGGTTCTTTTACCGAATTCAAGAAGAGTGTCGGCATAGGCAGCCGCAGCATCCATATTGCCCATATTGAAAAGGGCTACATCCCGCTCAATCATGATGTATGCCCTCAGAGAATCACCCATGGTTTCATTTGCAAGAAGCGAGTCAGCTATTGTTATTGCTTCATGGTAACTGCCTTCTGATGCGGGAACGAAAACCGAGGCATACATTTCATCTTCATCGATCGGTCGCGCCTGTTTCTTACGACAGGCGGTCGCGAAGAGCAGAGGTATGATAGCAATCCAAACAAATCTGTAATATTTCATTTTACAAATTTATACGAATTTTGTGAAAGTTACAACAACTTCCACATCACTTGATAAATTTATAAGATTTTCCGTTATGTCTGATAATATAGCATCCTCGTGGCAATTCTCTCACATTGTCAATCCCGGCATTGCTCATGAGGACAGTGCCGTTCAAATTATAAATGTCGATTGCACCGTTACCGGAAGGAATATCCGCGATGCCGGAAGAAACGGATATACCACTGACTTCGCATGTCGCCTCAAGTTCTGAACCGTCCGTGGTCTTAACATGGATTGTCGTGGTGCCATCGGCAACGATCGTCACCAATCCGTTTTGGGATACGGTTGCAATTTTTTCATTATCGGAACTCCACACAACTTCCCTATTGGTTGCATTGTCAGGATTCAAAGACACAACAAGCTGCCGGCTTTCACCCACCGGCAGTTTTATCGAAGCGGTATCAAGTGACAGTGAACTGACAGGGACAACGTTCCAGTCCTTGGACTCCGAGCTATGTGCGGGAATTGTCACGGCGGATACCGCCGCCCCAGGAGAAACAACCTGACAGTCGAAAAGTCTGAAACATCCATAAGTCTCCCTCCCTTCATAATTAAATCTTCCCAACGGAGAATCACTGTTTCCTATTGTCATGAGTTGAGGTGAGAATAATATAAAACGCAATATCCTCCCTGAAATCACAGGAGTGCCATATAACACATGGTTTGTCTGATTTTCATAAAGTTTAACCACTCCTGTAACATGGCTTGCAAAAGTTTCAGGAAGCTCGATGTTGTATAGAATACCACATATGGGCTGAGAAGCCGCGTCCATTCCAAACTCTGCATATGGATGACCCTCAGCGAAATCAAAACTTGCATTGTTCACGAAAAAACGAGTGCCGGACGCACGTGTCTTGCGTTTCGGAGCGCCAACGGTCCCCCCGTAATCATCCCCCGTCTCATCCCAACCGTCAATGCCGGCGTTGAATCCCGTATCTTCAGTCAGTTTGCGGGTGATTATGATGTCGGCAAGCATATGGAGATCGGCATCGTCAATTTTACCGGACACATTGAGGTCGAAGGTATTGTCTGTCCTGTTATCATTGATGGCGGAGACAAGCGTTACCATATCGGCAAGGTCAACCTTTCCGTCTCCGTTGAAGTCGCCTTTATAGCGTGTCGTTGCGGATACCGATCCGAGACAAACTGAAAGGAAATAAAGAATCAAAAAATATCTACTCATGACATACAGACTTTAGAAGCTGATAGAAAATATTGTTAGTTCCAGTCTCCGATTGAGCCACCGATTTCAATCTTGGTCTGAGAGGGATTCTTGCTCAGAGTGACCACGAGGGTATGTCTGTAACCCTGCTTGAATGAGATCTTGCCTTCCATGAGGTAACTTACCCCACCGGTGACAACCTCTACCAGAGGACGTCTGGATTCTATATTCTGTGGGACAACTATAGCTTCATATTCAGTGTCAGATTTCTTGAAAGTCTCGATGGTGTGGCATGGAGAATAGATGGCTGTGCTGACGTTTCCGGTAGCCAATTCTATGGAGGCGGTGGTAGCCGTGGAATGGATGAAGACCCTGCAATCCGATGGTATCTCTCCCTCATACCCCTCACCTTTCTCAAGACGTATCAAGGCTTTGCTCATACGGTGTGAGAATACGAGTGGCACTGCGGTCTCAGAGGCCATAATATCCTTTTCAGACGCCCATATGAAATCCGAGAGCGTGAATCCTTCATGCGTGCTCTGGTCTTCCTGGATCTCGAAACGATAGTCTTCCATGTCGGCTACATTGTCGGAATAGGGATAATAGGCGTAGATATCATAACTCCCCTCGTTCCAATAGAGCGGTCGCCTGGCTGTCCATACAGATCCGTCGGAAATGAAACAGCTGTTGTTGACGATGTTTCCGGCAGGCTGAAGCATGGTTCCGGCTTCTGCAACATATATACCGATTTCGTCATCCTTTTCGAAAGCGGTGTCCGTGGCCCGGGTCGTTCCTATCATACAGGTGAATGCAATGGGACGGCGGCTATCTTTCATACCCGCAGGTTCGTTGTCGCTGTTGCAACTTCCTGCCAGAGGAAGAATGAAGGAAGAGAGGGCTATTGCTTTAATATATGATTTCATATCTTTGTATTTTTAGGGTGTTATTATGGTGTCAATATTTTTTTGATTTGTAATACTTTGTCTTATTAGATACGGATATCGTGGGATTGCCTGTGTTTCCGGGTGCACGTGTCTCCGCGGTCGAACCCCATTTGTCAGAATCATGTTGGAGGAAATATTCTTTGGAGAATGGCAGTTCAGCGTATTCCATTATCCTCTTTACTATATCATAGCGCGCGGCGAGGCTGAAATATGGGATACCGAAGTTCATACAGGAATTTATTTCCGAGCGGAAACACCCCCTTGCTTTCCCGAATCCACCCTCGTAAACGTCGACTTTGTCGCTATAACGCGTGTCGAATATGAATTCGCTCCACCACACATCCTTTATATTGCCGGTCAAGGAAATATTCTGCATCCATCCTCTGCTATGGTTTTCTGCAACTGTTGCTCTCTCCCCTTTTGTGAGATACATCACTTTGGTGGTTCTTTCGTCTGCAAGTTTACCGAATGCCACGCCTGCGGCCTCGCGCTGCATCAAGCCCCGCGAGTCCATGGGATATGGGTCGGGACTAAATCCCACGATTGCAATCGGCGCTCCAGAATAAGAGATTACGGAATTGCTTCCATATTCATCGGAATTCAGTGTCATGACAACCAATGACCGCCGCAGATTGGCTGCCTCGACCGGAGAATAGTCCGTTACATAACTGAAAACGGCATCCGGATCGTGACATTCGAGCATCCCCGACGTGCATGAGGATGGGGGGGCATAATACGTGCCGAACATTGTGTTCCTCCAATTGTTGGCCGTATTCACCCCCGTCTCCTGCGATAGTGAAATGATGGCATAAACGTTGAAACAGTCTCTATAGGTTGAATAGGGCTCTATGCCGAAAAAATATTCAGTCTGACGTCTCACCTGGGCAAGGTATTCACCTGAAGCGATTGCACTTGAATTGAATCCGTCTCCAACAAAAACAATGTCTATACCTCTGCCGCGTGACGCTTTCTGAAGCGTGATGCATTGGTTCTCGTCATATTGATAATCATTTTGCAGGAGAGAGCAACGCGTCGTGACATTGTCTTCTCCCTTTAGAGTGAATTCCACATAGTCTTCTCTTGTCCCGGCGCCTTTTTCAAGTTGATTGAAGGAAATGGAGATTGAGGTTTTCCCTGATCCGGATGTCTGTGAAAGTTTCACCCATTCAGGCATGTGCGTAACGCTCCAGTCTCCATCTGCATTCAGGATAAGTTCTTCGGTATGGAGCGATGACAGGGCACATGCCGTTGCAGGACGGCACACGAAATTGCTGTAAGGAGAAATACGTTTGAATTCTTTCCACTCAACAGCTTCCTGGTAGTCTTTTACGGAAGCGGAGGGCACCTGGACTGTAAAATTGTCTCGTGGCACGCCCTCGAAAACAAGACAAGGACGACTCAAGTTATCTTCGATAAATTCAGGCTTAAGGAGCGGGGGCTCTTTGGCGAGACATGTTATGGAAGAGAGGTTATAGCAGGATTTGAAGGCTCCCCCTCTTATCTTTTTCACATTTTGAGGAATCACTATTTCGTCAAGAAGTGAACATTCAGCGAAGGCGTACGCAGAGATGTCCGTCAGATTTTTTGGAAGAGTGAGGGTTCCGGAGAGCCGTGAACATCCCCTGAATGCATCGTTCCCCATAAAACTAAGGTTATCATTAAAGACTATGGCAGAAAATAAATTTCCCGCAAAAGCATTCTCTTCTATTGACCTAAGTGTGGACGGGAGTGCAAGCTCTCCCCTGAATCCACATTCCAAGAAAGCTTTGTCTCCAATTTCCTCCACTCCCTCCGGAATTGTCAGCGTTCCATTGAAACAACCATGGAAAGTAAATCTCTCGATTCTTTTTATCCCTTGCGGCACTACAAGAGAACCTGAAAATTTACAGCTTCCGAATGCCGAAGCACCTATCGTCTCTATTTTTTCAGGAAGTACGAGTTCACCGGTAAAACTTACCCTTTCAAATGCCCTCGGACCGATAAACGTTACTCCCTCTGGTATCACGAGGTTACCATGAAATGAGGTCCATGCGAAAGCTCCTTTTTCAATAAACTTAAGTGTTGAGGGAAGGGATAGTTCTCCGGTCAGACCGACACAGTTGAAGAACGCTCCGTAATCTGCCCAATGATATGGAGAGGATTCCATGGAGCTGTCCTCACCAATTTTTTCCACACCCTCCGGAATTATCAGATCTCCTATAAGCCCGGAGAATGAGAAGGCGGCTCTACCTATTATCTTAACCGTCTTGGGGAAGATGAAATGAGTCATTGTCCCTTTACCGCCAAGTGCGTCAGCAGGGATCACATCTCTCCGTTCCCCGTCGAAAACTGTGCAGTCATACAGATTAAGCGATTTCAAAGCCCCTATTTTTTCTCTGATGAACCTGAAGTCGTCCTGATTTATTTCTCCACGGATTTTTAGGTTGTATGCTTTGTCAAGCCTGATTGAAGCCGCATTCATGACTTCCTCAAGTTTCCCTTTCTCCGGCGAATCAACTATTATGTATTGCCGCATCAATCCATCTCGGAAATCCTCGCTGTCAAGCCAGGGGGTGATGCCTTCGGAAGAAAGTTCGAATTCGAGATTCCCTTGTTGCGATTTGTTTACGGTGATGGTGAATGTATGCATCTTTCCGGAAACATATTCGAATGACTGATCCTTTGTGAAGAGGTAGCCTTGATTGTCGATTGTAATTCCGAAAAGAGATGTCCCCGCCGCCATAACCTGAGGAATGACCACGGCGCGGTAATCTTCATTATATTGCATCGGCGTGACGGAATAGCGTTCTGAGGATGATGCAGACACCGAGCCGTCCTGCAGGTCAACTGAGCCGGAAGTCACGACATTGGTCACTATTACACTTTTATTTAGACCGCCCCATTCTTCCGAAGTGAATCCCTTTCCCGGTAGCAGTGAGACCCGGATACCGGCAAGCACATGACCGAAAGAGAGTCTGACTGCATTTTCGGTCGGCATGACTTTGGATGCTTTCGCATAAAGGAAATCGGATGCTTCGTAACCTCCTATTTTTTCTTCCGTTCCCTCGGTCTCCTGATGTAATTCGACGTTCACTTCCATTGCGTGAGGATTCGGGACAGATGTGGTGAATGGGTAATAAGCCACAAGGTCTGCCTGCGTTGTGGAACTTGTCCAATAAAGGTCTGTGACCCCCGTGCAGGTATTGTCGGAAGCACGGAAATCGAACCTCACGTTGGAGGCGTGAGGACGGGAGTGGATATCCTGTGGATTTTCGTCAATATAATCGAGCACATAGAGACCGAACCTGTCGCCATCGTCAAAACCCGCATCGGAAGCTCTTGTTTCCGTCGGATAAGCAGGCTTCATAAGGATGGGCAGGCTATCCGGCTTCAGGGTGTCCCCGTAGTCAAGTTCATCTGTGCAGCCATAGAGAAGAAACAGACAACCGAGAGGGGCATATTTGAGATTATTCTTCATTTCCTACCTCCTTTCTTTCCGAATTTAAAGTTTTTGACCATTACAGGCGCCCTTCCGTGCCGTCCACCGGGGGGAACTGTCGTTGCAGTGCGGGTAGCGGCAAAAGCTTTTCCAAGACCTCGTCTGTCGTTGGAATAGAAATCATTCAGAGTGAACCTGCCTCCCGAAAGTTTCATGATGCGTTCCACTATGAGTTGACGGCTCCATGTGGAGAAATATGGGATATTGTTATTCATACAAGAATTATATTCAGGACGGAAGACTCCTTGTCCGTGGAAGTATCCTCCTTCATATATGTCCACGATATCTGAATATGACTCATGGTTTATCAAATGCGCCCAAGGCACGGTGCGGAATGTGCCTTTCAGTGATATGTTGAGCGCGAAACCGTTGGCTTGCTCGTTTATGAGTTCATTAACGTGGTGACAGCAGGTGCACACGCAGTCCTGTATGTAATGGCGATGATACATGTATTCGTCACCGAGCCAACCGATGCCGTGACCTCCTGCTTCATGCTGTATGATTCCCCGTGCATCATATGGATAATCATATTCGCTTCTGGTCACAACTGCGCAGAAACTGTCGCCCGTTGAATAAGTGATTCCTTCATAAATCGGAGTGTTTGCCACAAGGATGACACCTGCCTGCGGGTTGGCGGAGGCGGAGAGGGGAGGACAAATTTCCGCAACATAGTTCATGGCGCCTTGCCAATCGGTTTCAAGACGGGTGTCGCTGTTAGATACTATGGTATGGAATTTTGTCTTTCGCCAGTGGTTCACATCTTCCACCCCGCTGTCGTCAGAGAGGGCGATTCCGCAATAAACATTGAAGTAGTCCCGATACGTGGTATATGGTTCCACGCCAAAGAAAAATTCCATTTCCTCTCTCATGTCTGCAAGCATTCTCCCCTCCGATATGTCAATGGCATCGTAGCCGTCGCCAACCAGGAAGAGATTGATTCCGTTCCCCTTGGTGGCTGTCTGGAGTGTCAGATAGCTGTCTTCCTCATGTTCATAGTCATATTGGGAGACGGTCACGGCTGTTTCGTAGCATTCATCTCCTGACAGCCGGAAGATAATCTTTCCCTGTCTGTCTCCTGCATTATGTGCCATTTCATCAATATTGAGTTTTATCGAAGCTTTCTTGTTTCCTGCAGTCTTGTCAATGTGACACCATGATGGAATTTCGGTCACTTCCCATGCAGCGTCGGCATTGAGCACTATCTCACGTTCGCCTCCCTTGTTGAGTACATTGTATTTGAGCGGACGCGCCACAAAATTTTTGTATACGGCTATTCTCTTGAATTCTTTCCATCCTCGGGCGGCACGGTATTTGTCCACACATCCTTCGGGCACTTCCAATGTGAAATTATCCTTGTTGATTCCTTCGAATGCATTTTCATTTACAGAGGGAGGGTCAACGGCATCGCATCGGATATATGTCAACGACGAGCATCCAGCGAATGCCCAGTCCCCTATGGTGTGCACCTTTTTCGGAATCACAACTGCATCGAGCTTGTCGCATTCCGAGAGCGCGTTGTTTCCTATGCTTTCCACAGAAGCAGGGAATGTAATGGTGTCAATAAGAAACTTATTCTTATGCATAAGGGCGCTGGAGATATGGTCAACATTTATCCCTTCATCAAAAATGATATGGCTGAGTTTTGTGTTGCTGAGTGACCGTTCATTAAATTTTCGTACGGAAGCCGGAATGTGAAGGTCTCCGCGGAGCGGAACATCGCAAAGCGCCATGAATCCGAATTCCTCAGGTGCCTCGGGAAGTCGCACGCTCTCAATACCGGTGCTTCCGGCAACAGGTTTCACTACCTTGTCAGCATTGGGATAAACCAACCTTCCGGATATCCCTATGGCCCTGCTGAACGCATTGTCGCCAATATATTCAAGCTTATCCGGAAGATGTAATTCCCCTTTTAAATAGTGGCATCTTGCGAAAGCATTTTCTCCCAAATATTTGAGACGCGCCGGGAGTATAAGCTCACCACTGAAATCCGTGCCGGTGAAAGCCCCTCCCCAAATGTATTCGAGCGTTGAGGGCAAGCGAAGTTCTCCGGTAAGACTCTTCTTGTCAACTTCTCCATATGAAATGCCTATAGCCCCGTCTCCTATAAATTCCAGCCCTTCGGGAAGGTTGATTGTTCCCGTGAGGGCTGTATTGCGGAAAGCTCCGTTGCCGATTGCCTTGATATTGTCTGGTAAAACCACGTAACGAAGATATATCATGTCAATAAAGGCATCATTGTCAAGAGTGTTTTCCTTATCGTTATATTTATCCATCAGTTCCTGCTCGATCGGTGTTATATGTTCCCATTTAGTGAAGATTCTTCCTTTCACTGTAGCTTCCTTCAGATTTATAGCTTCAAGAATGGTGAAATTATCGCGGATGTAACCCAGGTCATCAGAGTTGATCCTGCCTGTGATTTTTAAATTCTTGACATCTTTGGGAGATAGGCCTGCATCTTCTACAGCAGCTGCAATACCACCGAAATCCTCAACATGCAGCGTGAGATATTCACGCATGGCTCCGTCGTGGCTGATTTCATCATTCTCCCACATGGTGACAGCCTCCTTCACCAGTGAAAATACATAATCCCCCTTCTCGGGCTTCTTGTCAACTTTCACCGTGAATTTATGAAGTCGTGACGGGACGTATTCCATCGCTTCATCTTTTACGAGGCTATAAGATTCGTCTCCGACATTAATAAGAAGCAGAGGGGTGGTTGCATTAACCTTCTGCGGAATGACAACCGCCCTGTAACGGTCTCCCATTTTTGCGGGAGTTATAGGCTGTCCGTCCGTTTCGCCTTGAACCGTGGCTTTCCCTTCTGCAAGATTTATTGCTGCCGTTCTTATTGTTCCCCCCACGAACACTTCCTTTTTAAGGGCTTCCCACTCACCCTCGCCAAATCCATAACCTTCCAGTAATGTAACTGCCACACCCGAAAGAATATGTTGAAACCCAACTGTGATTATAGGATTTTCAGAAGTCACTCCTGCTGTTTTTCCCCATAGGAAATCCGATGCCTCATAGGCGCACAGACTATTGCCGTCCGCCTCTATTGATTGATCCTTTCCAACACTGAATTCATAATTCTCAACGTCTTCTATGTCTGAGACGTATGGATATACACCATAAACATCTACCGGTGTTTTGTCATCGGCAAAATAGATCGCCCGGTCGCCGTTCCAACTGTTCGCCGCTTCGTCATATTTGAATCCGACATTGGTGGCCAGGTTGCCGGACGATAGAAGCGTGCCCGGCATGCCGTCCTTGAAATTTACCACGTAGATTCCTATCCGGTCTCCATCCGCAAAACCCGAATCACTGGCGCGTGTAAGGTTTTCCTGATCAATCACGGCTTGCAGTCTAAGTTCGGAATCGTTTTGTGTATTCTTCACTTCAATGAAGAATTCCTCGTTAGAACACGATCCCATTAGAAACGCGACCAATGAAGCGCAATATATAATATGTTTTCTTATATCCATCATGGTTTCTCTATTATGTCATTGGCGATAAAGTCATCGAAACTAAATGTAAGGCCGGCCCTTCTCATCACTTCCTTCCAGATTGCAAAGCGGGATATGGCGTTATAGTAAGATATGTAGGTGCCCATAACGCTCTGCGTTTCACTTCTCCAGATGCCGCGTAAATGACGGTGGCCTCCTTCCCACATGTCAACATCGGAGGAATAATTAGGATGGAAGATAAAATCGCGCCAAGGCGCGTCGTTCATCTTCCCCGACATGGAGAGATTCACGTAGAACCCTCGTCCCTTCATTTCAAGGAATGTGTGGAGTCCGTTACAGTTCGAGCAATGGCAGCTTTTGATATGTTCCGAATGGGTGACATTCTCGTCCCCCAATCCGGCGAATGCAGCTCCCCCCGCATAATGCTGCACCAGACCGCGTTGATCATAAGGATAGACCCCATCCACTTTTCCGATGCATGCGATTGACAGGCCATCGCCGCATATTGTGCTCCATCCTTCGAAAACATTATGGTTGGTCACTACTATGACAAGCGCATTCCCGATGTTCCCGTTCGCGATCGGGAAATTAGTGGATACATAATTGCGAATCTTGCCGATATCGGGAGTCACACCGTATGTGGAGAATTTATTATATGTTTTCACATGGTAGGAGGAGACACCTTCCTGTGGAGAGCAAGCCATGGCAGTCGCTACATTGAAATATTTTTTCAAACTTTTGTATGGCTCGATAGAGAAAAATTGTTCCATTGTCTTTTCCATCGCCTTCATATACTCTCCGTTTACTATGTCGGATGCCGTGAAACCTTCACCGAGAATAATCATCGGCACCGGAGTCCCTTCGGATGCGGCTTGATTAAGCGTTATTTGTGAATCTTCGGGATACTCGGCAGAGAGTTGACTGACTTTCACTGAATGGGTATAGTTCTTTCCATCAAGAGAAAACACAACTTCTCCTTCGCGGTCAGCAGAGCCATAAGCCTGGGCATCTACCTTAATCTCAACCTCATCCTTCATTTTTCCGGAAGATGGAATCACGTGTATCCATCCTGGACATTCAGCCACCCTCCAAGCCCCTTCGGCTCGAAGGATACCTGTTCGTGTCACCCCACCCTCCAAACATTCAATCTCGGGAGTGTCAAATGCCAATTCCCTGTGCTCTGTAATATTTGCAAACTGCCGCCAGCCATCGGCATTGCGGTAAAGGTCCACACATCCTGCAGGCACTTCAAGCACCGTTCTCTGAAAATCAAGATCGAAGAAAGCCTCACTCGCCTTTGGGGGTGTCTTGGAAAAGCTTACGATAGTCTGCAAATGGTGGGATTCGCTGAATGCAGCTCTCCCTATATATTCTACATTCTTACCTATCTCAACATAGCGCAGTTCCTTGTTGCGTCCGAATGCATCTTCCTCTATCTGAACCACCTGATCGCCTATTATCACTTCTGATATACGTGTGCAGTTGAACGATGCTGACTTGATTACGTCAACCAGCGGCGGAATCTCCACCCTACCTTCCAGATTTGACTCAAGAAACGCTCTTGAATCTATGAAGACTATACCGTCGGGAAGTTCCACCGGAGATGAAAATTTCGTACCATAGAACGCCTGATATTCCAATCGCTCAAGACTTTGAGGAAGCACAACCGGTGAATTGAATTTGCCGCCAAGCCTTACGATACGTCTCACTCCCTCCGGTATGGTGACGTTTGTGCCATTGGCGAAATAAACCTCAAAATCTATTGCCTCCATAATTCCTGCAGGAAACACGGCATCGCCGGTCATGTTATTGCCGGTGCCGGCGAAAGCATTCTCTGCAAGATATTCCAGATTCGGTGGAATAGAGAACGTGCCGTAAGCATTCTTCGCCCCTTGAAATGCATGCACACCGATGTGTTTGAGAGTCTGGGGCAGACGCAACTCGAATTTAGCCTGAGTCTGAAAGGCGCCGTCACCAATATATTCGAGTTTGCCAGGAAGCACTATCTCAGCCTGTTCCCAGATATAACTGAAAGCCAACTTACCTATTTTAGTGACAGATTCGGGAATGATGATAGTGGAGGAGGGTTGAGTATTGGAGAAAGCCTCGGTTCCTATTTCTTTTATAGATTCCGGAAGTATGTACCTCCTTATCCTGTTATTGTGTGAGAATGCAGCTGAGGGAAGGGCATTCTCAGCATATATGTCACACCACATATTATAATCCCATCCCATTTTCACTTTAGGAAATCGTGCCTCCTTCAGGTTGAGTGAAGTGAGTTGCTCCATTTCATCGCGCATGAAGAAACAATCTGTTTCGTCAAGAATACCCGACACCTTAAGGTTTTTCACGGTTTTATAGTCGGCTCCCATTGCGGAAATGGTCTCTTTTAATTTCCCTGCTTCCGGGCACTCGACAACAAAATAACTGTTTGCCTCGAATTCATGACTTGAAGCATCTGATTCCCAATCCGTAATGGATTGATTCGTTAGTGAGATAGAGTATTTGCCGGTGGAGGAGTTCTTATCAACTTTCATTGTGAAGTTGTGAAGTTTCCCTGCCACATATGTCATTCCTTCGCTGCGCGTATAGTTGTAAGAGGTTCCATCAATTGTTATGCCAATGGTGGTTTTACCGGGAGCCACGTCTTGCGGAATTACTACGGCGCGGTAGCAACCGCTCTCAGTATTCATAATCACATCATAGTCGCAATCTCCATCGGGAATGATACTGCCATCCGCCAGGTTTATCGATGCCGTCCTCACGGTGTTCGCTACCGTGACAGTCTTGGGAAGTTTCTCCCATTCTCCATTGTCGAATCCTGTCCCCTTCTCAAGTATAACTTTGACTCCTGCAAGACGATGATTGAAAACGAGTCTCACAGTTTCTCCCGGCTGCGCGTTAGCGTTTTTTGCCCAAAGAAAATCGGAAGCTTCATAATTCGAAAGCTCCCCATCGAGACCTTTATAGCTTTGATTTGCCTTTACTTCGAAGCGATAGGATTCCACATCCGAGAGACTGTTGTCAAAAGGATAATAACCATAGAAGTCCGCAGGGGTGGTTTCGTCAAGCCAATATAATTCCGACGGAGAACTCCATATCCCTGTTTCGGCATGAAAAGTCATAGCCGCATTGTTGACATGGTTACTGTTTAAGGAAAGTATTCCCGGAAGTCCGTCGTGATGATTTACGATGAACACTCCGAAGCGGTCGCCATCCGCGAAACCGTATTCGTCTGCACGCGTGGAGTTGTCTTGATTGATTTTTGCTTTGAACTCGATTCTTTTGGGATCCTTGCGTGGAATGTCTGGTATTTCCAAATAATCAGAACACGCAGTGAAAACCTGAACGTAGAGCAATGCAAAGATAGATCCGTAATTTAAAATCCTTCTATGATTCATTGGTAGTCCATGTATTGATTAATATGATTAAAACTTTATTAAAAAGATTTAACCGTTCCTCTTAACAGACAAAATTAATATTAAAAAAATTAAAAATAGCAATATAAATTACTAAAAATCATACGTTTAGTGTAATCCCTAAATATGATTTAGGGATTACACTAAATATGAATTTTATATCATTGAATATAAGTTGCCGAATAATTTGGATAATTGTAAAAAATACACTTATTTTGTTGTCTCCACATTTTCGATTTAGAACGAGTAACCAAAAATTTAATAAATACTGCATGAAAAAACTATTGATTTTCTTTAGTCTGATAACGGCTTTGTCCGTGAGTTCACAGACACGGGCAATTGCATCCTACGATGCCACTACAGCAAAAGCCGCAGCGCAGAATGACATACTTAACTGGATGAGCTATCTTCCCGATGACGTGTTCGTTGCCCACGTATCGATTCCCGGCACACATGACACTGCGACAGCAGACGGTTGGAAAAGCTCCACCGGTCCATCCAACTCAACAACGCAGGAAAAAAATCTTGATGAGCAACTTGCCGGGGGTATTCGCGCTTTCGACTTCCGTCCGGGTATGGTGAATAATGAACTTTGGTGTAACCATGGCACAGACCAAACCAAACTAAAACTCGCCGATGCCTTCACAAAATTGAAAAATTTTCTTGATGCCCATCCCGGAGAATTTTTTGTCATGCATCTCTTCAGGGGGAATATTTTCCGCTCCGGAGAAGCGAGTGCAGGTAATAAATTATTAGGGGCAAAGGATGACGAATCCTCCCGTAACAAGTATAATGAATTGTTCAACCAACTATTTAACCAAGGAACATTCGCTGACTATTTCGTAGACTATTCACCCTATCTCAAAGTGAAAGATGTGAGGGGAAAGATTATAGTTTTCCGCCGCGACCGTATAGATTTCGCACACGTGGCGAAAGCAGGAAACCTTACAAATTGGGTAGGGTCGGAAGAAGAATGGACTGAAAACAGCATAGTCACGGCCACCAACGCTTCTGATGCAACAATAAAAGGTGTTATCCGCGCCACCGACGTTTCTTCTCCCGATAATACAGAACAACTTGAGACGGAAAAACGTTCCGTTACAAACCTCTTCACATATAACTGCAACCAACCGCTGCCCAACGATGCTAAAAGGACGGGGGTCTACAAACCATATTGGTCTATGATATTCACTTCAGGGGCATACACAGTAAACCAAAGTGGTATAAACACGGAAAACACCAAAGCATATCTGGAGAACGCCACATATATGAATCCCCATTTTACAAATGTCATCAAGAATGCGGAGAAGAAAGGTCCTACAGGTATCGTATTTTCTGACTGGGTGCTCACGGATTCGCACGATGGTTACGCCACTATGGGCGTTGAACTCGTTCCAACCATAATTTACAATAATTTCGACTACATATCAGACTATATTTTAGATAATGACCTTTTCTCTCAAAACGCCGAGAATTACTGGGAGGAAGGTAAGGAGTACTTCATATGCAATTCCGCTACGGGCGAGTTCCTTTCAGCCGGGGCGGATTGGGGAACGCATGCCGTCCTTAACAAGTACGGGCTACGCTTCACAATTGCCTATGACAAGGAGAATGACGCTTATCAACTTAAAACCTCCCTCAACGATGGAGGATTGGGTGATAACTATTTCGTAGACAACGGTTCCCCGGCTTTGTTCAAGGCACATCGTGAGGGACAGGGACGCTTCTCTTTCTCCCTCGGTGATAAATACCTTACAGCCGTGACGCATGGGAACACGTATGCCGACGGAACGGTGTATCTCGTTGACGGAGCTGACTACGACAAAGAAAACCAGCTTCAGCAATGGGAAATAATATCGGTTGAAGAATACTTTAATAAGGAAACGGAAAAAGCCTCCCTTAAGAATGGAGTAGATATATCATACATGATCAGGGGACACCGTTTCTTACCTAACGACAATGAAAATTGGACAGGCACTACTAATCATAAAGAAGTGGGTTTGATAAATAAGACAACGCACGCTTCTTATATTCAGTATAATGGCACAAATGCTTGGAATGACAAGAACCTTGTGTTGCATTGTCATAATACTGCATCAAATGCTTCATATAATAACAATACCGTATGGTCATTCAAACACACCGACTATACCAATAAACCTGGATTCTACAAGCTAAGTTTAAAAGGTGCACATTACAACTTCAACCTTAATGAATCAACTCTTACGCTGAAAGTGAATGGTCAGGACATTAAATCAAATTTACAAGGAATATCCGCTAATGATGCATCCCTTGCCGTACAATCTTTCCGGGAAGATCCTTCCAAATATACAATAGAATTAGACCTTATATTGGATGAGAAGGGTGAAATAACTTTCGAAGCTTCAAAAACCAAAACAAATTCCATCACGGGCCTCTTTTTAGATGACATTGAACTCATCTATTACGGACCGGATCCTGCCCTTACCTGCGAATTCCTGCAAAAGGTCGTTGACGATGCCACCGACAAGGTTAACTCCCTTCCTGAAAATCTTCGCGAAGGCTGGGAAAATGAAATTGCTCCTTACAGGGCATTGATAGAATCAAAGGATATCGTAGGCGACGGTTCGTCGGAAGCCAATGAAATCTATAGCCTCCTCCGTAACCGCGTGCTGCAGAACACTACGGCAGGTGCAGATTTCACAGCCGCAATCATAAACAACAGTTTTGAATTGGGCAACGGTTTTGGATGGGATTATGCGAAGGCTGATGAAGTTGACGTAAAACCAAATTCCAACTCCACATACGCCGTCGATAACTGCGACAAGGATTTCCTTTTCAATGCATGGCCCAAAGGTTTGCCTGTCATACAGACAGTTCCAGGTTTACCTACAGGGCATTACAAACTCCGGGCTTTGGCTGTGACAGGTGACACTTCCGACCCTCGCTGTGTATACCTTCTCGCCGGAAATTCCCATAGCGAGGCTTTGGAGGTTTCCGTAGATAAGACAACGTTCACTGAAATTGAATATGAATTTGATGTAGCCGAAACCGGTGACATAATAATTGGTATACTTGGAGCCAACGAAGACGGAACATATAATGAAAACGGTGGCTGGTGGTATAAAACCGATAACTTCCGTCTCACATATATGTCCCCTCTGGAACAGACAATAATATGGACAATGGAGGGCAATAAATATGACACGATCATACTCCCGTTCGGTGTAACCGAAGAGGATATGCCTGAAAACCTGTCTTTCTATAGCACGTATGGTTTCGATGGTTATGAGACTACCGAAAATTATCATGTGATTGCACTTGACAATGAAGAGACCTCCTTATCCGCATATACTCCATACATTGTAATGAAGATTTCCGATGGAGTTTCCACCCGTTCCGTGAATGTCATAGACACAAATACATATGAATTCACCGGCATTCCTGAAAAGACCGGTGAAAAGGAATATACATCCGGACTCCTGACCGGCGTCCTCTCCGACACGGACGTTGAAGAAGGTCACTATGTTGCGACACATGCCGTTGAAAATTCACTCTTCTCCAATACAGGGGGTAAAGTGAAAGCTTACCATGCGTATATACGAAATGACAACCCCGGAGCCCCCACTTCGCCCTCAATATATTTCGAAACGCCTCAAAACCCCGGAACAGGTATTGAAGACATCATGTCAACATTAGACGACCGGACCGTAGATGTATTCACAACCACAGGCATAAGAATCCGCAGTAATGTTCCCGCATCGAAAGCCCTTGAAGGTCTCGGTACCGGCATATACATTCTCTCCGATGGAACGCGCCTGCACAAAACCACAAGATAATGGCTGCAATATAGTGGCAGTCATTTAAATTTATTTAAACATAAATATTGACTGTATATTAGGATGCTACTTTTATTTGTTATAAATTTGCATCAAAATAAAAAACAAATAAATAAGTAACAATGGCAAAAAAGAAAATAACCAAAGCATCAGCTTCCGGAAAAATAAGTGATATGTCGGAGAAACTGAAAGCTCTTGATGTGACAATGGCTCACCTCGAAAAAGATTTCGGTTCCGGTACGGTTATGCGTCTCGGTGATGACAGCGTTCAGGATGTGGAAGCTATACCTACCGGATCAATCGGTCTTGACTATGCTCTCGGAGTAGGAGGACTTCCACGGGGCAGAATAACCGAAATCTACGGTCCGGAATCTTCAGGTAAGACCACATTGGCCATCCATGTGATTGCCGAAGCTCAGAAATTGGGAGGAATATGCGCCATCATAGATGCTGAGCATGCTTTCGACCGTTTTTATGCCGAAAAACTCGGTGTGGATGTGAATAATCTCTGGATAGCGCAACCGGACAACGGCGAGCAGGCTCTTGATATAGCCGAACAACTTATCAACTCCGGTGCTATCGATGTCCTCGTGGTGGATTCCGTTGCGGCGTTGACACCAAAAGCGGAAATAGAAGGCGAGATGGGAGATAAGAATGTGGGACTTCACGCACGCCTTATGTCGCAGGCCATGCGTAAACTCACAGGAACTATATCCCGCACCCGCACCTGCTGCATATTCATCAACCAGATACGTGAGAAGATAGGCATATCCTTCGGTAATCCGGAAACCACCACCGGCGGTAACGCCCTCAAGTTCTATGCATCCGTCCGTCTCGATATCCGTGCATCCTCCACAATAAAGGATGGAGATGAGACCATAGGACGTCTCACCAAGGTTAAGGTTGTGAAGAACAAGGTTGCGCCTCCATTCACCCGTGCCGAATTCGACATGATCTTCGGCAAAGGAATTTCCCGTTCCGGCGAGATTATAGACCTTGCGGTGGAACACGGCATTGTAAAGAAATCCGGTGCATGGTTCTCATACAACGGCTCAAAACTCGGCCAGGGACGCGATGCAGTGAAAGGTGTGATCGAAGATAACCCCGATCTTGCAGAGGAACTGACTGAAAAAATATACGCAGCCCTCAATGCGGCAAAAGAGGAAAAGAGAGGAGCCAAGAAGAATCCTTTCCTTCCCGGAAAAGAATCCATAAAAGTGGATAACGAGGAAGAAGAGATTGAAGAAATGGATGAAAGGGAGCAAGAAGAGGATCTTTTCGGCGATGACTTTGAAATAGAAGATTAATTCATCTTACCTAAAAATAAAAAGAGAGCATTTAATGAAAATGCTCTCTTTTTATTTTTAGGATTTAACTTACTCTAAGCCTTTTTTATTTCATGTTGGAAAAAAATTGCCAAAGGGCTATGGAAGCGCTTGAAGAAACATTGAGTGAGTGTTTCACTCCATACTGAGGTATTTCAATCACCGTATCACTCATATCCACAAGACGCTGATCCACCCCTTCCACTTCATTTCCAACTATAAGTACATATTTTTCATCTTTGCAAGGAATAAAGTCAGCAAGGGGGGTACTGTTGTGAGTCTGTTCGAGGGTGCATATTTTCCACCCTTCTTCCTTCAAGCTCACAGCTGCGTCCACAACATTATCTACATGACGCCACGACACTGTCTCCTCCGCTCCCAAGGCAGTCTTTGTTATTTCCGGATGGGGAGGACAACCTGAAATTCCTCCGAGTATTATTTCATCAACAAGAAATGCATCGGAAGTTCGGAAGATAGCTCCTATATTATACATTGAGCGCACATTGTCGGCAATAACCTTCAAAGGCAATTTCTTTCGCTCCCTGTATTCCTCTACCGAACAATTAGACAGCTCTACAATATTCTTCTTCTTTCTATCAATTATACGGCTCGTGCATCCAACGCTCATTAAACATTGCACATTAAAGATTACACATTATAAGAAAGCATGCGTTCTATCGGCTTTATAGCCTTGGCTGCTATTTCAGGGTCAACTATGATTTCCGGCTGTTCATCGCGCAATGCCTTATATACTTTTTCAAGAGTATTCAGTTTCATATAATCGCACTCGTTACACTGGCATTCAGAATCCTCCGCAGGTGCCGGAAGGAAGCGTTTATCTGGACATTTACGGCGCATTTCAAAAAGTATGCCGCTCTCGGTGACAACTATATATTCGGGAGCTTCGTCCTTGGAAGCGAAATCAAGAAGGGCGGCGGTTGACCCTACTTTGTCTGCTATAAGCTGGAGAGGACGGCGACATTCGGGATGCACTAATATCTTGGCTTCCGGATGCTCACGCTTCATCTCCATTATTTTTTCTATAGAGAAACGGTCATGAACATGGCATGCACCCGGCCAGAGAAGCATATCACGGTCTGCCACGGAATTGATATATCCTCCAAGATTCTTATCCGGACCAAAGATGATTTTCTCATCCTTAGGAAGGGATTCAACTATCTTGCGTGCATTACCCGATGTTACGACTATATCGGTATGCGCTTTCACCGCAGCCGATGTATTGACATAACTTATCACCGTGTAGCCGGGGTGCTCCTCTACGAATTTACGGAACTCCTCAGGATCGCAACTGTCGGCAAGCGAACATCCGGCAGCCATATCCGGAACCAACACTTTTTTGTCGGGACATAGTATCTTGGCAGTCTCCCCCATAAAGTGGACACCGCACATCATTATTATATCGGCATCTGTTTTTGCCGCTTGACGGGCCAGTGCCAAAGAATCCCCTATGAAGTCGGCTATCTCCTGTATTTCATCGCGCTGGTAATAGTGAGCCATTATCAACGCATTTTTCTCCTTTTTAAGACGGAGGATTTCTCCGCGTAGCTCTTCCTGTGTCATGAGCTTTTTATTATTTAGGTTTATAAGAAAAAATTAAAATTAAATAAAAAAATAAACAACAATAATAAATGGTGTAGATAACTGCCAATAACTTTTTCCATAAAAATTTGGAAATATGAGTTATTGAAGTCTGGTCAAACTTTATTATCATGTTATCTACAGGGGGTATGATTGATTCTCAAAAAGATGTGAACTTTATTTACATCCTGTAGACAATTGCAAAGTTAATAAAATCTTCATTACAGAGAGTGTAAAACTGTAGAAAACCTTCCCTCAACCGGTAGATAAGTCTGATGAAAAGTAATGGAAAACTATTCAATGGATAATATTGCGCATTAAAATATAAGTAGGCTTATAAAAAATTCATTTAAATCCTAAAATACCGCCTTATAAGTTATTATAATTTTTTCTACAGACTTATCAACACTTTTTCGACACTTATCTACAACTTATCGACAGCCTTTCCCTCCGCTTAAATACCAATTTATAGGACTATTCAAATCATCATACTGAGTCTGAGCAACTATATGTGGAGGATATCGCAGAATCTTCAAATGTAGGGATGCTCCCCGGTGCATCCGATGATAGGCACCTGATTATTATGTCGTTGGCGGATGCACCCCGGTGCATCCCTACAATTTGCGACATGATTAATAGAATTTTGCAAAGTCCCATGCATGTGAATTGGGTATGAGCGATAAATGGGAATTTTGAGAGTTAAGTATCTTTTACAAATTAGTTAATGTATATTTGAGAGGATTTTTGCGGGATTTCCGCGAGTTGAGGAGGGAGCTTAGCGGGCTAAGTGACCGACGAGACTTGGCGGAAAGCACCAAAAAGCCGCCAAAGATACATTAACTGATAGAAATACATGAATACTATAACTAATTTGTAAAAGATACTTATAGATGTGATTAAGGGGTATTATATACTATTATTTTAACAAAAAAATAAGTTTTTAATAAAATTTTTTAAATTATTTTGTCTTTTGTTTTGTATAATATAAAATTTTATATATTTTTGCAATATAAAGAATGATATTGAAAGAAAATAGATTAATAGTCATTAATCCGGTTGCTTCATCTTATATATGTTTTGAGGTTAATAAGAAGAGAGAGATCTAATATTGATACTCAATAATATTCGCAAAATTACTATATGAATAAGATGATTTGATTCAACCTAATTTTAATTAAAGAGAGGGCCGACCGCGAAGGTTAGCCCTCTTTACTTTTGTAATTTTTAATGTGAAATGTTTGATTAATGGGCGTCGAGCCAGTTGTCGGCCACTCCGCAGGAGGCGGTGAGTGTCACCCGGCCGTGGTAGGCGTTCTCCATCAGCCGCTCAACCATCTCTTGCATTGCCGGTAATTCTTCGGGCAAGACATCGAAGTTCAATTCATCGTGAACCTGCATGATCATCCGCGATTTCATGTTTTTCTGTTTCATCTCTCGCGCTATGTCGACCATGGCGCGTTTTATTATGTCTGCTGCCGATCCCTGAATAGGAGCGTTGATGGCGTTACGTTCGGCATAGCCGCGCACAACCGGATTTTTCGAGTTGATGTCCGGGAGATAGCGTTTGCGTCCCATGCGGGTCTCCACGTAGCCGGTTTCACGTGCGTGTTCCACAGAATCCGACATGTATTTGTGTATGGTCGGGAATGTGGCGAAATAGGAGTCTATGATCTCTTTTGCTTCAGCGCGGGGTATGTTCAGACGGTTGGAGAGACCGAAGGCTGATATGCCGTATATGATTCCGAAATTGGCTGTCTTGGCTTTGCGGCGTTCGTTGTCGCTAACTTCTTCCGGATTTTTGTGGTAAATCTTGGCTGCCGTGATGGCGTGTATGTCGTCGCCGTTGCGGAATGCCTGAAGCATAGTCTCGTCATCGGCAAAATCCGCTACAAGACGCAACTCTATCTGCGAATAGTCGGCCGAGAGGAACAGATGGCCTGTATCCGCGATGAACGCCCGGCGTATCTCCCTCCCTTCATCGTCACGGACGGGTATGTTCTGAAGGTTAGGGGCGGTGGAGGAGATCCTTCCCGTTGCCGTCACCGTCTGGTTATAGTTGGTATGCACTTTCCCTGTGGCAGGGTTGATGGCGGCGGGAAGCGCCGTCAGATAAGTGGTGTAAAGTTTCTTGAGGGCACGGAATTCCATTATCTTGGTAACGATTGGGTGCTTGCTCACTAATTTTTCCAGCACTTCCTCACTCGTGGAATATTGACCGGTCTTCGTCTTTTTAGCTTTAGGGTCAAGTTCAAGTTTGTCGAACAGTATTTCGCCTACCTTTGAGGGAGAACCTACGTTGAATTCCTCCCCTGCCATTTCCCACACCTCCTTTTCGATGTCGTTAATGCGGACTTCCATGCCGTGGGCGGCATCGTTGAGGGCGTTTACGTCTATACGCACACCGGTAAGCTCCATGTCGGCGAGAACCTCCACGAGGGGGAGTTCAACGTCGAAAAGGAGGGACTGCATGTTTTCTTTCTTTACTTCATTTTCAAGAACGGGATGCAGCCGGAGGGCGATGTCGGCGTTCTCGCATGTCCATAAAGTAATCTTGTCTTTGGCAACTTCCTTGAAGGTCCACACCTTGGAACCGCGACGTGTGGAAGATGCTCCCGGATTTGCCTGCATTTCGTAGTTAATGTATGTCACTGACAAATTTTCTATGGAATGGCGCATTTCCGGCTGCAGCAGATAATGGGCGAGTGAGACATCGAAATAATTGACGAGCGCAGTCTCTCCATCTTTTCTTGCGCGTGCTGCCACCACATAGTCACGTTTCGCATTGGAACTGATTTTCATTATGTCCGGCCGTGCCATCAGATCGAGAATCCATATCTTCCCCTCTTCGAACGAAGAAGGGATATATGCACCGACTCCTGGTGCGAAGGCGACGGCTGTCCCTATCCATTCCGCGGAAACATCGTTCTCTCCCTCGGCCGCCATGAATATTCCGCAACTCCCTTTCCCTGCTCCGGCGGCGGCAAATTTACGCAGCTTGTCAGAATTGTCGATGTATAGATATGAATTATCCGTCGAAGCTAAAGTTGCTGGTGGCTCAGCCGGTTCGGGCTGTTCCAGTTCATAATCGTCGAATAATGAAAGAGTCCCGTCAGTCTGTTTCGGTTTCTGGGCATTGATGAAAGGTTTCTCTTCAGCATTGAGTCTCCTTCCCACCCGGTCTATGAGACTCTTGAATTCCAGCTCCTTGAATATTGTAAACAGTTTCTCGCGGTCAACAGGTTTCCTGACAAGCTGTTCAACGTCGGTATCCGTCGGAACATCCGTGCAGATAGTGGCAAGGTATTTTGAGAAAAGAATTTCCTCCTTGTTTTCCTCCACCTTCTTTTTCAAAGCACCTTTCAGCTTGTCGGTGTTCACCACAAGGTTGTCAACGCTGTCGAAATCTTCGATAAGCTTGATTGCAGTCTTCTCCCCTACTCCGGGACATCCCGGAATGTTGTCTATCTTGTCTCCCATGAGGGCGAGGAGATCGATCACCTGTGAGGTGCGTTTGATTCCGTAGCGTTCGCACACCTCCTTCTCCCCGCGTATCTCGAAATCCTGACCCCGGTAAGAAGGTTTATACTGAAGGATGGAAGGCGACACGAGCTGACCGAAATCCTTGTCGGGAGTCATCATGTATGTGGTATATCCCTCCTTTTCCGCTTTTTTTGCCAAAGTGCCTATAACGTCATCAGCTTCGTAACCGGCAACCTCTATCACCGGGATATTGTAAGCCTTCACAATCTCCTTGATGATAGGCACCGAGAGTTTTATATCCTCCGGAGTGGATTCACGCTGTCCTTTGTATTGTTCGAAAGCCTCGTTACGGAAAGTAGGTCCGGCAGGGTCGAAACACACCGCGATGTGCGAAGGTTTCTCCTTACGTAGCACCTCCTCGAGCGTATTCACGAAACCGAATATAGCCGAGGTGTTGAAACCGGACTGGGTAATCCTCGGCATACGTATTAGTGCATAATATGCACGGAAAATCAGTGCATAGGCATCGAGAAGGAAAAGGCGTTTCTGCTCCATAGCGGGTATATCTTTGATTACTTACTTATTTGAATTAACAAATATATAACAAAAAAACGGCTTCCCAATGGAAGCCGTTCCTTTATTTTAATTTAATTACCGGCATATTGTCGTTGAATTTGCCCCACATCACGGGGTGTTGTTTGTCTTTCGTTAATTCCTTTACACCGTTATGGACAAAATCAAAAAGTTCGCGTGCGGTGATTATACGGTTGACGTCGACATCGGCCCATCCCTGCATCCCTCCGATGAGAAAAGTGGTGAATACCCCGTTTTCCATTCCTTCCGCTTCAATGGATGTTTCAGTATTCCGGGAAGCTAAGAACATCATCACGTTTGCCTTCGAGGCTTCTGTGTTCACCGCAGTTCCGGATGCATTTGCTTCCACCCTCATCGCTCCCGAATGACATGCATCGGCAAGGATTATTTTGTTGGGACATTTGCTTTCCGACATTGCTGCGCGTATTCTGCTATATGGAAGTTTTCCGTCGCTCGCACAGAAGCCCCCGGGATAGCCGTGTCCGGAAAAATAGAAAATGACGACATCGTCTTTACCCGCCAGCGAATAGACCTTTTTCATGGCTCGTGAAATTCGAGATTTAGTAGCTTTTTCATCAAGCAACAAAACATAATCCACATTGGTATTTTTAGAATATGCCTCTGTTACTGCCTTTGCATCTGCAACCGGAAGATTGAGGTTGAGTACTTTTTGAGGATATTTGGAATAATCCCCTACACCGACAGCTACAAGATATGTGCGTGCCGATAGGGGGATGTTTACGCATAGCAGGACTGATATGAATAGAGTCCTTAGGATATTCTTCATAAAAGCAAGTTATAATTATGAATGCAACACTGATTATCCGAGGAGGGTTCCGACATTGGCGTCATTAACATAGTCCGGCATGTCATTCTGGGCATATAAAGGATTATATTCCGCTGCCTGTTGAAAAACCTGCATATCCACATGCTGCCCTTCAATATTCTGGAGTTCTCCCGCATCCGGAATGTCATTATTGTTGAAATCTGTCCATTTAACGTTGGCTTCGTTGTCAAGGTCCGTGTCAAGATAGGTTATCTTATGACCATGCTCGCTGACAATGGCTGCATCCATCCGGTTTCCATCCTCATCGGTGATACGTTCATAACCCAATACTTCTATTTCAGGCGTATTGTCTTCATGTGAAATCTCTTGCGGAGTCTGACTATTGTTTGTATCTGCTGTTATGGTTTGAGCCGGATGAGCCGTATAAGAACTATGACTGATATCGGTTATCTCCACTTCCTGTTCAGGCACAGTGTTTACATTATGAGTCGCTGTCTCAACATCTACAGCATCAATCACCTCTACTTCATTGGTTGTTTGCGCCTCTTGAGTGTGTGCCGCCGCATTAACGGTGGCGGAAAAACCTGCGGCAGCTCCCATTGCCGCGCTGACTCCGCTGATAATATTGTCTTTTGTATTCTTTTTCATATTTTTCATTTTGCCGTGAAGTTATCACATATCGTGTTTATTTGCAAATTATATCGTACTTTATGTATAACTTAACGGGTTTTCTACATGAAATAATCAGATTGCAGAATCAGTCACAACCTCCTCAACCAACTCCACTACAGGGACAGTGTCTACCCAAATCTCTTCTGTTACCGCTTCCGTGGAGGGTTCGGAAACAGTTGCGGGATTTTCAGTACCGTCGTATTTGCTGCTGAAATACCCTATTATAAATGCTACTATAAGAATAATTGAGTAAAATATAAGACGCTTCCTTTTGGGGTTTTCCTTTTTTGAAGAGGTTCCTTTAAGATGTTTTTTAACTTCTTCATGAAGTTTCTTAGCTTCTTCTTCGCTCAAGATTACCACGTCATCGTCACGGGGATAATCAAAATCAGTGTCAATCTCCGTGTTTTCGGAAACTAAAGATGTGCTTTCATCGAACTTTGTTTCTTCATCTATTGTGGTTTCTTCATCTCCTGTCTCTACTACGGTATCTTCATATATTGTCGTATCTTCATCTACATTGTCTTCCTTATTAGAATCATTACTATTGACTTTGATACTAACGTCGTTTTTAATAGAGGGGAGCGCGGCCATAAAATCCAGTATCGTTTGGTAACGCATTTTCTTCGATGGATTCATGGCTTTTAGTATTGCGTTTATGGTATCATCTGAAACACCGGCCTCCTTAAGTAAACCGGTGTCCAATCCCTCATTAAGCACCACTGATGCTTTAGGGGCGCGTTTCCCGGTAAGCATCTTATAAAGTGTGGAGCCTAAGGCGTATATGTCGAGTGTGGCGGGGAAGGAACCGTCTTGTTTGAAATGCGATTGTTCCAAAGGTGCATATCCGGGCGTTCCATAACCTACTTTTGTGCTTGATTCCGGAACGCCGTCATCGGTATATTGTTTCGATAATCCGAAATCAATGAGGGTGCATTTGCCATCGGCATCGACCATAACGTTACTCGGTTTGACATCAAGATGAAGCAATTTTTTTGAGTGCATGTAATGTAATGCTTCCCCGATTTCATGGATTATTTTTAACCCCTCCTCTTCTTTAAATCTTGTCTTCTCGCTGATACATGCATCCAGGTTTTTTCCTTCTATATATTCCATCACGTAATAGCTGGTGTTGTTTTCATCAAACACTTCGAGCACTTGCACTATATTGGGATGGTGAAGGTCGGCAAGGTGTTTTGCCTCTTTCTGAAACTTGGCAAGATAATTTTTGAATATTGAACCGGTGGAACCTTTTACCTCCGGGTTTCCCTTCACCCGGTAGTTGATGTCTTCCATAAAGAATTCCTTTATGGCAACCTTCGTGGGCACTTCAATCTCACCCAAATCACCTTTTATCTTTAATTTTACGATTGCAAGGTAGGTGATTCCGAATGTGCCTTGACCGATCGGTTCGACAATAGTATATTTACCTCCGCGAAGTGTGGTTCCGGATGTTAGCTTCATATTATTTTATGCTTATAAGTTCTACGTCATATGTAATATCCGATGTCTGGCTTCCGTATCCAAGTTCAGGCGGGATTCGGAGAATTATCCTACCGCCTTCTCCAATGAGCATTATTCCTTCCTTGAATCCTTCGAGGATGCTTCCAAGACTTATATTTACAGGACTGCCATCGAATGTGTTGTTGAGTTCGTGTCCTTCCGAATCGAGACATCTGTAATGTACCTCAACATTGTCTGATGCCGATGGTTTCTTCGCGCTTCCTTCTTTTAATATATAGTATTCTAATCCGGAAGCTGTTTTTAAAAAGCTGTCGTTATCTTCGCCAAAATATATACGGTCCTCTATAGTCAACTCTTTTTCTGTCGGATTTATGTTATCAACAGAGGATGTCTCCGTATTCTGTATATTGTCTGTCACATTTCCTACGTTTACAGATGGTTTACTACCCGTAAGAAAATATATTAAAAGGACTGCGATCGCCAATAATAGCGATGCGGATGGGATAATGATTTTCAATAGTTTACTCTTATTTCTGCTCTTCTCATTATTCTCGTTCCGGGATTCATCTTTTTCCTCAATTACATTTTTAGTCTCTTTTCCTTCTCTTACGTCAGGTTTGTCTTTTACATCGGATTCATCTCCTTTTATTTCCGATACATCTTCATTATCTTTTTTCGAAACATGCTCCTTATCCTTCTCTTCTTCCGGATCGGATTTTAATGTTTCCGAGACCGGCTCATCAGTGATGGCGTTTAATAATTCCTTAATGGTCTGATACCTGTCTTTCTTTGCAGGACACATGGCCTTTTCAATCGTTGCAACCATCTTATCAGAGACCCCTTTCGTTCTCAGAGGTTCCAGGTTCAAACCTTCGTTAAGTACTTCAGAGGCTTCGGCCGGTCGTTTGCCGGTAAGCATTTTATATAGCGTAGCCCCTAATGCATACACATCGAGTGTTGCCGGAAATTTATCCGTATGTTTATATTGCGACTGTTCAAGTGGAGCATAACCCGGGGTGCCCATTCCGATGCTTGTGCTTGATTCCGGTTCTCCGGTTTCAGTAAACTGCTTGGACAGTCCGAAATCTATCAACGCCAATCTGCCGTCATCTCCCATCATTATGTTCTTGGGCTTTATGTCAAGATGCAAAACATGGTTGGAGTGCATGTAATCGACGGCTGTCCCTATTTTCTTGATGATTTCAAGGGCTTGGGACTCATCGATTGCACCTTTTTCAGATACATACTCGTCAAGACTTTGACCTTTGATATATTCCATCACGTAATAGCTCGTTTTGTTCTCATCGAAAACGTCATATACGTGTACGATATTCGGGTGTTCAAGTTTTGAAAGGTTCTCAGCCTCTTTTCTGAATTTATGACGGTAATTGGTGAAAATACTGCTTGAAGAGCCTTCCACGAAACTGCTGTTTTCACCTCGTGAACTGATGTCGCTCATGAAAAATTCCTTGACGGCCACATCCGAAGTCACCTCTATCTCACCCAATGATTCCTTTATCTTGAATTTTGCGCTTGCAAGATAAGTGATTCCGAAAGAGCCTTTACCAAGCACTTTCTTGATCGTATACTTGCCTTCTTTAAGTGTTGTCCCTTCTGTCAGGTTCATAATCGTCAATGTGATAAATTGTCAGGGGTTTCAATGGGTTCAACCTCTTCTTTATGCTCTTTTGGAAGTTGTGCTTCCGAGACTCCTTCTTCAGTTTCTTCTGAAAGCGTTTCCTCGGTGTCTTCGATTTTTCCCGAAGCATCCTCTTTCATCTCAATCTTGTTATTCTTGCTGGGTTCTTCCGCAACATCTGTGCCGACGTATTCCTTATTTATTCCTTCATTTACCTCAGAATCATTTTTTGAGGTAAACAGAGGGATGACCCATACCCATATAATAAAGACAGCCAGTAGGGCGCAGACGGCGATAATGAGCATGCGGCTTGAAAACTTTCTTGCCTTTGTTTCCTGTATAGCGCTCTCCGCAGGCATTACTGTCTCAATGGTTGATGGCTCTTCATGAATGCTGTCCATGGTTACATCCGTGACATGAACCAGAATCGCGGTGTGGTTGTCACGGTTATCAGCGGTGGCGCAAGTGAGAATGCGAACCTTGTTCTCGGGATCTCCTCCTTCTTCGGAGAAGATATTCCGTATGGCCTCCCCGGAATTCATTTCATCTTGCTCAAGCATTCCGTCGGAGCATAGATAGAAATAATCTCCGGACCGTATATCTTCGATATATTTTACGTCAGCCTTGCATCGCGGTTCCGTGTGAGGTTGCATGGCCCGTGTTATAACGTTCTTCTGTTTTGAATGTCGAGCTTCCTCCGGGGTGATTTCTCCAATCTTGATAAGATCGTTTATAAGGGAATGGTCGCGTGTCTCGAAAAGTATTCGGGTGTCTTCTCCGTTCTTTCCGGGACGGATGTGGTATATGCGGCTGTCTCCTATATGGGCTATGGTTGCACCTTTGTCGTGAAACTTAAGCAGCGTCATTGTTGTGCCCATCTTTTTTTCAGAGCTGTCGGAATCTTTTAAATCGAGGGCATCATAGGCTGTATCAATTGCATCGGTAATGTCTGAATCGGTGAAAGCCCCTTCGGGATCGGTGACGGTTGATAATATATCGTGACTCATGGCTTCGCATACGGTGGAGCTTGCCACTTCTCCGGCATCGTGACCCCCCATGCCGTCACATAGTATGAACAGTCTGTCTGAATCCTGCATATCTCCATGGGCGGGAAATATACTATCCTCCTGATGCGGATTCCCTGCGCTGTCTTTACGCTTGCCTGTTTCCCAGATACTATATGCCTTAAGTTTGAATCTCATAAACGGAATTTTTATGGGTCTTAAAAATCAGTGCCTTCACTTTCATGAAGTTCGAATACTATATCGAAATTCGGCAGACTTATTGTGTCGCCATTTTTCAGAATCACACAATCACCGAAAAGCAAACTTCCCTTGTTATGGAGTGTGGAATTCACCCTTTCCTTGAAAAGCGAGAGGTAATGGACGAAACCTTTGCCCGGTATTTTTTTAACTTCTATCACGATATGCTCACGGCTGACGCGATGATTTTCTCCTGTGTCCAACTGTATGTTTGCGGAGGATGCCGAGGCTTTCCGTCCGATCACATTGCGTCCGGGAGAAAGCCGGAAAGTTTGTCCGGAGGTTTTCATCTTGAGACACCCGATCATCATATTATCCAGATCTGTCTGTTCCGTTGCTTCACCATCCCTAAGATAGCTGGTCTCCTCTTTCTCATTATATGTAGTATTTTTCAATTTTTCACAGATATCGTCAAAGGTGGGAATAAAATACCTATTGTATCCTTGATCAGGCTGTTGTTCAAGAAATTTTATGACAGACAAAAGTTCATTAAGGTTAATAGGATAGTGTTCATATCCGAGTTCTATTTTGCTATTCGCTGTGACTTCCATATCAGGACCGAACATCTCTTTTCCATCCACATAGATATCACAATAATGGTCTACCCCGTCCATATTCGAGCTATAAAGAAACATTTCCCCATATGTATTTATTTTGATTACGATATGAGGTTTTTCTCCGCGAACGCATATCGGCACGCTCCAGTCAGACCCGAGAATGGCAATCTTCTTTACATTTTCTTTAACTAATGTAACTTCGAGTCTACATCTTTTTTCTTCTCGGCTTACGCATATTGTTTTTATAATTCTGCCATCAGTTATCTTTTTGAATTTCGTGAAAGGGGATTTCTGCTTGCATACGGGACAGGTGACACTTTTCGATTCTATACCTTCAAAGTCCTTTACGGTCAGCACCGCGCTGCACCACGGACATTTTATTTTTATTAAATTATCCATAATAACCCTTTTAAGCTAAGAAATCAGAGCCGTTATCGATAAACTCGACATCGTTAAGATGAAATTCATTTATTTCCGGTTCCGGAATAGGCATTGGTTCTTCAAGAATTTCATTCGGACAGCCCGGATCCTCTTGATAGGTGAAAACCGGATCTTCATGAACGTTTACGATAGTTATGATATCATCAGTTGGATTTTGCGCCAATAAAGGTTCTGACGGGTCGTCATGCATTATCCCTAAAATTTCAATTTCGTCTTCAGGAAGGTCATCATGCGTCACCGATACAATATCGATATCGTCCTCTTCTTTATCTTCTGAGTTGTCAATATTTACGGGTTTGGATATCGTGTTGGTTGTATGACTCATTCCCTCATGAGAAGGGTTTTCTGTGGTGTGTGAGATGGAATGATGCGAGACATCGCTTTCGGAGTGGTCGATTTTATTCCATGCGAAATGGTTTCCATACTCAGCCTTTTCGGCACTGCTCATATGGTTCCATTCATCTGCATAATAAGTGCCGTAGAGGCCTCCGTGCCACTCGAACACACCTCCGGCGCCAACTTCACTGCGGGCTGACGCGAAAGCCTCTCCGAACGACATGTCATCGCTGACACCTGTGGCAACTGTCACTTCATCGTCCACAAGTTCGGGATGACTCAGGGTTTCCTTATGATTCGTAGTTTCGGATGATTCTTCGTGAATGTCTTCTTTAGCCTTGGTCATGCTCATGAGCAACGGGGAGACCGCTCCTATGAATATACCTCCGGTTGCCGATGCCGCCGCATTCTTGAGTCTTACTTTTGTTTCTTCGCTCATGCGCCGGGGTGAATCTTTATCTGGTTTCTTCATAATAAGTAGTTTTTATTGACGAGGCTAAATTAGCTTTCATATTTATAGAATCAAAATAATTGAAGATATTATGTATGAAATGCATCGGTTAATCCATGAAATATCATTCCTTGAACTTGCATTTGCAATAGGGGCAGCTCATGGAATATTGCTTCTTCATGAGTTTATAGGAATAGTTTCCCAAGAATTTACCGCATTCCGGATTGGGGCAGATATAATTGTCCTGAAACTCTTCCGTAGCTTTTTCTGTTGCTTCGATACTATTATCCTTTCCGCGGAGGTAAAAAGATGTTATACACACGATGAAACCGATCACCGTGAATACCGGTATTACATTAGCCATGGCCGGACCCATAATTACTGTCAACGCACCGCCTCCTAATGAGAAGATAAGGCTTGCACTACCCAATAACCCCAACTTTTTCTGACGTTTCCTCATCTCTATGTTGCGGTTGTGGTAGTCGTTCCATACCTTTTCAAGATGTGATATTTCAAAAACCTTTTCATCTTTTTTAGGATCTGTCTTTTCATTGCGTGGAACACCGGCTATCCTTATTCCATCATTTTCAAGAATCTCTACATTGTTTAATAAATTATAAAGATCCACTCTGAAATGTTCCGGACCCAATTCTATAGTTCTGGCATGTCCGTCGAGTCTTTTAGTCATGACTTCAACACCATCTATACATGTCACATTCTGAGGTTTCATGTTGAACAGGGTCATGTCGCCCCTGTTGTTGATTTCTATCTTTGCGTGTGCCACACCCTCCTGCGGACGGCATCTGCTGACGTTTCCCGGCACGCTCCCTTCCGAACCGATGGTTGTGGTTCTTATCTGGCCGTTCTTTATTACTGCAATCATTAGCCGGGATTTCCCTTGTTCCCTGCCAATGAGTATTGTTTTTATGATTTCGTTTCCCATTTTATGTGTTAGTTCAAATTCCTGTATACATTCCTTTTAATCCTTTAAGGGCTTCCTTGGAGATGCTGAGTGAATAATTGAAATTCTCGCCGTCGCTGAGTTCCAGCTTTTGCCTAAGGATTGCTATATGATAAACATAATTCAAATTTATGATGTGGCTTTTCCCCACCCGAGCGAATCTGGATGCCCTGTCGCTTAATGTGCTGTTTAAGATTTCCTGCATTTTCGACAGGTTCATACACACCGTGCCGCGCATACGGTTGGTAAGCATTATATGCGTATAATTCCCGTCAGCCTCGAAATACACAATCTTCGAGACCTCAATCCTATAGAATTCATCCCTCGAATTCAGGTACAGATACTTCCCGTTGTCCATCATAAATAAAGTTAAAAAGCAGCGACGCTACGTATTTTTCCACTCATTCCTTTACGTCCAGACTCCAGGTCACCTAAGGAATAGCCAGTTTTGCCGGGACTATATATCCATACATAATAGCTGCTCCTTTCAGATGAAGTCCAGTATTCAAAAGCTCCTTTATCGAAATTTAGTGTATTCTTTCCTTCAAAATTGGGATCAAGCATAATGTCAACATATCCATTATCCGGAATGCCTAATTTATAACCTTCTATGTTTTCCAATATCGCAGCCATTTGTCCAACTGAGGGCAAATACCATCCGGTAGTGTTTGCCGGTAATTTCGCATTATATCTCGAGGCTGTTTTAAAGGCATTAAAATCGGAAACCAAAGGTGAATTTGAATATTTGTAACCGTCTATATCTTTTTTTACTTCCTGAATAATAGCATTGGTATTAAGATTCATGACTATATTGTTATGTGGTGCAGGTAAGTCAAGCTCTTCCTTTCCCCAATCTGTTTCTCCTGCATCATCCAGGGCAACAATTTGTCCGTGGGTATATCCTTTTGCCTTTTCTGTAGGAGATGTTTTAAGAGAAAATACAATACCTATTGCTGTCTTACCTCCGTATTGTTTGTGAGAAAATGTTCCGTCTTCATAAACATAGTCACCAATCTTCAAATCGGCATAATCGGACTTGAAAGCTGTTGCCTTTTCATTTTCAGCCTGCGAGATTGAACTGGTTATATTATCCATCGAAGGGAAGGACGCCGCTCCAGAGACATAGGATTTTGGAACTGTAGTCCCGTTTTTGTCCAATATATCTTTGGATTTATTCAGCCAGTATATAGCCGAGTCCGGATTTATTAAAATTCCGTCTTTACCTTCGAGATAAATGTTGCCAAGTTCGTATGCAGAGTTTGCATCTGTTTCAGCAGCTTGGAGATAATAGTTGGCAGCAGTGCGGAGGTTTGTGTTTTTATCCGGGCCTGTCCCGTTTTTATACCAATCGCCCAATGTTGCATAGCAGTCAATGTAACCTTTTTTCGCCAATTCCTGTATTCCCTTGAGATTACCACTGCTTAAATAATCCCAGTATAATTTTTTGTCGGGATTGTCACGTAAAATAAAATATGCACCCAAAACAACCGCAACAAGGGCGCCCCCGCAAATAGCGGCGGTCTTAATTTTTTTATTCGGAGTTTTCGGTTTATTATGTTTCACATCCTTATCGTCCGTATTGCTTTTCTCTTGTTTATCGTTCTTCTTATCTTTGATTATGTTCTCATGATTATTATGAGCAGAATGAGCTTCTTTGTCTTCATAGTGAGTCTTCTCATCCTCTGAGTTGGTTTTCTCATGTTCATAATGAGTTTTCTCATCATCAAGACGGGTGTTCTCATCATCGTCATTATCTTTCTCTTTTTCCACTTTTTCAGAAGATGTGTCTGGAAGGGCCTCAATGAATTCATTGATTGTCTGATAACGGTCTCTCTTGGCGGGAGCCATGGCTTTCAGGATCGCATCAACCGTTCTTTCTGAGATTTCTGCCTGTTTCAACAAACCAGTGTCGAAACCGTCATTCAATATTGTTGAAGATACAGGTGCCCGTTGCCCTGTCAGCATTTTGTAGAGAGTGGCGCCGAGGGCATACACATCAAGAGTGGCGGGGAACGAACCGTCCTGCCGATAATGGGATTGTTCAATGGGAGCATAGCCTGGTGTGCCGAGACCTATACTTGAACTTGATTCCGGTTCCCCGTCTTCTGAATATTGTTTCGACAATCCAAAATCTATCAGGATATTGTTCTCAAAAGCATCCCTCATAACGTTTTTAGGTTTGATGTCGAGATGGAGCATATGGTTCGAGTGCATGTAGCTCAGGGCTGAGCCTATCTCTCGTATGATACCGATTGCTTCATACTCCGGCAACTTGCCTTTGCGGGTGATATAGTCATCAAGATTCTCTCCTTCAATAAATTCCATTACGTAGTAGCAGGTATTGTTTTCCTCGAAAATTTCGAGGACGTGCACAATTTTTTTATGTGAGAGCTTCGCAAGATTCTCGGCTTCTTTTCGGAATTTATGAAGATAATTTCTGAAAATATAGCTTGAAGAGCCTTCGACCGCGCTGTTTCCACTATTACGGGTGCTTAGGTCAGACATATAGAATTCCTTGATGGCGACATTACTGTTAACATCTATTTCTCCGAGTTCACCTTTAACTTTGATTTTTGTGGTTGCAAGATACGTTATACCGAAAGTTCCTTGTCCCAGTACTTTCTTTATGATGTATTTACCCCCTCTTAATGAAGTGCCGACAGATAGGTTCATAAGCATTCTGTTAAATTAGCTTATTGTAAAGTGATACAATAGTTTTAAAATACAAAAATACGAATAAAAAAGGAATTCTTGACAAAAACGGCTATAAATTATTTTGTTAACTCCCTTTTCAGCCAGATTGCCATCACAGGGTCGGAGATAAAGACACCATCCTTTCCTGAATCGATAAGTTCTTTCTTTATAAGTGCCCTCCGTATTATGCTCACATTGGCAGAACTGCCGAGTTGATACTTTTGCAGAATATCCTTTCTGGTGAATTGATTGTTGACACCGTCAATTATTGCCTTGAGGAAATTCAATTGGTATGTGGTAAGTTCCTCTGTTTGCTTTTCGAATAAGGGCGTGTTCTGATCCACAATATCTTGAAACGCTTCATTGAATCCCTCTTCGGTAGCTGTCTTATCCGTATGTATCCAAACCAACCAAGCCAGCTGTTGGACGTATGAGGAATGATTGTCTACTGTTTTACATATTTTTTCTGCAAGTTCCTTAGAAATATTCTTACCTGTGGTTTCAAACCGGCTACATATATATTCAACCCAATAATCAGAGGATATTTTCTGTAAATAGATAGCATCCCCAAATTTATAGAACGGGAGGTTTCTTTTTTCAAAAAGCTCGTTCATGAGGTGTTTCTTGCTTCCAAATAGGCAGTAGGACACGGATTTCTGTAATTGCCATACAGATCTTAGTCTTTTCTGAAATGTCTTTGAGTCTTTGAATTCGCCTATTTGTTGAAACTCATCGATGCAGATTACAATGTTTATCCCTTTCTTTTGAGCTATTTTTTCAGGAAGCTGGAGGATATCATCAATATCCTCATTTCTTGGATTCAGTTCTAACGATACTGAAAAATCGGTCAAGGGGTCAGTGCCTATTGAAAATTTTGGAGAAATCCGTGAAAGGGACGTTTTGGCATTCTCTAACCATTCATCTATTTTTGAAGATGTCTGTCGGAGGATCGCGGAGGTGAATGCATCATAGAAATCCTGCTCGCTTCGACAAGAGAAGATATCAAGGTACACAACTTTCAATTTCTCGGATTGAGCCAACCTTCCTACTTTTTGTACCAAAGATGTTTTTCCCCATCTGCGTGGAGAAGTCAAGACGGTATTGATTCCATTCTGGAAATTTGCTAAAAGGCGAGTCGTTTCCTTTTCCCTGTCAGTAAAATTATCTCCACTTGTAGCCACACCGAATATAAAAGGCTTATTATTCATAATATACGAATGTAATAAGATTATTAGTAATAACGTTATTACTAATAATCTTATTACATTCGTTTTGCGATTTTACTTAACATACAAATATTTCAACGTAATATCCAATTAAAACAATATTTCATTTCCAAATTTGACGCGATTTCACTTCCAAACTTGACATGATTTGAAGATGTCTAATGGGTAGGTACACAAACTTGTGGTACACAAACTTGTTTACCAAATTAAAATTCATTATTCTTATTACCTGCTTACTTATGGATATCCCTTTTGTTTACGGAAAGTCGGTGGAGGGTGAGAATTTTACTGACAGGAAGGATGAGACAGCCAGGTTGATAAAAGATTTTGAACATGGCATGAACGTCATCCTTATTTCTCCGCGACGCATGGGCAAGACTTCCCTCGTTAAAAAATTCTGCTAAGTTATAGCGTTGTCTATGGATTTGTTGAGCCGTTAAACGGATATGTTGCTCAAAATTATTATCTTTGCGCTATATAAAACTAAACCCGATAGCTTGACGAGTCAGGGGCTACCGGGAATCAACACTGCAAATATAGTGCTTTCTTTTGATTAAAACAAATCCCGGCTCATAAAAGATTGAAAAGCAAGTGAAATTCTCGGAATTCCAGGCCATATTGTCCCAAGAACGTCTTCAACGCTACCTCATGGCTTGCAACGGTGACACAAAAAAGACGATGACTCTATATCGCCTTAACCTCAATTTGTCGCAAGAGGTGTTTACTATGCTTAGTTGCTTTGAGGTAGCAATAAGAAATGCTATTGATGCCGTCTTGGTTCAGCGTCTCGGCAATGATTGGCTTCGTGATGCTGTAGAGTCTGGCGGTATTTTTGATGTGCCCGGATGTAGAGACAGTGCTAACATAATACGCAAGGCTTATCGTCGTCTGCTGCGTGATAACAGTTACACCCACACCAAGCTACTTGCCGAAATGGAGTTTGGTGTTTGGAAATACATGTTTGCCAATCCGCAATATAGAGCCGTAGGACGTTCTCTGCTTTCCATATTCCCGAACAAACCTCGTTCAACAGCTCAATGTCAATATAACAATACATTTATGTTCAATGAACTTGACGGCATCAACATACTGCGCAATCGAATAGCTCACCATGAGCCTATATGTTTTGCGTTACGTCAACCAATCATCGGCACATCATATATCCTAAACGCCTATCAAAAACTGCATACTCTTTTTATGTGGATGGGCATTGACAGCCATTCGCTCCTCTACGGTCTCGACCATGTTCAGCAAGTATGCAATAAAATCAACAAATTATGATAAGGCGCATATGCCTATATACTCCGTCACTTCAATGAAAGGGAAGAAAAATGCCACAATAGGCCGCAAAGGTTAATAAAAGAATAAACTGTTCCAGATGAAAGGGAATCAAGATGGGGATATGATGCTAAAGCATTTAGAACTAACGATTGCTGAAGGCAAAGATTGGACCTTCAAAGGAACAAATATTTTAATTGTACCTACAAAGGTTCAATTGAATAAAATGTTCTTTTGTCGGAACATTTTATTATTTAGGGAGTTTGAACACATCTGTCAGTTCCTGCATTGCGGCATCGGTCATACCGTCGGGTTCGAAGCCCATGCTGCGGGCGCACATGTAGATGTTGGCGGACTTGTTGAGAACATCAACCTGGTCGAAAGCTGCCATTATGTCGGTGTCTACAGCGAATACGCCATGCTTTTCCCACATCACCACATCATAGTCCTCGTTGATTGCCTTTATCGTAGCGTCGGCAAGCTCTTTGCTCGACGGCATCATATAAGGCACTATGCCGAGACCGCGTGGCGCGAAGGCCTTGGTTTCGGGTATCATGCTCCACAACAGTTTTGTGAGCACATCCTTTTCAAGATATTTAGGATTATGGCTCATCGCCACAAGTTCAATGGGATGAGTGTGTAGCGATGCGCGATATGGCGACCCTTTGCCAAGCAGATAGTCATGCACCGCCAAATGCGAAGGCAGCTCGGAAGTTGGAGCTATAGGGTTGTCTGCAACTATCTCATAATGGGCGCAGTCATCGGTGATGCGGATGATGGAGCCGTTGTCCATGGGGGCGCGGGCGAGGTCTCGCATGCGGCGTTGGGTGCCCTTGCAGTAGAACCAGCACCCTTTGAGATGCGGCAGGACGGTGCCGATGGGTCGTGCCTCCGATATGGCTTCCATTTTGCGCATGCCGTCATCGACATATTCGGTGATGTTGACTGTGATATTGCCGCCGTTACGTTCGGCCCAGCCCTTCTGCCAGAGATAACCGGCAACCTCGGCAACCTGCCATATCTGTTTTGCGAGAGTCTCGCGATTGTCTAATATACTCATATCAATTGTGGTAAGAAACATGAAACGATGAGGATGAGGATGCCTGTGACGAGCACGGTGAGAGTGGTTTTCGTGCAACCTTTCCATTCTTTGAGAATGATGCCCCAGAGGTTGGAGAAGACTACGTTGAGGGCCATCAATATGCAGAATGAGAGAGTCATAAGTGTCGGTGAATCCGTCAGGAAACCTTTGCCGAGTGACAGTCCGAAGAACTGGCTGTACCATAACGCACCGGCAAGCAGGCAGAACAGGACATTGTTCAGCCAAACGGAGCCTTTGCCGTAGTCGTCCCACGTGCGGTTGCGCGTGTTCTGGAAGAAGCAGTAGGCGGCGTTGGTGACGAAACCTCCAAGAGTAACCAAAAAAGTTGCCGGCAGCGTGCGGTAGATAGCCGGGGTTAGTTCTCCGAAGTTGATGTCCGCCCCGAAAGTCAGGCCGACATTGAAACAACCGCTCATAACGCCTGCCAACAGCGCGATACAGATCCCTTTTGGGAAGTTGAAGTCCTTTACCGCGTCTTTCTTCTCCTCATCGCTGAGCGTGCGTGACTTCATCCATCCGGCCATGCCTATTACAGCTATGCCGATCAGCGTGGCCACCACACCGATGATTACCGATGAAGTGATTTGGCTGATGGCATCCTGCTCCGGGAAGAACGCGTTGAGGAGCACCGGGCCTAACACGGTGCCACCTGCAGCGCAAGTGCCCAAGGCGATTGACTGCCCGAGAGCCACACCGAGATAGCGCATCGAAAGTCCGAAAGTTAGACCTCCTACGCCCCATAGAATGCCGAAGAGGATAGTCATAAGAATGTTGAATGCCGGAGCGGTGTCAAACAATTCACCTAAGCTATGTCCTTCCGGTATGGCAAGCAGCATACCCAAGAAAGGCAGCACCAACCATGCGAAAACGCCTTGCACAATCCAGTAGCTTTCCCAGCTCCAGTCTTTTATTCTGTTTATCGGGACATAGCTACTGGATTGACAAAACGCTCCGATAGAGATGATTAATAAACCTAAAACAATCATCCTTACCTTCTTTTACTTGTAACGGTATTTTCGTAGTCTTCAACAGCTTTTATGTAGTGTTCACCCACCGGAACGTCATTGCGGCGGCAGAATTCATCGTAGACAGCGTTCCATGGTAGCACCTTGCCCTCTTCAAGAAGTGCCAGGCGCTGGAACGTGCGGCCGTTGAGTTCGTGCTCGCGGAGAGTAGCCAGCGGTTCGAGCAGGGCGCGGAGCATACACTTCTGTGCGGCGCGGCTGCCAATAACGTAGGCACCGATGCGGTTCATCGTGCCATCGAAGTAATCGAGCCCGTAATGCACGCGGTTGAGTGCCCCGGCGCGGACGATTTCGCTGAAGAGGTCGAGCGTGGGGTCGTCCATGATGGTTACATGGTCCGAATCCCAGCGGATCGGCCGGCTTACATGCAGCATCAGTTCCGGTACGAACAGCAGCATGGCGCTGACCTTGTCCGCCACGCTCTCCGTCGGATGGAAATGACCTGTGTCGAGAGTGATCATCATGTCGTTCTTTGCTGCATAGGCGGTATAGAAATCGCTGGAACCTACAGTATAGCTCTCCAGACCGATACCGAAGACCTTGCTCTCTACGCAATCCTTCATCCAGTCGTAGTGGTGTTCGAAGATCCGGTCAAGGGAATCCTTGAGGAGTTCTCGGTATAAATAGCGGTTCACGGTGATATCCTTGCTGCCGTCGTGCACCCACGTGTTCATGATGCAGGGATCCTGCTGTGCCTCACCCATTGCCTGGGCGATGGCGCGGCAACGTTTGCTATGTTCTATCCAGAAGTCGCGGATCCCTTTGTCGGGGTTTGAAAGCGAGAGGTCACCGCTTTTAGGATGCGAAAAAGATGTGGAATTGAAATCAAGTTTTATATCATGCTCGCGCGCCCAGTCGATCCATCCTTGGAAATGTTCGATAGTCACCTCGTCGCGGTCTACGAACTTATTGCCGAATTCACCGTAAATCTCGTGAAGGTTCAAACGGTGTTTTCCCGGTATAAGGCTCATCGCCTCAAGTATGTCGGCGCGTAGTTCATCGATGTTGCGTGCTTTGCCGGGGTAGTTGCCGTTTACCTGAATGCCTCCGGTGAGTCCCCCTTCGCGGGGTTCGAAGCCTTGGACATCATCCGCTTGCCAGCAATGGATGCTGAGGTGGAAATCCTGAAGTTGTTTAAGTGCTTTCTCCGTGTCTATACCGACGGCTGCATACCTTTCTTTGGCGAGGTCGTAAGCCTGTTTGATTTTTTCTTCTTTCATGGTTTGTATGTTATTGTTTCTGTAGAATTTATAGCGATTTGTTTGATATCGATGCCGGGGTTTATGCTCCGTAACTGTATGAGCACATTGCCGAGTGCGGTGCTCTCTGCCGGCCCGGCAATTACAGGAAGCCCCGTGGCTGTGGCGAGCATCTGCATCAGGTTGGCGTTACGGGAGCCGCCACCAATCACGTGGAGGCGTTTGATCTCATTGGGTGAAATCTCGGCTAACCATCCCAACACCTCTGATACTCTGGCTGCGAGACTGCGATAGATAACCCGCACATAGTCTGCCGTAGATTCCGGAGGTGTGAGATCGTTCTCCGAGCAATAGTCCCGGATTGCCTTTGTCATAGATTCCGGATTGGCGAATGCCGGGCTGTCGGGATTTATGATGGTATCTAATTTTGAATTGTTACACATTTCAGCTAACATCGCGACATCGGTGTCGTCATGACCTGATTCATGGCGCACACGCTCGAATATCCACATGCCACAGATGTTCTTGAGCAAACGGGTGGTGCCGTCGATTCCCCCTTCGTTTGTGAAGTTATATTCGAAAGCCTTTGCTCCGGAATTCGGTTGCGGTGATTCCACCCCGAGAAGTGCCCAGGTGCCGCAACTGAGATAGGCGTAATCCTTGTCGGGAGTTGGAATGCCGATAACGGCCGAGGCGGTGTCGTGACCGGCAACGGCAATTACGGGCACACCGTTATATTTGCCAATCTCTTCACCCGGCTGCACCATGCGTCCGAACTGTTCGCGTCTCAAACCTATGATTTCGAGCAATTCAGGATCAAAATCACCGGTTTTGAGATTCAACATCTGTGAGGTCGAGGCAACGGTGAATTCCGTTACTGCATTTCCCGTGAGCATGTACGCCAATGCGTCCGGCATGAAGAGTATGCGGTCGGCCTTAGGGCGAATGGTATCTAATTGAAAGAGGGTGTTGAAGTCCATGAACTGAATCCCCGTGCGGCTATAAAGATTTTCCAACGGCATCTTGGCGGCGAAACGTTTGACCCCGCCTTCGGTGTGCGTGTCGCGGTAACAGTACGGCAATCCCGCGAGAGTGCCGTCGGCGTTGAAATAAGCCACATCGCAACCCCATGTATCAATACCTATGGAGGAGAGTTTTTCATTACGTGCCGACAGGTCGGAAACAGTCTTGTCTATGGCTGCCTTTACGTTCTGATATATCAGCGGCAGATTCCAGAAAAGATGTCCGGCAATCGGGAGCATGGGATAGTGAAACCGTGCCACCTCCTCCATATCCACTCTTCTGCCGTCGAACGAAGCTAACATAACGCGTCCGCTTGTAGCGCCTAAGTCAACGGCCAAATGATAATTAAGCATATTCTCTCAGTATTAATTGTTCATCAGGTAATCTGACGCATAGATAAAAGCACCCGCCGTCCATCCTAAGAAAGGAGGGAGGTCATATTCCGAATTCACTTCCAAGTTACCCTGTTCCCCGTTAAATTTTTCCCATAAATTGCCTGAAGACTTATAAATGCCGACAATGCTGTCAACATATTTCCTGGCTATCCGGCGTGCATCCTCCTTAAAGCCGTAGCGGTTCAGGCCATCGATTGACAAGACATTGAAACTTGCCCAGGCATTCGGGAAATCCCATTGGTATGTCCTCGTCCGCTTACCCGCTTCGCAGGCTACAATCCCTCCGGGATATTCCAGACGCTGAAGGTTGGCGACAACATTTCCGGCCTGCTTTTTTGAAAGCACTCCCGCCCAAAGAAGGTTAAATACGGCTGAAGAATATACAGGGCTTAACTTATCGTTTACAAAATCATAGTCATAGAAACATCCGTCCTGTGGATTGTAGCAATATTTATTCAGGAGTTTTTTCCTATTTTCAGCCGCTTTCAACCATTTGTCCGCACCTTTCTTTTTCAACTCTTTATAGAAATATGCAAAGTTCTTCTCATATAGGTATAGGTTTGCGTTTAAATCCACGGGAATGAAATCCTCACACCGGAAATCAAACCTCGGGGTGAAATCCCAGCCGGATTCCGCCTCTGCAATCAGATGCGACGATTGTTTGAACAGTTCCGCGGAATCAGTCAATGCCGGCAAATCGGTGAACCGGGTTCTCATATATTCATAAAAAGAAACGAGATCCTCTTTTGTCGCACTGTTCGAATGGCGGTTCAGTCCAGTTGGAGTCATCCTTTGGGTCATCCAGAATGAATATTCCTTCTCCAATGTCTCGCAGGCGGATTCTAACCATTCCTTGTCCCCGCTCCTTTCGTAGATATCGCGCACCATCATGCTGGCGAACGGAGGCTGCGATCGGTTAAGGAACATGACGTTTGATCCGTTGGGCATGAAACCGAACTTCTCGATCAGGAAAAGGATGTTGTCCACGTTGTTCAGAGCCTGTCCGAAATCGGAATCCCGCAGCAACCCTATATTGGTAAAATAGGTGTCCCAATAATACATGTCCTGATGGAAATTTCCCTGCATGCTTGGAACGCTGTAAGGTTTTGGCAAAGCGATATATCCCAAAGTGTCTTTTTTGCATTCCTTTACGGTGTGCCCCATATGGGCTTTGATGAAAGACCTCACCTCCCCGATCTCTTCGGGCGAATGCTGCAGGGCATTTATAAAAGGTAAAAAAGTGAAAATCAGTATTCCGGTCAATAATTGGCACATGATGTGTTTATTAGTACGTTTAAGAATGAAGTTGTTTAAACAACTTCAATGTATAGTGTATACGCTGGTTTTTGTGAAAGATACTATGTAGAACAATGTGTTGTAAAACATGTTATTTGTCCCCAAATCGGAGCACTTTTTTAATATCTCCGTCAAATTTTACTTTATATGGCGTATGCAGGTTTGTATATAGGGTTGTCATCTGTGGCTCGTTGGCTTTGACATGCAGAGCGTTGTCCTGTCGGTTGACGCTACAGTTGTAGGTAGCGATACTGCCGTCCGGACGCTCGACGATGAAGGCGTTGCATAGCACTGCCTCCGCGATGAATTTGAAGCATTCGTGCACATCGTTGTCGCTCGACACTATCGTCTGCCAGTCCGCTATCATAGGCACGTACTGTTCCCCCACGATGATCTCGCGGTTGGGATAGAGTTCGGGATGCGGGTTGCCGTAGGTGTCATCGTCTGCCGTATGGTTCGTATCCGGTTCGCATACCTGCCGCGCCCTGACGTAGGGATCCACGACGAAAGCCCAGCTGAGGTTTCCTGTCTCATGGTCGATGAGAGCTGCGAAGGCGGAGGCGGCGTCGAAAGTCTCGCGCAGCCAGCGTTCCTCCCCGGTGAGCAGGTAGGCATAGTATGTGGCATACGCTCTCCATGCGCTCCACCCGTGGGGTGAGGAAATCATGTTGGGCAGCATGAACACATCGTACTGCGCCTCCCAGAACCGCATTGTCCCACCCCTGCGCCGCCCGTCGGGCACACGCAGTTGCGTCAGGCAGTCATGCCCGTCGAGAAGTTTGAGCATCGCGTCCGTTAAACGTTTCCGCTCCTTTGCGTTTTTGGTTCGCAGTGCAAGTTCGCCGAGCTGAAGGGCGGAACAGCTCACCATGCCGTCTTCGTAGGTCAACTGACCTTCGGTCTCGAGATTGCCGTCAACCGCCGCGAGGCGTTCTATGGCGCGTCTTGCAGATTTCTCGATCCGCGCCGCCTGTTTCTTACGTCCTGCAGCGCGTTCCGCGTCCGCGAATTCGAGGAGGCTCTTGGCGGGATAGATCACGGAGGTGTAGTCCGTGTTTCCGTTCATGTAAGCCCCGTCCTCCCGTTGGCAGCCCATCAGATAATTGGCAAGACGTTCCCCCAGGTCAAGGTCGGCCGTATTGCCGTATGCGAGGTAACGGTCCGCCAACATCCCGACGGTGGATGAGACGTTCTGTATGCGCCATTTCCATTCACGCGGCTCTCCGGTGTTAAGGTCGAACACCTTGCCCACAATCATGTCGAAACGCTTGTTGAGCACGCTGTCTATACCGGCTTCGGGTATTATGCGTGCGGCATCGAAGGCGGTGTGGAAGCCGTACCAGCTCTCCACGTGCGAGGTCGGTTTCTGTTTGTAACGGTCAACCGCCTGGCGCGCCAGGCCCATGGTCTTGCGCCATGGATGACGCACCGTCAATGTGCCGTGCGCTTTCCTGGCTCCGTCAACCACTCCGATGTTTTTTATACCGGCACCTGTGGCGCGGTATGTGCCGCGCCACAGGTCGGGACCAACCTTCTTTAAACTTATATTCTTACCCTCTATGTTCATTCCGGGCGCGTTGCCTAATATGTCTATTGTGAGCGTGTCGCCCGGAGCGCACGATGTGCGCTCCATCGCTATCACGGGAGCGCCAGTGTGGCGGTGCACCGTCTCCTCGAAGCTGTCCGGGTTGTCAAGGTCTATGATTTTGACAGTCCACGTGCGCTCCTCGCCCGGTTCGAGTTTCCACAGATGCGGGTTGTGTCCGGGCAGCGGGCCCCGGCAGAGCATGTCGAGGTTCAGGCACTCTATGCGGTGTCCCCAGAACCAATGCGGTTTGGGGTCCTGATAGCCCAAGTTGTAGTCGAGACTCCATGATGCTATGGGGTCGGTGGACACCACGGCCTTCACTTTGCCCTCCGGCGACTGCATATAGCCGTAAAAATGGTCCGGTTCGCAGACGGCGAGAGTGGGGAAGAATTTGCCGTACCATTCCGGATAGGTGTCCATGTAGGTGTCAACACCGAGTTTGAGACCTGCCTTGACGGGTTGGAACGGCGTGTGGCGGGTGTTACGCAGGCGCAAAGTTATGGTCTCCACATTGCCCTTTTTATCTACATGGACAGTCCTTTCGATTCCTTCGGCAATGCTGTCGCCTTCCGACTCGACTGCATAGGAGCGGTGTTCCCTCCCCGCTGCCGCCAAAGCCATACACAATGGTATTATGGTTAACGCTAAATATTTCATATGATATTACTTTATATCGGATGCAAAAGGGAGAACGGGAAGATTGTTTTCTCCATATAGGTTGCCGTCCGGATAGTCTGCCCAGTTATATCTGACGGCAGAAGGTTTATTGATGAGGATGGATGTCAGTTCAATTGTCCTGTCGTCGATCTGTTTAGAATGTCCGTATGCCCATTTCCCCTGCTTGTCTCCGATTATAAAACCTAATGCCACGCCTCCGGTAGACTTGACAGGCGCATCAAATTTTAACACCACTTTATTACCTTCGAAACGTATGTCCTTGCATTCCGGAGCCTCGCAGATTTGTGGTTTGCCGTAGGTTTTATCAAGAGCCAACAGAATTAACCTCCGTGCCACTTCCTCTTTATTGGTGGGATGGATGTCGGTCGGATGACCGAGGTCTATGGCTGTAGCCATGCCTACATATGGGAGGTCGCGGACTTTTTGCTGCGCATGGCGAAGACGGGCCCAATTGGATTCCGGTTGCACATTCACCGGCAAGATATGGCCGGCGAGCTGCACATAATAAAAAGGCATATCGGTATTTCCGAAAGCATTGCGCCAACCCTCTATCATATTACGGAAACATTTTTCATATCCGCAGGCGCGGTCCACATTGGCGCATCCCTGATACCATAGCGCTCCTGCAACCGGCATCACGGTCAGAGGGTTTATCATGGCGTTGAACAACCCTCCGGGATAGTCAAAACAATCCGGCGGAAAATTCTGAGGCTCACTGTAGATACCTAAACAAGGCACGTCCTTTAGCTTCTCCAACGGAGTCCATGCCTCTATCGGAGTGCCTCCCCACGTGGCGTCAATTACGCCGACGGGTATGTTTAGAGAATCCTGGAGCATTTTTCCGTATAGATAGCCTATGGCGGAGAATGTTGCCTCCGCCGGGGAAGAATCCACCCATCCGCGTTCCACGGTGGCGTCATCGAGCGGGGTAACTGACGTGACCTTCTTCAGCTTCAACATACGCAATGTCGGATGGTGCATAGTGGCCGCCACTTCATCGGCATTCATGAGTTTTGCCCAATCCCCTTTTACCGGAAATTCCATATTGGATTGACCGGAGCAGAGCCATACTTCTCCGATTAGCACATTCTGTAGGGACTTAGAGTCTTTACCATCGCTTATCACCAATGTGTAGGGACCTCCGGCTTGCGGAGTCTGAAATTCCAGCGAGAATTTTCCATCGTTCCCGGCCTTGGCGTTTACCGGTTTGTCAAACCAATCGGTCGAAAGGGTCACTTTGGCGCCGGGAGCGGCCGTCCCGGGAATGACAATTTTGGAGTTCTGTTGAAGCACCATGTTGTCTGTATAGAACTGCGGCAAAGTGATTTCCGCCATCATGCTGCATGCGAACAGTATGGCTGATGTTGCAATTGTGTATAGTTTTATTCCCGACATATCTTTACTTGCTGTGATTTTTGATTAAACGGCGGTTGATCTCGCGGATGCGGGGTTCGTCGATTTTGATTACCTTGCGGTCATAAGTCATGAGTCCGTTGACTTCGACCTCCACATCGGTGGTCTGCGTGTAAACCGCCCCGACGAACCAGTCATTAGCCAGTCTGTCAAGACGGTTGGCATAATCAATATATGTATCTGTTACTTCTTTGGGAGTTTTATGCTGTATATATCCCCAGTTGCTGTCGGGCATCCAGACATGACCTTCGGCAACCATCCCTATGCCGCCATATTCTCCGAGCACGTTCGCCCGCTTGGCATCATATACATGGGTGGTCGGAGGGGACGGATAGCTGTGAACGTCTACCATGTCTCCGCAGGGATAGAAATTGCCGCCACTCGCCGGATTAACCAGACGCGAAGGGTCGTAGTTCTTGGTCCAATCGGTGATGTCTTTGGTTTTGAATTGCCCCCAGGCTTCGTTGAACGGCACCCACACCGCTATGCACGGGTAGCTGTAAAGGCAGTCAATAATCTCTTGCCATTCCTTTCGGTAGTTGGCCTCGCTTTCCGGAGTGCGCACGAACTCTTCGCCGTCGAAATAGTTGCGGGCCTGCCATTCGTGGTTCTTGTCACCATTCGGCATGTCCTGCCATACGATGATTCCGTTGCGGTCGCAATAGGTATACCACAATGCCGGCTCAACTTTTACATGCTTGCGGATCATATTGAAACCCCAGTCCTTGGTCTTGTCAACGTCATATATCATGGCTTCATAGGACGGAGCCGTATACAGACCGTCAGGCCACCATCCCTGGTCCAGCGGTCCGTATTGGAACAGGTCTTTATTGTTGAGTTGTAGCCGCCTTATCCAATTATCGTCCGGTTTCATGGAGAATTTGCGCATGGCGGCATAGCTCTCGACCATGTCGAGGGTCTTGCCGTCTGCACTCAGCCTCACTTCAAGGTCGTAGAGCTTGGGATTCTCCGGAGACCATAGCTCCACATCTGCCGGCATGTTGATTATTACAGATTCTCCGGTGAGCGCCTTGCCGGATGCGATAGTGTGCCCCTTGTCCTTGACAGAGACTTCAGTGATATATTGTTTGTTATCCCCCTCTGATTGCACTTTGACAGTCAGTGTGTTGTTGTCAATATCGGGTAGTATTTTCAGGTCCGAGATATGGTTTCTGTTGACCGGTTCAAGCCAGACGGTCTGCCATATGCCGGTTACGGGTGTATACCATATCTGGTGAGGTCTGGAATGTTGCTTCCCTCGCGGCTGATAACCTTTGTCTGTCGGATCCCATACGCGCACGACAATCCGGTTATCGCCCTTTGGATTGAGAGCCTGCGTGATATTGAGTGAGAAAGGGGTGTAGCCGCCGGTATGGCTCCCCACCTTCGCGCCATTCACCCATACATCCGCTTGCCAGTCTACGGCTCCGAAATTGAGTAAGATGTCACGCCCCCGCCATGATTTAGGCACCGAGAAATTGCGTCTGTACCAGAGTGCGTTGTCGGCACCAACTTCTTTCCCTACTCCTGAGAGTGACGATTCTGCACAGAACGGCACAAGTATCTCTCCCTGCCAGTCCGTTGGAGTTTTGGACTCTTTTCCTATTATGGCATATTCCCAAAGACCGTTTAGGTTCTGCCATTCCTGACGTTCCATTATAGGTCGTGGATACTCCTGCCAGATGTTGGAAGGATCAAAATTCTCTCCCCATTTTGTCATTATCCTGTCTCCGGCAGGTTCGTATGCCAGAGCCTTGAAGCCCGATATGGATATCAAGGCAAGGAAAACTATTGATATTGGTCTCATTATATTGTATTTCTTGTTCCTAAGAATGCATCATTTAGCCTGAAAGGATAGTGTCTGGAGATTTCGGCTGTCCGGTCCTATCATAACCAAAAATTCCCCCGGGTCATAGCCATATTCTAAATCTGCATTGTAATATTTCAGCTTTTCTTCAGTCAGTATAAAACGGACAGTTCCCGTCTCACCTTTACGGAGAAACACCCTTGCGTAATCTTTAAGTTCCTTAACAGGTCTGGCAATCTTCGCCACAGGGTCACGGATATAAAGTTGCACAATCTCTATCCCGTCATATTCCCCTGTGTTCCTGACTTCTACGCTCAATGTCAATGTGCCTCCCTTTTCAAGCGTGGGTGAACTTATTTCCGGTTTTCCGTATTCAAATGTTGTATAGCTTAGTCCATATCCGAAAGGATAAAGCGTTTCATTGTCCACATCAATGTAATTGGAGCAATAACGGTTGAACACACCCGGCTGCGGGTCGGGGTGGCTTGTTTGCAGGTGATTGTAATGTATAGGAATCTGACCCTGATGCAGGGGGAACGAAGTTGTCAGTTTCCCTTGCGGGATTTTGTCTCCGAAGATCACGTCTGCAATAGCGTCGCCGGCTTCGCTTCCTCCGAACCATACATTCAGTATTGCATCGAGATTGCGCGATTCCCAGTCCAGCACGAGCGGTCGGCCCGTGAAGAGTAGAAGCACCACTGGCTTCCCTGTCTCTTTCAGTTTTTCCAACAGACGACGTTGCGGAGACGGTATTGAAATATCAGCCCTCGAAGCTGACTCTCCGCTCATATCGCTGCTTTCTCCCATTGCCGCCACTATGATGTCGGCCTGCCCTGCGGCTTGCAACGCCTCGCGCTCCAATTGCCGGGTATCGTGGATAAAAGGTATGGGGCGCGACCCCGTGGCATTACGTTGCATCGTTTCGTCATCATAAATGTTGCATCCTTGGGAATAAAGCACATGGGCATCATCGCCTACGGCTTTTTTTATGGCATCAAGAAGCGATCCATACCTGTCGGTCTGTGCATGCATGCTCCAGCAACCGACCATATTGGCCGGAGTATCTGCCAATGGTCCGATGACTGCAATTTTTCCTCTTTTTTTCAAAGGGAGGATATTGTTGTCGTTTTTTAACAGGACGAAAGTTTCTGCAGCAATCCCCCTTGCCGCGTGCCGGTGGGCATCGGTGAAAATATCCGTTTCCGCACGTCTGGGATTGCAATACACATAAGGATTGTCGAAGAGTCCGAGTTGCTGTTTTGCAACCAATACCCTCCGGCAGGCCTTGTCAATCAATTTTTCAGAAACCAAGCCTTTTTCAACCGCTTCCTTCAGATTTCCCAGGAATAGGCCGGATACCATGTCCATGTCCGTTCCCGCTTTCAGCGCCAGTGTTGCGGCTTCGTCCATCGTGGAAGTCCCCATAGTTGCAATCTCCGGGAAAGAATTGTAATCCGATACCACAAGTCCGTCAAATCCCCAGTCTTTTCTTAAAAGACCGTTTATAAGTTTGCCGTCTGCTGTGGCGTGTGTTCCGTTGATTAGGTTGAAAGAGGTCATCAGTGTTGCGCATCCTGCATCTATTGCGGCCTTGAATGGTGGCAGATAATAGTTATACATTGTTATGTCGCTCATGTCGGCTTCCCGATAATCGCGACCTCCCTCCGCCGCTCCGTAAAGGGCGAAGTGTTTAACGCATGCTAAAAGTGTGCTGTCGGCTTTAAGATTCTCTCCCTGATATCCTCTCACATATGCAGATCCCATCTTGGCTCCTAAATATGGATCCTCTCCGGAGCCTTCGGCTATTCTTCCCCAGCGGGGGTCGCGGCATATATCCACCATCGGGCTGAAATTCCAGTTGACACCGTCGGCGGTGGCTTCTGTTGCCGAGATGGATGCCATGCGTTCCACCGCCGTGGTGTCCCAGGTGCAGGACATAGCCAACGGAATCGGGAAAACCGTTTCGTATCCATGAATCACGTCAGCCCCGACAAGAAGCGGTATGCCGTGAGAACCTTTTTCCACGGCAAGATGCTGAAGTCTTGAAATCTCCTTGACCCCCTTGACATTGAAGAAACCGCCTATGCGGCCCTTCAATATCAGGCTGTCAAGTTCGGGTCCAAAAACGGTGCCGGATTGTAGGTCGCCACCTGTAGGCAAATTGAGTTGGCCTATCTTTTCTTCCAAAGACATCCGGGACATGAGGTCATCGATGAATGTTGACTCGGGTGTGGACGAAGTGCACGATGCGAGCACAGCGCACGAAACAATCTGGCAAAGATGGAATAGCTTCATGAAGTGGTTTTTAAACAAATTCTTAGAAAGTGAGGGTATGGCTTCCGGCGGAGAAAGTCTGGGGCTTCGCTCCCTCCACGGGGAGGGTGACAGTGGCGGTGGAGCCTTCGGGAATGGTGAATTTCCAGATGCAGCGGTCTCCGTTGTATTTCCATTCGCTCTTGATAAGTCCTGCCGCGGATGCGTACTGTGCCTTCAGCGAACCTATGCGTTTGTCAGGCACCGGCTTCATGATTATATTACGGAAACCGGGACTTGCGGGATCCGCTTGAATGCCCGCCATGGTGTTCCACATCCATTGGCACACGCAGCCGTAGGCATAGTGGTTGAAGCTGTTCATGCCGGCCTTTCCCATACCGTTTTCTATAGTATAGCTGTTCCAACGCTCCCATATGGTGGTGGCACCGTTGTCTACCGAGTAGAGCCAGCTGGGATTCTTATGTTGGAGGAGCAGTTCGTAGGCGATGTCCGTCATGCCGTTGTCGGTAAGGGTTGACATAAGGATGGACGTGCCGAGGAAACCGGTCTGGAGGCAGTTGCCATGTTCTTCGAAATTCCGTCGCAGGCGTTGCTTCATGTTCTCTTTTGCTTCTCCTTCTACAAGCTTGTTGCGCAATGCGAAGAGAGCCGGGGTCTGCATTGTGTTGAGGATGTCAAGACGGAATGTGCCGTCGGGGTTGATATGACGCGAGCGCACGTGTTCGCGGGCGCGTTGCGCCATGGCGGTCCAGCGCGATGCATCGCGCCCGGTGGCGCGGGCCATGTCCGCCATCATGTCTGCGTTGGATATCCAGTAGCACCCCTGCAGGAATGACCAGTATTCACGTGCTTCCGGACGTTGTACCTTCTTGCCGTCAACGATAGTGTCGATTCCTCCTCCCCAGCTTTCAAGTGGTTCGTAACTGAGCCAGTCGCCCCATTGGCAGCCATTGTTGTATTTTATAAAGGCGTTATGCTCGGCGTTATTGGCATCGAGAAGGTTCATGTATTTCTCCATTGCCTGCCAGTTGTCATTGACTATAGCGGTGTCGGCAAACTGTTTCCACATAATATAAGGCACGATAATTCCTGCGTCTGCCCATCCGGAACGTGTGGTCTCAACAGGATGAAAGGAATACATCGAGCCGGGAGCCACGTTGGAAAAGCCGCCGTCGGGATGTTGCGAGTCGCGAAGGTCGCGAGTCCACTTATGTAAAAATTTATCGGTGTCTGCGAAAAATGAGCCTGTCTCGGCAAAGACTTGTGTGTCGCCGGACCATCCGAGACGTTCGTTGCGTTGAGGACAGTCTGTGGGTACGGAGAGATAGTTCGACAGTTGCCCCCAGCGCGTATTGGAGATGAGGCGGTTGATGTCATCGTTGTCGGTGGTGATGAAGCCGGTCTCCATTCCTTTTGTAATGGAGGTTACAGGCAGCGACTTTACCGATTTTATGGTTACAGGCGCGTCTGCGGTCAGGGAGAGGAAGCGGTAGCCATAAAAAGTGCATTCCGGCCTGTAGCTGACCATGCGACCGCCATGGCCGAAAGTGTAGTCAAGGCGCAGGAAATCTTTGCTAAGGCGCAGGTTTTGCAGATGTGCCGAACCCTCCGGACCGTCCATGCCTCGGTTGTGAGCACCGTTGCCGTCGTTGAGGATTTCAGCGAAATGACAGGCAAGTTTTGTTCCTTCCGCAGCACTGAATTCAAATACAGGCACGGCTGCTGCATTCTGACCGAAATCAACCACAAGTGTCTCACCGGGATTCACGGTGATATCTTTTCCTTTAGGATAGTCCCGAAGGATCTTGACTTTGCCGTAGTGAGAGTTGTCGGCTTCTGTTATACCTTTCCATACGTATGTCTTTTTAGGAGAGAGCATGAGGTCGGTACGTATATAAACCTCGCCGCCGTCTGATGGCAGGATTTCCCCGTTGAAGCGGGTGTAGGTTTCGGCGTTGCCAAAGGATGAAGCGGTTTCATAACCCATAGGTATGCGGGCATCATAAGCTTCGCCGTCGTATATACCTGCATGAGTGACGGGACCTGCCACACCGGCTTTCCATGAAGTGTCGGTGCCTATGCGTTTCGTGGTGCCGTCCTCGTAGGTAATTTCCAGAACAGAGCGGAATGCCGGCTTGCCGCCGGTCATTCCGATAGTGCCGCTTGGTGTGGCGATACGGTCTGCCCACCATCCGGGAGTGGACTGCACGGCAAGTTGATTCCCAGCCCCTTGTTTGCGGTTGAGCGCACCGGTTATGTCGTAGGTAAATGACCGGCGTGTCTTCTCAAGATGCGTGAAGCCGGGTTTGAGCACTTCCTCCCCCACCGGTTTGCCGTTGGCATAAAGCTGATAGATACCCAGACCTGCTGTCATCCATACGGCTTTTTTCACTTTCTTTTCGTTCCTTAGGTCAAGGCAGAACCAGCTTGCCCCATCGGCTGCACGCTGGTCGTCATCGTTTGTCATTGTAGTTTTCTCAGGCGCTCCGGGCACCGCAATCCACTCCGAACAGAGCCACGCGTCTGCGGGAAGAGCCGTAGTGCGTCGGCCAACAGTGCCGGGAAGAGCCGGAACAGCGGCATGAAGAGTGGTGGCACCGGCTATTGCGCTGATAGCGGAAATGATTATATATCTGGATACTCTCATGATTTACTTGATGATTACTTTCTGAGATTTTCCACCCTTTATTTTTATGTAGATTCCGTTTATAGGATTTTGCACTTTCCTTCCAAGGAGGTCATAGTATTCAACGGAGTCCGTGCCGTTTTCTGTAACAGTTACGGAATCTATGCCGGTGGCGTCGCCTTTTACAACACTTAAGCTCATTGCAGACGGGTTAACCGTTACGGTGTATACCCCCGAAGAGCCGACCGTCCATTTTTTGTCTACGTTGTTGGCGGCGGTGATATTGAAAATCATTTTGCCGTCGGAAATAACGTTTGCCGATGCAGCCACGATTTCATCACCGGGCATATAGCATGGATATGGCTCGGTTTTCGTGGTGATTACGAAACCTTCGCTTAAGTCTCCGCACCATACGTGTGTGCCATCCTCCTGAAGGGTCATTTCGTTATAATTGCCGTCGCAAAGCACATATAGCTTTTCAATAGGGTCGGGATTGTATGTCCTTGTTTTTAGGGTGTTGTTGTTTAAGTCTGCATACACTATGTAGTGACCTTCGTATGCATTTTTCATGGTGCATGGTTTTCCGAATTGCAGCGTATTGTCTGAGAAGTCGGATAAGCCGAAGGTGACATCGCCGTTTGCCGGTGCGAAAGTTGTGGACCAGTCGGCCGTGGTTGTAAATGCGAATGCACTTTCCTTGGCGAAATACCCCTTATAAGAAAAGATGCGGTTGCCCTCGTTCTTCATCTGTATGTGTTGCCATTCAGTGGGAACGCCGACGAGATATAGGTTATTGAGAAGAACATCGATTGTGTTCTTCTCAACATCCACGGTCAGGATATAATTGTTGGTCTGTCCCTCTTGTATCTGATAATAGCAGCTACCGGGACGGTTTTTATCATAATAGTTTATATTATTGTTTGAAACTCCCCAGCAATTTATGATACAAGGTTCGTTTTGTCCGAATGCCATTGCATCTGTGCCACAAACCTTCGGGTTTTCGGCATATATCTGGAGCGCTCCTGGACTACCGGACTTAAGCTCACCGACATACCGATAGACTCCATTGCCAAGATTCTCCATGGGTGTGGTTTTTTCCAGGTCCCAACCGCCGGGAGTGGCGTCACCATAAATCCAGAGATTTTCGGGATATCCGGGAGCTTCGGGAATTGTTATCCCTAAAGCCTCCAGCATTTCGGTGTCGAGGTTGCGGAAATAGCGGTTGCCTTTGAATATACTGAAATTAACAGTTTGGTCATCGTGATACTGCCATAACGTCCATGGAATGTCTTTCTCGTTCAGAACATCACCGATAGCTTTATACCATCGGTAGCGGTCGGCCGGTTCGGATGTATTGAGAGCACCGAACTCTCCGCAGAACAGCAACTTGCCATTCTGTTTCGCCCAGTCGGCGACATCACTTATATCTTTCCGGATTTGATTGGCGGTTGCCATTTCGGGATAGCTGTTATATAGGAAAGTCAAGTATGGCTCTTTTTGCCAATCCTGGTGAATCTCCGGCATACGCGCGGCATCGTAGGGGAAAGGATAACCTGAAAGCTTTCCGAGATTTTCATCCCAATAAGCGAGCTGGTGGGTGAACACTATCGGGTCATAGTAATGGAATGTATAGACCACCCTCGGATCGTTGTATTCCGGAAGATCCAGTAGGTTTTTGGGATAGCATCCCCATCCTGTAGCAATCATGATAAGATTGGGGTCACACTCACGTACGGCCTTGATGATGCGTCCCTGCATTGGCGGCCATAGCTCTTTCAACTCTTCTCTGAAAGGCTCGTTGAAAAGTTCAAGGGCTATTTTGTCCCTCCCTTTATATCTGAGGGCGAGCTGTCGGCAGCACGAAGTAATCAGAGCTTCGCCATCGGCCGGGAAAGCCTCCGTTGACAGACTGTGATGGTCGAGAATCACCCACAGGCCATTGTCTGTAATCCGACTGACAGCTTCGTCAAGATTGCTTAGATAACCTTCGTCAAGCTTATAGTCGGGGGCGGATCCTACATTGGAATGGAAATTGATCGGCAGCCGCACCACATCCATGCCGAGTCGTTTAAGATTCTCGAATTCCGATGCCTTATATTTGTTCAGGTTGACATTTGAAGCCGGAATGTCAAACCAGGCATTGACGTTCACTCCCTTGTGGAAAGGCGCTTCCTGAAGAGGAACGACGGTTTCTCCTGCGGACGAAGAAACCGTCTCTGCGGCCTTTACCCGGAAAAACTCCGGTGTAAAGACTGCAGAAAGGGTAAATAAAGAGATTAAAATACTGTTGATTCTTCTCATTGGATCATTGGTTTACTGAATGAAGACTTTTTTTGCCGTTCCACCCTGTACGCGGATGTATATGCCCTTTTCGGGATTCTGAATTTTCCGGCCCATGAGGTCGTAGAAATCAACCGGAGCGTCACTGTTATCATTCATTACGGTGTTCACACCTGTGGCATCCCCTTTCTCAACGTTGATTGTCATTGCCGACGGGTTCACCTTTACAGTATATAATTCCGGTGTTCCTATAACCCACTTTGTGTCAACATTATTGGCAGCGGTGGTGTTGAAGATCATCTTACCGTTGGAAATACCCGTAGCTGGCACTGTTAAATTCTCCTGACCGGGCATATAGCAGGGATAAGTGTTGTTTCCCGGAGTGACAACGAAATCTTTATCAGGTGTCCCCACCCATATATATGTGCCGTCCTGCTGAGCTGTCATTTCGTTATATTTGCCATTGCAGAGTACGAAAAGCTTTTCAATGGGGTCAGGATTGTAAGTGCGGGTATAAAGAGTATTCTTGTCAAGGTCAACAGTCAGGACATAGTAGCCTTCGTAAGTGTTTCTGATAGCGGCCTGGCTTCCTAATGCCATAGTGTTGTCGGAGAAGTCCGCGAGCCCGAAGCTGATGTCTCCTGTTCCGGAAGCGATCTTCGCATCCCAACCTTCAGTGGCAGTGAAGAGGAAAGATTTGTTGGCAGCGAAATAACCCTTATAAGAGAAGGTGCGGTAGCCGACACTCTCCATGTGTTTGAATTGCCAGTCGGATGGTTCGCCAACGAAATATAGATTGTCGAAGAGGACGCTGATGGTGTTGTTGACAACATCCACGGTCAGGACGTAATTGTTGGTTTGACCTGCCTGGATCTGATAGTAACATGTACCCGGGCGGCTTTCATAATAGCTTAAATTTTTATCGGAAACGCCCCAGCAGGTTATTGTCTGAGGTTCGGCAGGTCCGTATGCCTTTGCATCAGGTCCGCAAACCGAAGGATTTTCGGCATAAATCTGGAGAACACCCGGTTCACCGGATTTAAGCTCACCGATATAGCGATAGATACCGTTGCCGAGGTTGGTCATAGGTGTTGCCTTTTCCAGATCCCAACCGCCGGGTGTGGCGTCACCGTAGATCCAAAGGTTCTCGGGATACCCTGTTTCAGGTTGCTCGATTTTTGCTGACTCTACTGTCATTTCAGTGAGGTCTCCGGAAAGTATTATCTTGCAGAATACCGGCAGGTTAGTGCCTCCAACCCAGAATCCACCGTCAGGATCGGAATAGACAATCACTTTCTTCCCGATGCATTCCGTCAGATAACTTTTATTGAAACATTCGACACCACCCACGTTGACAGCGAGGTCTTCCGGCTCGGTATCCATGTCGGAGAATGCTGAATAGAAGTTGGGAGTATAAATCGATGCCTTGAGGGCACCCCAATCCTCTACCCCTATGGCGTCGGTATACATCTGCCAGAGGCTTCTTTCGGTCGTGAAACGTGCGGTGAATTCAAAGTTGCCCGTCTGGGGATTGATTTCAACAACGACAGGGGAACTTGCGTTCCATCCGAGACCCTGGCCGTTAATCTCTACGTTATCACCCATAAAGGCGATTTTTTCGAAAGTCTGTTGAGCTGAGACGGACAGAGTGGTTGCCGCCAGCGCAAGACATGAAACGATGAGTTTATCAGTTCTTTTCATAATAAATATAAGGTTAATGAATTATTTGATTTTGATGTCGTCGATATAGATGGTCTTGCCCGATGCCATGCGGTCGTTGTCGGGAGTGATCATGAGCCAGTTCAGGCTGCCCCAGTCGAAGCCGGCCTCGCCATCGTCGGGACGTTCTTTCCATTCCCCGTCACATCCGTGGTATTGCATCTCTTTGAGCGGAATCGATATCGTGTGCCACTCTCCGTCAGCTGCGAGCTGGCGTGTCGCCGAAGCATTGCCGCTTGACGAGATTGTAGCGGACATGCGCCATTGACGCGGCGCCCCGTCTTTGTAGTGTTGGAAACGAATCTCCAGAGACTTGAATTTATGTTTGGTGCGCGCCTTGAATTCAAGACTCGCCCCGGCTTCATAGAGACTGCGTGCGTTGGCGGGAAGCCAGATTTCAAACCATACGCCTCCTGTGGGATTGACAACATTATAGCGGATGCAGTTAGCCCCTTCTGCCGGATTGTCCTTGCAATAGTAGTCAAGGTATCTGTCGCCGCCGTTTTTATCGGTCCTCATATTGCACCAAGGTTCTGTGCTGTCACTATAGAAGACAAGGGGAAGGGGTGAGCCGGAGGTGAACTCGGCCGGCAAAGTCACACCCAAGGCTTTCATCATCTCTGTGTCGAGTTGTTCGAAAATCTGGGCACCGTTGAATATACTGAAATTTACCAACTGCTCGTCGTTATACTGCCAGAGTGTCCACGGGATATTCTTCTCCGCCATGATATCTCCGACAGCTTTGTACCATCTGTTGCGGTCGGCAGGTTCGGATGTGTTGAGCGCACCGAACTCACCGCAGAAAATCAGTTTGCCGTGCTGTGAGGCCCAGTCTGCAACTTCGGTTATCTCTTCCCGGATTTTATTGACGGTGGCTGCTTCGGCATAGTTGTTATACAGGAAAGCCAGGTATGGCTCTTCCTGCCATTTCGGATGAATGGAGGGCATGCGGGCTCCGTCATATGGGAAGGGGTAGCCTGAAAGGTTTACAAAGTTTCCGTCCCAATATGCTTTCTGGTGGGTGAACATCTGAGGATTGTAATAATGGAAAGTATAGATAACCCGCGGGTCGTTATATTCCGGCAGGTCCTGAAGGTTTTCAGGATGACTGCCCCAGCCGGTGGCAACGATAATCAGGTCGCGGTCACATGCACGCACGGCCTTTATAATGCGGCCCTGCATGAGCGGCCAGTGTAGCTGCAGGTAGCGTCCGAATGGTTCGTTGAAAAGTTCAAGGGCAATCTTGTCCTTCCCTTTGTATCTGAGGGCAAGTTGGCGGCAGCATGAGGTGATAAGGGCTTCTCCGTCTGTGGGGAATGTCTCCACCGACAGGCTGTGATGGTCGAGAATCACCCACAATCCATGGCTTGTGATTCGGTTGACCGCCGCATCAAGGTTGCTGAGATAACCTTCGTCAAGTTTATATTCCGGAGCGGGTCCCACATTGGAGTGGAAATTGATGGGGAGCCGCACCACGTCCATGCCGAGTTTCTTCAGATTGTCAAAATCCTTATCTTTGATTTTGTCCATGTTCACCTGCGAAGCCTGGCGGTCGAACCATGCATTTATGTTCACTCCTTTATGGAAGGGAATTTCTTTGAGCGGTTCGCCCGTTTCGGGGTCGGGAAGCTGTTCCGGCTTGCCTGCCTCTGCCTGCTTCAAGGCATCATCGCGCCAGTCGTCGGCGCAAGATGTGGCTATAGCCAATATGGCCAAGCACACCATATATTTTATAGATTTCATGTTTATCATATAATTTGTATTCAATGGTAGGAGCTTCATAAATCAATATCCGGGGTTCTGGATTACTTGTCCTCGGCTTTCGTCAATCACATACTGTGGCAGCGGGAAGAGCACCATATAGTCTTGAGCGGAGGTTGAGCCTCGGTATTTGCGTGCGTATTGTATATAGCGTCCGTAACGGATAAGGTCTGAACGGCGGTTTCCACCTTCGAACCAAAGTTCATGTCCTCGCTCCGTGAGGTTGGCGTCGAGAAATGCATCAAGGCTACTGAAACTATCGTATGGCTTCAAGCCGGCGCGGGTGTGGACGCGGTTAAGGAGCTGTAGGGCTTCGGATGTAACTGCATTGGCCTGGCGGGCAAGAGCCTCGGACATCATCGTAAGCACATCGGCATATCTGAGGAGGATGAAATCTATGGCGCTGCTCTGCCCAGTGTCGTTGGGGTCTTCGCCATATTTCACCGGTAACGCGCCGTCGGCAAGTCCCACACCGGGGTTGGATTTGTTATAATGTACGCCATCTGTGCCGAGATAGCTGCCCACAAGCACTTTAAGACGCTCGTCGGCGGGATCGAACGTGTCGTAGAAACTCCAGAGCACGTGCCATCCGTTCCATTTCTGGATGAATTCATTCTTTGTGGGATAACCTGTAGGCAACACATGGGCGAGCCATAGCTGCCCGTTGTTTTCGTTGGCGCAGTTACCGGCGTAGATGGTCTCGTCGTTGCCTTCGTTTTCGAGTGTGAATATGTCGGCATAATGGGGAACGAGGTCATAGCCGTATTCGGGCTTCATTAATTCGCGTCCGCATTCGATTGCCTTTTCCCAGTCTTTCTCATGCATATAGAGTTTCATGAGGATGGTGTAGGCAACAGCGCGGCTGAAACGCCCGTAGTTTTCCGAACCATACCTGTAGCGGGCCTCGGGAAGCAACCTGATTGCCTCGCGGAGATTGTTCTCAATGAAGCTGACGGATTCCTCATACGACAGACGTGGCAGAGGAATGACATCATATGGATGATCGAGATGTTCCTGATCGGCGACCTGGAATGGTCCGAACAGGTCCAGGAGCACATATCCTAACCAACCCATGGCGCAGTTGAGCTGTCCGTCAAGGTTGTCGAGGGCTTGCTGACTCATCGGCACATTCCGGATGGTGTTCTTTGTGTTGAGGCAACTGGTGATGCCCTTTACCAGATTGATATAGGTGCCGATAACACCTGTGTTGGTGGTGAAATTGACCTGCATGAGGTCGTTGGTGGCTCCATTCTTCCATGCTGAATTTCCTATGTCTGTGGTCAGTTCGGTGAAAACACCTATATTGTCTATATTGCTGGCATAAATTGTGCCGTAGACATTTACTTGAAACTGGAAGTAAGCCGCCTGATTGACCAGGGCTTCTGCTTCCTGTTCGTTTTTGGGGAAAATCTCGGAATTCACATTATTGTAATATTCCTCAGTGAGGTCCGTGCACGACGATAAAAGCAGTAACGAGGTTGCAGCGGCGGTTGCGTATATAGCTTTCATAATATTCGAAATCATAATCGTTTAGAGTGAAAATTCAAGACCGAAACTGTAGCTGCGCACGTTGGGGTATGAGTTGGTGTCGCCTGTTTCCAGGTCGAGTCCCTTATAGTTCGAAATCTTGAAGGGGTTGTTGACATCAAGATAGAAGCGCAGTTTTGAGATACCCTTGATTTTCGGCAAGGTGTATCCGAGGGTGATGTTCCGGCAGCGGATCATATAGAAACGCTTTGCGAAGAAGTCGCCGTTGCCATAGCCGCTATAGGCCTGATTGTAACCGGGATTCTTGCCGTCAAGGTTCGTGCTTGACCATGCATCGCGCCAGGCGGTGGTGAAGTTCTGCTCGTTGTCAACGCCGTTGATGTAGTCGGTCTGGTCGAGATAGCTGCCGTTTCTGAACACCTGGAACATACCGTAGAAGTATATATTGAAGTCGAAGTTCTTCCATCTCAGCGTATTCCCGAATCCGGCGAGATAACCGGGGTCCGTGGTTGCGTACATTATTTTGTCGGCATCGTCAAGTTTGCCGTCAGGGGCACCGGTCTTCAAAGGAATGCCATGTTCGTCTACCTTGATTGTGCCGTCTGCGTTATACTGGTATCCGTCTATGTCGAGAATCTTTATCTGTCCGGGATAGTTGCCGATCATATAAGGCACTTCGTCATCAGGCATGATCAGTCCGTCCGACACATAACCGGAGGCATAGCGGATAGGTCCGTCATATTTGTCCCATGCGGATGCCACCCACGTATCGGCACGCTCTTTCCAGCGGTCGCGGTAGAACGAGAACGTGAAATCGGTTGACCACATGAAATCCGGAGTGTTGAAATTGATGGTGTTGAGGGTAAGTTCCACACCCTGGCTCTGTGTCTTGCCTATGTTGTCTGAAATGGCGGATATCTGGTTGAAAGACATGAGGGGTCTCGTAGACAACAGGTTGGAGATTACACGATTGAAATATTCGGCAGTCAGATTGATGCGGTTGTTGAAGAATCCTAAATCAAGACCGAGGTTCCACTCTGTGGTTGTCTCCCATTTCAGATTGTTGTTGCCGAGCTGTGTAAGTCCGTAACCGGTATGGAGCGAGTTGCCGAAATTGAATTTCGTTCCCGGACTGTATTCCGATGAAGTGCGGTTGCCTATGCTTGAGTTTCCGGTCTGACCCCAGCTGAGCCTTAACTTACCGTTTGAAAGCCAGGAATTGGCTCCTTCCAAGAATTCTTCGCTCGAGAAACGCCAGGCGGCTGCCACGGAGGGGAAGTAACCCCAGCGGTGATGCTGCGAGAAATTTGACGCACCGTCCGCACGCATGGTGGCGGTGAGGAGGTAGCGGTCTCCGAATGAATAGCTGACACGCCCGAAGAATGAAGCAAGTTCATTGCTGGAGCGTCCTGACGCTACGCTTGGCTTGCTGAAGTTACCGGCTCCGAGGTTGTTGTATCCAAAACTCTCGACTGTGAAATCCTGGTTTCCGGCGTTGACAAATTCGGCTGTGAAACGCTGATAGGAGTAGCCCACCATTGCGGTCAGACTATGATCCCCGAAATTTTTGTTGAAGGTGGCGATAAGGTCAAGCAGATAGTCGGTCTTGTCGAATTCGTTTATGTCTGCCTGTCCTCCGACCTTAGCTCCGTAAAGGGTGGATTTGGGCATATATACCCGACGTTTCATATTGGTGCGGTCAAGACCGAGGTTGGCGCGGAAAGAAAGGAAATCCCATGGCTTGATTTCCACGAAGCCGTTGGTCATGAGACGCTCGCGTGTGTATTTGTTCTCTATGTCGAGCATCGAGACAGGGTTAGGGGTGTACGCCGCCTTGGGAGGAAGAGTATAGTTGCCGTTTTCATCGCGCACCGGCAGCAGTGGATTCATCTTGAGGGCGACTGTGATGATCGGGTCGAACTCCGGTCCGTCGTGACCGCCGAGAGGCACGTCATGGGTTGTAGCGGAAGAGGCGAACATGTTCAGCCCGACAGTTACCATGCGTCCGATTTTCTGCTCGAGATTGCTTCGGAGGGTGTAGCGTGTTAGGTCATTGTTCTTGATCACACCGTTCTGCCTGAATATATTGCCTGAAATCAGGTATTTGGTATATTGGGTTCCTCCGGATATGGAGAGGTTGTGCTGTGTCTGGAAACCGGTGCGGCTGATTTCGTCGAACCAGTCGGTGTCGTGTGCCGCGTTGGCTATCTGTTCGGCGGTATATGTCGGGACAAACGCAGGGTTTTCCTGGTGGCTGTGACCATAGGGGTAATACTGGCAGTCGCGCATATAACGGTCGTAATTGATGGCATTGACGGCTTCCATCCACCCGCGTGCGTTCTCCATCTTATATTTGTCGGCAATGGTCTGCACGCTGACGCTTCCGGAGTATTGCACCTTTGGACTGCCCTGCGCACCTTTTTTTGTGGTGATGATAATAACGCCGTTTGCGGCGCGGGAGCCATAGATCGCTGTAGATGACGCGTCTTTCAGCACATCGATGCTTTCGATGTCGTTGGGATTGAGCTGACCGAGTATATTGTCGTTGGCTCCGTTAGTGTAATAACCGCCTCCGACATCTCCGGTTGAATTGACAGGAAATCCGTCAATTATGAAAAGCGGGGAGTTGCTGGCATTTACCGATGCGGCACCGCGGATGAGGAAGTTGGTGGCCCCGCCGGGCTGTGCGCTCGGAGTGTTCACTTGCAAACCTGCGGCTTTACCTGCGAGCATGCGGCTCACAGAAGATGTGGTCCCGATAGGATCATCCGAAAGATTGACTGTAGAGACGGCTCCGGTAAGGTCGCGCTTTTTCATTGTGCCGTAGCCGACAACCACAACCTCATCCAAGACCTTGGAGTCTTCAGAAAGCGTCACATTAAGTTGCCCGGCATTATTCACTTTTCTCTTTGTGGGTGTATACCCCACATATGTAAAAGTAAGGTTGCTGCCCTCAGGCGCTTCGATAGTGTAGTTGCCTTCGAGGTCGGTGACTGCCCCGGCACCGGTTTTGTCGCATCTTACGGAAACACCGATCAGCGGTTCACCTGCTTTGTCGAGCACTTTGCCGCTGATTGCCGCCTGCCCTTTCCCTCCGGAAGATTTGGCGGGAGATTTGGATGGCGCTTTTGCAATGGTTATCGTGCGGTTGTTTAAAGAATAGGTGAGACCTAACGGAGACAGTATCTCGTTGAGGACTTCCGAGAGGGGACGCTGCTGGGCATTCACCGAAATTTTAGATTTCGGGTTGATGTTGTCGCGGTAGACGAAGGTATATTTCGTCTGCTTCTCTATTTCCTTAAAAACCTGGGAGAGCTGCCCTCCCTTCACTGAAACGCGTTCCGTCTGAGCGTTCGCTTCCATCGGCACGGCAAGCATGCAGAAGAGGAACAACGCAGTGATAAACTGAACAATTGGATTCATGATGTTAGTAAATGGTTATACGATTTTTATTTATTTTATACTTGAACTTATACATATTGCTTAGTGAGGCGAGAACGTCCGACAGATCTTCGTTGCTGAACACACCTGTCATGGTGTCGTCGGCAAGAGAGTCACATTGCATCTCGATTTCCACACCGTAGCGACGCTCTATCATGGCGATCACGTCGGAGAGCTTTTTCTGCTCGAAGGCAATATCTCCACGAAGCCAGCCGGTCTCGATGTCTATGTCGGCTTTGGCAATGGAGAGAGAGCCGTCGGCGCGGTTATACACGGCTTTTTCTCCGGGACGCATGATATATCGGTTTTCGGCGAGACCTTTTCCACCGAGACTCACTTTACCACTTTCGAGCGAGACTTCGATGTTGTCGTCGTAGGCATTTACATTGAATGATGTGCCGTGAACTTCCACTTCGATGTCGGAGACGATCACGCGGAATGTGTGTTCCTGGTCCTTGGCAACGTCAAAGTATGCCTCACCGTTTAGACGGACAATGCGTTCCCCCTTTGTGTTCCGGCAGAAGGTGAGTTCCGACGAAGAGTTGAGCTGAACCTTGGATTGGTCGGGGAGTGTGATGTTGGACCGGCTTCCAGCAGGTATGGAAGCGGTGAACTCCTGGGTAGGGACAGTGCTCGTTCCTATACTGATAACCACAGCCGTCGTAACCAATATTGCCGCCACGGCGGCAACCGCAGCGTAGCGCGAGAATGACTTGAAGCGCAGGCGCATCACTGAACGGCGCAGGCTGTTTCGTATTGATTCTTTCATATCTTCAGGCATAGGTGTCAAGTCGCCTTTGTCTGAATCAAGCATGGCCATCCACAGATGGTCGTCCGACACAGTCTCTATCGAGTCCCGAAGTTCTTTGAATTCCACCGGATTGATATTGCCGTCTGCATATTTCCGGTAAAGCAGTTTAAATCGTGAAAGCATATGGTAACACTGGTATTATCAGGTTAATCCGTGAATATAGGATAATCCCAAAAGTATAGGTTAATCCGTATTTTCGGCTTGTGCCGTATTTTCTAATGTAGGGATGCACCCCGGTGCATCCGCCATGTATCAGAGTATCCGTTGCAAGCTATGAACCGTACTATACAAAATTATATGTTTTATAACATCTTTTAACGAAAAGTAAAATTCGTCTCTAATGGGTCGCGTCCTGGGAGCAGCTGTTGCTCGCAACGGCTGCATAAACAAGGATAAAAATCCAATTTATAGCCAAAAAATAAAAATGAGCGGTGTCGTTCCTATAGCTCCGCGCAGGGTGTGGAGGGCGGACGAGATATGGTTTTTCACAGTCTGTTCCGAAATGCCGAGCTTCTCGGCTATCTGGCGGTTAGAGAGAAGGGAGTCCCGGCTCAGTTCGTAGATTTGCCGCTCGCGCGGTGTCAGCTTATCTTTTGCCGAGGCGACTAATGCGAGGAATTCCTCATACATTATAATATCCTCCGGTGACACGTCGGCAGGTTCTTCGGCGCAATGCTCTATATATTCCTCGAACGTTGGTTCGCTCATCTGCCTACGCAAGGTGTCTATGACACGGAATCGGGCTATGGAGAATATAAAGCTTCTTAGATTGCCGGAGCAGTCAACCACGCGGCGGTTGATCCATAATCTCATGAAGGTATCTTGCACGACATCCCTGGCAGCTTCGCGGTTGCGCAGCTGCTTTAGAGCGAAGCCGAAGACGCAATCGGCATATTCATCGTATATCTTCGAGAACGCCTTGTAGCTGCCTCGCTTCAGATTGTTGATGCATTCAATCTCATCAAACCACACGCTTTCTGTATAATCAGGTTTCTTATAATTCAAGTGCAATATTAGCTTAAAACATCGGTTACACAAAATATTTTACTCTAAAATTTGTAAGGATCTTGTGTTTCTAAGAAGTATCCGTTGCAAACGTGGGAAAGTACTATACGACGTGATATGTTATACAACATGCCTTAAATTGAAATAAAAAAGGTGTGTCAAACTGATAAAATTTGACACACCTTTATGGTTGAAGCTTCTACCTGTCAGAGACGGATCAGAGGTAAGAGAGGTTGTATTTTGCGAACTCAAGGTCGCTCTTGGCGCGGTTGAGGAGCGATTTGTCGAGTTTAACCGCCTGGCGGAGGTTGCTCATCACCATGTTCTCGTTGTTGGTGCGCGCCCCGAGGATTGCTGTCAGGTAATATGTAGTTGCATCGGGATTCTTCACGGATGCGAGAGTGCTCTTGGCAGCAGAGTAGTCCTGAGAAAGGATCTGGGCGAGGGCGGCGTTGTTGGTCTTGGAATCGCCGAATGTGCGCACAGCCTTCGCGAGGTCGCCCTGTGTGAGGTAATAAACGCCGAGGGCGTCAGCTGCCTCGGGAACGCCGGCTGCTGCACCAATCTGTTCCTGAGCCTTGGAATAGTCATGATTGAGCATCGAAACGAGGCCGAGGTTCATCTCCGGTTCTTTTGCGGAGGGGTTCAGACGCTGTGCATGCTCGAAGTTGGATTTAGCACCGGCGTAGTCTCCGGCAACATATTGCGTGAGGCCCAGGTCGTTGAATGTGCGGTAATCTTTCGGATAAAGCTCGGCAGCCTTGTTGTAGACTTCCATCTTCTTTGTGTTGTCGTCGGTAAGGGTGGCGATGTAAAGGATTTCATCAACTGTCAGTTCCTTGGGGTTTGTGTTGAAGAGGTTGATGAGTTCCTGGTCGCTCTTGCCGATAACGTTGATCGATGCCATCACGCGTGAATAGCGGAGCTGCGGAAGGATCTGATCTGCGAGTTCGTTGAACACAGATGAGAGGTTGCGGATCTCTTGCTCGCGCTGTTCTGGATCGGGATACATCTTGAGCACGCTGAGGATAAGTTCCTTGTCCTGGATGTTGGATTTCTCCACAAGCTGCTGGAAACCTTCCCAGTCTTCGGGAGTGAAGGAAGAAGTCAGCTCACCGAATTCAGTGATCTTGTCTTTCTTCAGCTGATTCTCCATATATTTGGTGGTGTTGGCCTCGCGTTTCTCTGCGAGCTGCGTGTTGAAATCGAGTTTGCCGTCGGGAGATGCGTAGGAATTGACCGTGATTCCTGCGATTTCCTGATTTGCTGCGGCATTGGCCTCCTGAAGACGTTTGTTGAGGTCGATGTAATCAGACTTGTCGGTCTGGTTGGCGCGGATGTTTGCCTGGTTTATAAGGAAATGTATATCGGCGGAATACTTCTCGTTGATGATGCGCTGGAAATTATCTTTTGCCACGGCCGGTGTCACGGTCTTGGCGGAAGCGAGGGTTGAAGTCGCTACAACGCCGTAACCCACTTTCACGCGGGGGAGTGCATACATCTTTCCGTTCTGGTCAACGGCGAAATCGAGGTAGAGGTCGCTTTTCGCCATCGCAGCCTGGTAAGCCACGTTGAAAGGTATTGTGACTGTGCCTCCCTCTTTATAATTAACCACCTGTCCGTTTGCGCGGACATTCTCGCCCTGAATCATCACAGGCTGCGCTGTAGTCTCGCCGCTGTTCCATGTGATAACCGGAGTGGCTGTGACCTTAGCGTTCTTGACCATAAATTTAGCGGGGATCTTACCGGTAATTGTTCCGGGCACGTTCTCCCCCACCGTCTCCAAAGGAGTGGGAACTGTTGTAAAGAAATCACTTTTAAACTGGCCGAGTTTCTTGGAGCAGCCTGTCATGCCGACAACTGCGACTCCCAAAGCCAGATAAAACAATTTTTTGTTCATGACTATTTTTGAAATTTTATGAAGTGTGTGAAAATGATTATTGTAAAATGAAAGTGTTAAAAGTAAACCTACTTTTGAAATTGCTGCAATGGAAATATGAAAGCGGATGTGTTTTAACATGTAAAACATACGAATCGCGAATTTCCACCCTTTCAAAATGTAAAGGTAGATAAAAAACTCAAATTTACCAACTAAAACCATTTATTTATACAAATAGATATATATCCGGGCTGTTCGGGGGATGCTTTTGTTTGCAAATGCTAATAAAGATTTTCAGACAACCTTACCTGAAAAGATATGAAATTGGGAAGGAATTGGGAAGAAATAAAATAAAAAGAAGAAAAAATTTGGATAATAACAAAAAAGGTAGTAACTTTGCACCGCAAAAAGGGAGCGGATACCATGTATCTAAATTCCGTAAGCATGACTCCGTGGCTCAGTTGGTAGAGCAAATGACTCTTAATCATTGGGTCGTGGGTTCGAGCCCCACCGGGGTCACAATCAAAGATGGCAGAATGCCGCAAAACGCTGAAATCACTTGATTTTCAGCGTTTTTTCTTTTTGCCCAAACAGCAGAATAACGCAGAATGGCACGGTCAGGAGTGAATGATTGGTGAATGGTCGCCACAGTGAATGAAATCATTCACCAGCTTATAAAGAGTGCGGTGAGTGAATTGTAGTAAAGCGACTTACGTATGTACATGAATCACCAAAGTGGGGTTTTGAACGTGGAAACGAACCCTTGACCCGGTTTGGGTGGCAACTTTCGGAGTTTATAAACATATTTTAACTCTTGAAAGATTTATTAACTCAGTTTCCCTTCTAAAACTCACCTTAGCGCGGTATTTCTGCGTTTTGCACCATTATGACGCAGTGAATGGCATTCACCGGATAACGGTCAAGGCGAGCAACGCATTTTTTATCTGAAACTCCCTTCTTCAATGGTCTTGTCGATTTGGAAAACCGGGAAAAAATGATTATATTTATATAACCATCTAAACCCACAAACAAATGACAACAGACTCTTTTTTCAAATTGGCTTTCTTTCCTCGAAAGCCGTATGCGGACAGAAGCGAATACCCGCTGTTCGTACGTATCTCAATCGGAGGACAACGAACCGAGTTCAAAATCGGTCGTAGTGTTGACCCCGCCAACTGGGACCAGGCACGAAATATGTGCCGTGGCCGTTCACGTCGTGACCAAGAGCTGAACAAGTATCTCGAACTTGTACGCTCCCGCTTCTTCGACATACACAATATGCTGCTGCGGGAAAACAAGCCAATCAATCCGGCAATCATGAAGGCCCATTTCCTCGGAACGATGGAACAGCCCAAGATGCTTTGTGAGGTGTTTCGGGAAACAAACGAGAAGCGCAAGGAGGAACTTGATCGCGGCGACATTGTAAAGCCCACATATCAGCGATGGATGCGATGTGTCGATTATCTTGAAGAGTTCTTGAAACTCCACTACAAAGTAGCCGACATTCCTCTGAAGGAGGTGACATCGGGGATGCTTGACGACTTCGAGCATTTCCTGCGCATGAAAAAATCCTGTGCCAACAATGCTGCCGTTCGTTACCTGCGTTGCGTGAAAAACGTCCTGCAATACGCACTGGCACACAAATGGATTACCGATGATCCATTTTTCGGCAAGAAATACCAGCGTACCTACGCTGAACGCCAATTCCTGACTGAAAAAGAACTGGCTGCGGTAATCAGTCTTGACCTTAAAGACATCCCACGTCTTGAGGTCGTGCGTGACACATTCGTGTTCTGCTGCTTCACCGGGTTGGCTTTCTGCGATGTAAAGACGCTGAAGAAAACCGACATCACCGAAGACTCCGGCGGTTGCACTTGGATACGCAAGCCCCGCGAGAAAACTGGCGAGTTGAGTGTGATACCGCTTCTTGATGTTCCACGGCAGATTGCCGAGAAATATGCCGACAATCCGGTGGTGGTGTCAACCGGTGTGGTAATACCCGTGATTACCAATCAAAAAATGAACGCATATCTGAAAGAGATTGCGGATTTGGCAAAAATCCCAAAGTTGCTGACAACCCATGTGGCGCGTCATACATTCGCAACAATGTCACTCTGTAACGATGTGTCAATAGAAGTCATCAGCAAGATGCTTGGACACAGCGACATAAAGACAACACAGATATACGCGAAGATGCAGGATTCAGCCGTGCAGTCCGGCATGGAGAAAATGCGTCGCAAGTTTGCAGATGTAAGGATAAGCTGACGCAGGCAGGCACGAAAAAAATGCGGTCATCGGGGTTAATTCCGGTGGCCGCATTATCGTTAGATAGTTAGAATTTGGGGCAATATGTTGATTTGAGAAATTCCTCTACATCGCCTTCTTCATAGAGTATCTTCCCGTTCAGCCTGTAATACGAAATCAGGCGGTTGTCACGGTAATCCTGCAACGTGCGCCGTGAAATATTTAGCTTTTCAGCAAGTTGGGCATCGGTGTAAAACCTTTTTCCCAACAAGGTCGGGCGGCATATTTCATTCAGTTTTTCAGCGATTGATAGAATTGACAAGGTATCGGAATAAAACATTTCCACCTCCTTGTCCTGTCTGGTATAGATTTTATCCATTACCCGACAGTTTTTCTACACGTTCAAGCAATGCGGGAACATCTGCGACATCAAAACGTGACTCCTTGCCACATCTTATATAACCTATGTGACCGCCTCTTTTAAGGGAGCGGGCCTTCGACTCGGATATATGGAGCAATTCACAGAGTTGCTGCATTGTGAGCCAGTCGCCCAATTCCTTGTTGCGCAATCGCTCGTAAACTGAAACGAAAACTTTTTGAAGGTAAGACATACGGTCGAATATGTCAACAAGCACCTCCTTCTCGATTTGAACAAATTCTGACATAAATTAAGTGGATTAAGTGGTGGGTGGGATAAGTGTTTGAAAAAAAGAAGGCGGGTATCCCTCCCGCCTTCTCACCACTAAATCCACAATCAAAAATTTATGACTGCGATTCAGTGGCAAAGTTAGCGATTTTTATCGGATTATGCGCTATGCGCCAGCACCTATTTTTCGGTTCCCGGATAAATTATCGCTGTTGTGGCGGTCATTCCGGCTTGGGTGTGTAGCGCAGAATATCGTTGACGGTATCGGTGAGCCACTCGCCGAAGCCGGCCACGACTTTTTTACCTGTAATCGTGCCGTAGGGGATTTCGTCAGCATAGTATTGCCCGATTAGTATGCTGCGTGCCATATTGTAGGGTGCGATGTCGAGCAACAGCCTTTCGCCTTCGGGAGTATAGGCTATCGCGCCGTCCTCAACGGTGATGAAGCCCTTTCGCACAAGCCCTTCGAGCGTCGTGCCATATTCGTGTACCGTCCGACTGTACGGCATATCGGGGTGCATCATGTCGGCTGTAAGCGTGGCATAGTCCGTGAGGTTGGCGAGTGTCGGCGCAAAGCCGTAAGAAACGGGATATACCTCCTTGACCGGGGCCATCATCTTTTCGACTATGGTGATTGTCTGCTCCGATGTGCCGACATATTCCTGCTTCGGCTCCCTCACCTCCCATTGGCAGGTGAATGTAAGTCCGGCGATTTCAGCCGTGACCGTGGCATACTGCTTCTTCTCCGGCGGTATTGCTGCCGCGTCCATTCTCCCTGCTATAAGGCGGTAGAGTTTTCGCTCCGACTTGGTACAATTCCCGGAGAGGCGGCGCAATACCGTTATGCCGTTGTCGGCGTCGGGTCCGGTGACGTATGGCGACGAGATAAAGCCTCTCTCATAGAGCTTTTCCGCCGTTTTGACGGTGAGCGACGGCATAAAGCCGAAATTGTCGAAAGCGTCCATCTGGAGAGTGAGCATAGTATGCAACCCGATTTTCGGGCTGTTTTCCTCCGTCACGGTCATTTGCGCCTTGACGGGTTCGCCGACAGGGATATTGTCAACGATTGCGGCGCATACCCTCTCGCTCTGCCAAAACTGTTCAGAAACGAGATATATTCCCCCGTAGTCAAGGAAGATTTTGTATGCCGCCGGCTGCGCGTCGTGTTCCGCCGTCCGTTCATCTATGTCGCCGAGATACTGCATGGCGACAACCTCTTTGCGTGTGAGCGGCTCTCCCTCGTAATACCAGCGTTTGAGGACACCGGCGAAATTGTATTCAAACATCCTGTCCATCGCGGCGGACACAAGGCCCGACTGGGCGAGGTTGTGCAGGTGCACCCCTTTCTCCCGCTTGGCGAATGAGTGACGGATCGCGCTGCGGGTTATGCGGGGGAGCCACATACGGCTTGTGGGATGCCCGACACGGAAGTGGCGGCAGATATTGAAGAAACGTGCCTGCGCGTCCGCTCCCTCGTCGGAGGCGAATACCACCTCTCTTGCATTGCGGAACAGCGGTTTGAGTATGCGGTCGCGTTTCTTGTCGGTTACGGCAATCTTGAATTTCTCCGGCACGAATGGGAGCGTGCCGTTTGCCGCAGAGTCGATGGCTACCGGCTTAATGAAGCCACGGTGAACGTATGCGACGGTGATGTCGCCGTTGGTGAACACCCCGAAGGCGGGGTTCTGTGTCGCCTTCAATGCGGTGGCGACTGCCTTTGTTATGCGAAATTTCTCGCAGATTATAAGTGTCATAATTAGTGTTGGTGGGTTTAGGGTGATTCGTTTTTGAAAGACACGGGGAGGGCGCGCACCTCCCCGTGTCGGTGTAGGTGGGATATTTTCGGCATTGGCTATGGCCGGGATATTTGGGATAGGATTTACCGGCGTGGATATTTCAATGCCTGTTCGCAGTCATGTCGATTGTGGAACGGGTGAGTCAGGCGGCTACGGCTTCGGAGTCCGGGGCTTACGCTGCTGGCGTTGCTGCTGCGCCTCGTTCTTCGGCTCCGCCTGACCTTTCGACAGAGGCTCGTTGACGTTCTTGGTCGCCTCGTTGGTCTTGCCGTCGTTATTGACGGACACCTGCGTCTTGTGTTCCTCGGCGATGCCCACCACGTTGTCACGGTCGGGATATACGCGGGTGGTTTCGGGCTTCTTCTCCTGCGGGTCAAATTTCAGGTATATGGTGCAGTCGTTGCCGAAGCGGTCTTTGCCCTCGCCCACGAAGATCTGTTTCCCCGCGAGGTAGTCCGCCTGCTGCTGTTCGCTCAGCGGTATCTTGCACCACTGCTTGAGCCTCTTTGGATTGCCGTTGTCGTCGAGCCATTGCTCCGGCTTCTGCGTCTGCTTCTCACCGTTCTGTGCCTGTTCCTGTGTCTGGCGGTGGCGGTACGGCTCCGAGATAAACACCACGTCGCGTTTGTCGGCGTTATACTGGAGGTCGGCTGTGAACTTCCTGCCGTTGGGTAGTTCCACCTGTTTCTCCCTTATCGTGCCGCCGCTTTTGAGAATGGCGATTTCCTGCCCGGTAAGCTCGATGTTGGCTACCTTGTTTTTGATATAGACATTATCGACCGGTATGCTCACGATTTCGTTGGTGAGGCGGTCTATGCTCACGAGGCTTTTCTGCACCTCCCCGGTCTGAGTGTCGGCGAGTTCCACGACTTTGCCGAGGTTGCCAGTGCGACGCAGTTCAGCCTTGTCAGCGTCGTTGAACGTGTAGCCCTTATACTCTTGGTCGAGTTGAGGCTCTTTCCGGAGGCAGTGGGGTATGAGCGAATATGTGCCGTCGGGGTTGGTGCGGAACGACAGGCGTGCCTGAACATCGAATGTTTCCCCGGCGATGTTCGCTTTGATGTTGAAAAGCTGGGGCGACTTGTGGTTGTAGAGCATCTGTTCGAGCGCGCCCGATTTTTCAAGGTCGTCGCGTGTAAGTCCGCAATCCTTCCGGATGCCGGCCCAGTCAATCAGGTCGGGGTCAACGGGGGTGTTCTTCTTCCCTGCGGCTTTTGGCTCAACCCGGTATTTGTCCAGCATAGCCTTGTTGGTTTCGGGGTCGTTGAGCATTTCCGCCATAGGCTCTGCCAGAGCCTCGTACTCCCCGGCTGACATCTTGAAGATGCCGAAGGTGGTCGGGTTCTTTGCCTGACGCATGAAGTTGGCGGTGAACGCTTCGAGGGGGTTCTGCCCTTTGGTGAACTTTACAAGTTCGCTTAACGGGGTCGATTTTACATCGGCCATTTTTGGTGTGCCGTCGGGGTTCTGCCCGACAACCGCGCCTACCTGCCCGGTTTCATTGTTGCGGGCAATCAGCACTTCTTCTTTTGGATTTTCTTCCATGAGTGAATTAAAGATTTAGCGGTGATTATTTGTTTTCGGTGTTTCCACCGTTGTTGTTGTGTTTCTTCTTCAGCTTGGGATATTCCGGATGCCGGGAGCTGATGAAGTGGTTGTCTATGAAGTCGTTGAAGGCTTCCTGTGTCACGAATGACGCCCCGCAGGTCGTGCTTTCGTAGATCTCAATCTTTCCCTCGTCGCGGTACTTGCGCATGGTTCTCTTTGTAATGCCCAGTCCTGCCGTGACATTGTCAAGCGGAATTATGCGCTGGCCTTTATATAGTAGTGAGGGAGGTGCGCGAATGTCATCGTTTTCGGCTCGGATGCCGGCGAGTGCCATGCCGGCCATTACTGCGGTCTTGTAATCCGCTGCGGTAGTAGTCGCATTGCCCATGATGTCAGTCGGCATTGGTTTTGTAGAACAAATCTTTGAGAACGGTTGCGGCGGACACGATGAATACACCGGCACACAGGTATGCAAATGCCCTGCGGTCATGCTCGCTCAACGAGTCGAGATTGACAGCCTTGTGACCGGGTTTGCGCTTGGGATAGCGTCGTTTGTTTCTCGCGGGTGACTTCTTTACGAAGCCGGCGGTGTTTGGTGGATTGTTTGTTTCCATTCGGTTATTTGGGATTAAGTTTGCGAGGAATGGCCCTCGTTTGCAATTATAACCGAAGGGATTTATAGAGGGATTGTTAAAACTTGATAATGATGCGCAATTTACTGATAATGCGAATAGTAAATACAGGTGACAATAAATATGCCAAATTTTATAGACTGAATTGTAGTTCCGAATAATAATCCGATAGTTCCGGATTTTGAATGTATTGGAAGATTAGATTAAGGCAATAGAAAAGCGTATAACCTACGCTCACAATTGAAGGCTCTGGTATTGCCCATGACGAAAGCGGTAAGCTATACGCTATGCAGAAAGCATAGCATAAATCACTCGCCAAGCTCGTCATTTTTGAATTTACCAGATTTCTTTGATAGAAAAACGATGATAAACCAAATATGCTGACTATGCTTATTTTCAATACAATAGCTATCGTTGAAATTGCGGCGATTTTTCTGCTTTTGATGGAATTTTCTCAAAAAGTACACCTTTTGTACCCCGAATAATGAACAGGAGCGGAAGGGTAAGTGTTAAGGGATGTGTATGGCGATTTTCAAATTATTACACCCCGAATTATATTTGCGCAAAATTAGAATTATATGGCAAATTTAGAAAATCGCAAGAAGCAGAATCCCAAGCTCCAGCAGTCGGAATTAAGCGACGGTCGCGCCAGCCTCTACCTTGAATATTATCTCGGCAGGACTGAATCGCCCGTGCTTGACGATGACGGTAATCAGGTGTTCTACACCGAGGGAGCGATGGCGGGAAAACCGAAATACAAAATCAAACACTCCCGCAAGAAAGAGAATCTCAACCTGTATATTTGGCTGCATCCCCGTAATCAACAGGAGCGGATGCAGAACAAGAACACTCTCGCATTGGCCGAGAAGATACGCTTTGAGCGTGAGCAGTCGTTCTTGGAGGACAGGGAGGGTTATCGTCTCCGCAAGGATATGGATGAGGACTTTCTTGAATTCTGCAAGGAGTTCATCAAATCTCCGTCACTAACCAAATACACCCGCATAACGCTCAAGCATGGTCTGCAAAAGTTCATGGACTTTCTCGCAGTATCACCGAGATATTCCCTCTACAAGAAAAATCTGAAGATGACGCAACTCACGGTTGACATGGTGGCGGCTTATGTGGAGTATCTGAAAGAGAACGGAACAGGCGATGGCCCGAAAATCTATTTCCGGATGTTCAAGCGTATGGTTACGGCTGCCGTTGACAAAGACCTCATCAAGAAGAATCCGTGCCGGGGATTCGTGTTGAAAAACGATAACATGACGTTGCAAAAAGAGATTCTTCTGCCGGAGGAGATACAGCAGCTTGTGGCGACACATTTCGATGGCGAAAAGGGAGAGATTCACCGTGCCTTCATCTTTGGTCTTTATACCGGGGTGCGTTGGTGCGACACAAGTCAGCTCACCTATCGCAATGTTGATTACTCCACCAAGACGCTCCGTTTCCAACAGCAAAAGACGAAAGACCACAGTAGCCGGAGTTGGGTAATCGTTCCGTTGAACGACACTCTTATCCGTCTGATTGGTGAGCCGAGCGATGACAACTTTGATGAACGAGTGTTCAAGTTACCCCATTACAACATCTGCAACCTGTATCTTCGGAAATGGGTGAAGGAGGCAGGCATCAAGAAGAAAATTACATGGCATTGCGCGCGCCACAGTTTCGCAGTGAATGTCCTCACCAAAGGAGCGAACATCAAAACGGTGTCAAGCCTGCTCGGACACACCTCCATAAAGATGACTGAGCGATACCTCCATGTAGTTGACAGTCTCAAACAGGAAGCAATCAACTCCCTCGGAGAAATCAACTATGCTCCGATGTAAGTTAACAACTATCCAAGCCGAAGCCGATAAGTCCGCCATGATTTATCGGCTTTTTCTTTTCGCCGCCAATCTCCATGAAAACAAAAAGAAAAAATGGAGTGTGAAAATCGGCAATGGGGATTACGACTTTGGAGTAAGACCAACCTAACATTCGGCAAGGGTTTTGAGGCGCAAATCTAATTTCGTGCGCCTTAAAACATACCTTGCCGAATCCCGACGGATTCCGTTTCGACTGACGAAATTAGACGGCTTGACGGCACAAAATTATAGTGGATTCCATGCAGAAAGGATAACTATAATCGTGATAAGATAACCATTTACATACTGTGCCACATCAATATGGGCAAAATCCCACTCTCTGCGGTGAGGAAGAACAGGATTTAACGGAAGGTAGTTAAGGGATTGTAAGAAAATATATACTGCTCCCGATAGCTATATTCATCCAATATACATCGTGTCAATTAGTTGCTTATTGAAGTCTTGATTGCAAGGCGGCTATTAGTACATCATGACGCAATGATGAAATGATGTATTGACGTATGAACGTACTGACGTATTGATGTAATGATGGACGAATGTCATGACGTAATGATGTCATGATATATGAATGTACTGACGTATGGAACATCTGAACGGTTGTACAAATGATTGGATGTTTGAGTGATTGAATGACTAATCATCTGAATGATTTGATGACTGAATGATTCGATGACAAAGTGATTAATCACTTAAATGATTGAATGATTGGTTGCATATATGATTGATATATAATTCATAAAGATTATACTGTCAATCATTAATCGTCTTTTTCAATTTTTCTAACAAGAGCATCATCCGACTATCGAAATCTAATAAAAGATTATGAACAAATTCAGAAAGTTGCACGATAACACCAAGAAATTGATTTGAGGCGTGTATTACTACGTCGGCATCAATATCCGATAAAAATTTATGAGCTTTGATTATATCATTGGAATAATGATATATCATACACCGATTTTCTTTATTAAATATAGTTGGTTCGTGAAAATTAGATTTTATAGAAGCCATTTTATCCAAATAAGACCTATATTTGTCTTTATCTTCATCAGAAAGCGAAGATATTAAAGGGTGTATGAGCGTGTCTTTCAATTTAGTAGACTCAAACCCAAATACACGCTTATAGGCCTCATTCAAAATCGCTTGAAGATTTTTAATGGCAAAGCGTTGGTCATAATTTGTTAATCCACTTAAATATTGACGTGTAGCAGCACAAATGTCTAAATGTATAAGTGATATTGTTAGTTGACAGGTTAACGCATTTTGGGTTACATTTAGTGTGTAATTGTCCTTAATATTAATATCCTCAATATGGGATAAGGTTTTAGCAAGTTTATCAACATTCGATTCTAATTCTCTAATGGCTTCTCCCATATTAAGAAAAAGATGTCTTGCTTGTTCATATGTCATAGGATGTTTTGTGGATGTGTCCATTTCATCAGTGCATAAAGTTAGTTTGAAACATATTTACTGCTTATCATCTAAATAAGTAAAAAGGTTTGGAGAACTATCTTGAACTTCCTTTTGTGCCTTACGTTTACCAGCGTTCGTAATTTCTATCGCAACACCACTAATTAGCTCATAAACCTCTTGAACGAGGTAGTCTGATGCAATAATATCCCCATTTTCATTAAGACTCCTATTGCATTTTAACTGACATTTTATAGCCATCCCAGCTTTGAACATATATATTCCAGCTCGAACTTTAACCAGAAATTCGGAATCTTTAATATTGAAACTAATTGGTATTCCATTATATGTGCCACGCCATTTATAATTCTTGTCCGAAATAACAGGACTGTCAATAATCACAATGGCGGCATCGTTTATTTCAGGATCAAGTTTATTTGAATCAAGGATATATTCTTCAAAAGAAGATCGCTTAATAGTTGGCGTAGAAAAACCACTATGACTGTTATTTGATGAAACACTTAGTGAAATTCCAAATATGGACTCATCTTTAGAAGCAGACTTATAAAAATCAGATTGTTTCTTTACTAATGCATAGCATGATTCCAATTCAGACTTGCGTTGCTCAATTTCTAATCTTAAAGCTTCTTTTTGTAGTTCAGTTAACTCCGTGTCCTCAAATAATCTATCAACACCCTTTTCTAATAAGTGATTGCATGGGTTGTAAAAAAGTAAAGTAAGTAAGGTTGCATAAAAAGTTTTTCTTACACTTTTTTCTTTCCAAAGAATCTTAAAGTCCTTGATTACACTCCCCTCTCTTAGTACGGCAGTTTCAACCTTAATCTCACAATTATAGATTTTTGCAAGATGTTTAGCGAATTCAAGGAATGCGGTGGAACAAGATGCCTCTACAAAAGCATCAATAAAGTGCTGATTGTTATCCGTTTCAAAATGTATTGAAATGGCATCATTGTCTATATCCACAAACATCCGATATTATTTTTTAGGCTTATAAATATCTGCAATGTCCTCCCATCGAGGAATATTGATTTTCACGCCAAACGCCTGTTGATACGAGTCAGTCACTCTTTTTCGCCATCCAATTGAAAGTTCATGAGTATCAGGATACCCAAATAGAGTCTCCTCAATAGCCGAAAGATAATGTTCCAGTGATTGAAACAAAGGATACTTACGATTATTGCTATACCAAGTAGCGGGGCGTATCTTATGGATTACATGGTTCTTATATTGAACATTAAGCGCCCATCTATCCATTGACCTACAAATTTCCCATACATTCTTCAACCATAAATCTTGAATGGTAACTACACCGTCATTCGACATTCTGTAGCCAAATATGAGGTATTTTGTATGGAGCATATGAGGAGATTGTATTATCTCACGAGCGTATGCCTTAAAATCAGCAATATCAAAACCCGGTGAAGCTTGGCGATTGAAAGCTTTAACTTCGAGAAGGTCAACGGTATGATTCTCTGGGTTAAGGAATATATCTGGAGGCATTTGTGTGTTGACATTAGTGTCAAATGCAATGTTGTTTTTCCTTAGCCACCCTTCAAGCCATTCTTGAATGATATTACCTACCACATCCTTTTGCTTGACAATAATGTCCACATCACCGAGATAAAAGCGTATTTGCCCCTCTACGGTTTTAATCCTGTCTACGTTTAGGAGTCTGTCGTAAACTTCCTCTGCTGTCAATATAATTGGATTATTCATTTGAGCTATTTATGGCGTTAATTAAGCGTGTTGCAACAGCTTTGATAACAGGGACAACAACCGTATTGCCCAACAGGTCAAAACCGTCCTTTTCAGATACATTGAGCTGCATTGTTTCAGGATACCCGAACAATCGCAATCCTTCACGAAGTGTAAGACGGCGCAGTCCTTCGCCATCAGCCACGAATAGTTTTTGCATATCCATAGCTACCAAAGTGGGGGCAATTTCATTTGGCCCCATAACTTTGCTGATTTCAAAACTCAATTTACCTGCAACAATATTATATCCTTTCGGAAGAGATAAATCCTGTTCTCGAACCGTTGTAGTGTTGCCAAATAAGTCTGTCTTTTTCTTCTTTTGTTTGGGATGCTCAAATTTTAGGTAGCCTTTATAGGCCAAATCATCAAGCAAATCCTGTAAGTGAGGATGAGGGAAGAATGAGGATATTTGTGCTGTTGTCAGAGGCATTCCGTCCATCCACTCAATACCAATGTCTTCTGCCCATTTCCTCTTTCTTCTCTCACGGAGAATGCTGTTCAACAATTTTTTCTGTTCTTGGGAAACCGGACCTTTTGTTTCAATATCCCAAGAATGAATATTTGTATCCCCGCCTCGTTTGTCTTTAATTGATTTACCATAAAGTTCCTCAATCTTAAAATGTTGTAGAAGCAACTTGACAAACGGACTATCAACTGTGGGTCTTCCGAATTCAAGCACATCCCCTACGGTTTTTGTCGCCACAGGAAATTGCTCAAGATTGGGTTTCTCCACAAATGTTCCTACAATATAGATACGTTTACGTTCTTGGGGTACGCCAAACTGAATTGAGTTCAATACCTTATATTCCACTTTATACCCCAAATCAAGCAATTTGGAAATTATGACATCAAGTGTTCTGCCACCATCATGGTTGACAAGGCCTTCAACATTTTCAAGAATAAATCCTTGTGGTCGCTTAGCCCGTAATATCCTTTCCACCTCAAAAAACAAAGTGCCTCGTGTATCAGCAAAACCTTGTCTTTTCCCAGCTGAAGAAAATGCCTGACATGGGAATCCCGCACAAAGAATATCAAAATCCGGAATATCATCAGTGGATAACTGCGTGACATCACCAACCATATTTTCTTGTGGATAATTATCTTGCAAGACCTTGACTGCATACGGTTTGATTTCTGACGTCAACACGCAATGAGGCGTATATCCAGCTTCTTCTAAAGCCTGAGACAAGCCAGTGCGTATTCCGCCAATGCCGGCGAATAGGTCAATAAATCTAACTGTTCTGTCAAGCATACAGCCAATAAGCAAGAAACTCCTTCATAGGCTGACAGGTGACCAAACCTTTTGCAACTACGAAAGAGTGTCTTATATATGGTAATGTATTGATTACATTGGGTGGTCTTTGTCAGCGCAAATTGCGATGTAGTGCAAAGTTACGAAAAATCTTTGGATTGAGAGTAATCATGCCAAGGGAATTTATCTACAAGGGATGGGCATATCAGGGAAATTGAGCGATAGGACTACTGACTGATGAAGGGTAAAAAGCCGCAAATCAGCGCAATTAAAAATCCTTAACGGAATATAAATATTTCAAATCTCTTTGTCTGCGGTTGCCGCCAACTTCCTCAAAAGTACACTATTCGTACACTGCAATATCTATATAAGGTTGATTATCAGGATAGTTGTGGGCTGTAATAGAAATTTTCCAGATTCTCAATTGAACTTATGCGATAACTTATGTTATCCTATATTTTAGAAAGGTTGACTCTACAACCCATTTCTTTGCTATTTTGCGCTGCAAAGTTACGCATTTTTTTCAAGGTAGTCAAGCCTCTATTTCGCCATCAGAGTTGATACCGTGCTTTTTACGGAGTTTGTAAAGTGCTCGTTCAGATATTCCGAGTAGCTTTGCCGCGCCATTCCATGTTCCTGCACGGTTGAAGGCTTTGAGTATTCTCTCCTTCTCCGCTTTCGGATTGCGGTGTGTTAAGTCCTCGGCAATATCGGGTTGAGCGTCGTCAAATTTGAGGTCGCTCTCCGATATAGTGTCTCCACCGACATGGAAGGCGGCGAAAAGAACAACATCTTTCAGCTCACGAATATTGCCCGGCCACGGATGAAGTTTGAGTGCCTTTACTGCCGATGCGTCAAGCCGCTTCTTAGGCTGTTGCTTTTTTCGGGCATACTTCGACAGCAGATAATCCGCTATGTCGGATATATCCCCAGTCGTTTCACGCAACGGTGGTACGTTTATGCTTGTCTGACGTAGTGTGAAAAAGAGATTGTCGCGGAATGTTTCTTCGGCTACCATCTTCAACAGCGATGAGTTGGCTGTGCATATAAGCCTCACATCCGGGTGTTCCTGTTCAAGAATGTGTAGCAGCACCGATTGTTTCTCGAAGGTGAGCAACTGGATGTTCTTCACGATTATCGTGCCGCCTTTTGCCTCACGGAAATATCCCTCGATACGGTCATATATTTCGCTGCGGTCAGATTCGGGCGCATGTTTGCCGACAAGAGCCGCTCCACCGGCTTCCAGCATGATGAGCGGTTTTTGCGTGCGTGAGCTTTGCAGGTAGATTTGCCGTGCGATCTGCTCCCTGCCCATACCACACTCGCCGAAGATTATGCAGTTGGCGTTGGTGGCAGCAATCTCGGTGATTGATTTCTCAATATCCTTGAATTGCTTACTACTTCTTGGTATCAGCGTGTTGTCAAGTTGCAGCACGACATTTTCCGGCCTTGCATACTTGGCGACTGTTTCCACGAGCTGACGGTCAATGGCTGGTCGCTGTATAACGTCAACTGCTCCGTCGCCACGCATTATCTCTATAATGTCGATGGCGTTGATGTTGTCCACTACGGCAATTGTCGGGAAGGTCAACCCTTCCTGTCTTTGCCAGTTGATTAACTCCTGTGCCGTACCACGGGTGAATTGCATCGCCGTGACAACGACCGCTCCCGGTGGCAGTTTCGCCACCTCCTCTTTTGCTGCGTCAAAGTCCTCCGCTGTCACAGGGTCATAACCGGCTTTCGTGAGTAAGCCGGCCATGATACGAGGGTCGGAAGATGACGCATCAACAATCAATACCTTATTCATTGGCTTTTGATTTGGTTAAACATATTGTTATTTAAGTGTTTGAAATCCGATTTTAGACACAAAAAGGCAGGTTACCCCGCCTTGCTTTGTAGATTTATAAAGAGAATTATAAGATTCCACCACCCAGTGCATGATAAAGAGTGATTATACCTTGTATTCGGTCGAAACGGCTTTGCAACAGCGACATCTCGGCGTCGAGCAGCGACTGTTGCGCCGTCAATACTTCCAGATAGGTAGTGTCAGAATAGCGCATGAGAAGTTCGGTTTTTCTCACAGCCTCACGCAATGTTTCGACTTGGCGGTCATTTATTTCAATCTGTGATTTTGCAGTCTGCCATGCGGTCAGAGCGTCATTAACCTCTTTTCCTGCATCGAGCAATGATTGTTGAAACAGCAATTTTGCTTCCTCCTGCCGGGTCTTGGCAATCTTCAGATTGGTAATGTTTGCGCCTCGGTTAAACAATGGTTGTGTCAGTGAGCCAATGGCGTTCAGCAGCCATTGACCGGGATTTGTCACCATTCCACCGCCATTGTTTGTCCAACCGAGTGTACCCGATAATGTTATGTTCGGATAAAATGCGGCGCGAGCCACGTTTGTGGCGTAAAACGCCTGTGCAAGATTCATTTCAGCCTGCCGCACATCCGGGCGGTTTGACAATAATTGCAACGGTACTCCGATTGATAATGAATCAGGGAACACCGCTTCCGACAATTTGCCTCGCTCAATAGTGTGTGATGGCATGGCAAGTATTGCAGACAAAGCATTTTCAGTTTCTGATATGCTCTTATGGATAGCCAGTTGCGATGCTTCGAGTTGCATAACGTTGGCTTTTGCCTGCAACACTCCGGCCTCATTTGATTTTCCTGCCTTTTTCAATGCTTCAATTGTCCGCACTGTGGAACGCCAGTTTTCAAGAGTCCTCTCATTCACTGCCAGTTGCGCGTCGAGCATGGCAAGTGTATAGTAACTGTCCGCAATGGTGGCTACGAGTTGTGTCTGCACCGCTTGACGATAATCGCGGCTGCCCTGCAATGCGGTGACAGCTCCACGTTTCGCCGCTGTGAGTTTGCCGAATATGTCCAACTCCCAACTTGCCGATGCTCCGACATTATATGTCTTTGCCGTGGCTCCGTCATATCTGCTCACCCCGCCCTCGGCATTAAGCCCCAGTGAAGGCAGATATGAGAGTTTAGCTGTCATAAGAGCTGCTTCCGCAGCCTCGACACGTAAACGCGCAACATTCAGGTCGGTGTTGTTTACAAGACCGCTGTCAATCAGGTTTTGCAGTTTCGGGTCTGTGAACATATCGCGCCATGACATTGAAGCGATTGTGGCGGTGTCGGCATACGCCGGTATATCGCGATAAAGATTTTCGGCGGATATATCCGGCCTCTCGTATTTTCTATATGTGCCACATCCTGCGAGCAAGAATGTGACAATTATAAACAGTGCAATATATCTCATCTTCTTATTTTTTCCTGAATGTGTTGAAATACAATGAACAATGACGGAACAAGGAACAGCAATGCCAACGTGCCGACAATCATTCCTCCTACTACTCCTGTTGCAAGGGAGCGGCTTCCGTTAGCCCCCACACCGTGCGCCAACATCAATGGAATCAGTCCGAATACCATCGACAACACTGTCATCAATATGGGGCGCAGACGCGCTTTCGCCGCGCTGTATGCAGCCTTGGCAAGTGACATACCTTCCGCACGTTGCTTGCCGGCATATTCCGTTAACAGTATAGCTGTTTTGGCAAGCAATCCGATAATCATAATCAGTCCGGTCTGCATATAGATGTTATTCTCAAGGTCGAACATCCACGCGAACAGGAAGCTGCCCATGAGTCCGCAGGGTACTGACAGCAATACGGCAAAGGGAATAAACAGGCTTTCATACAAAGCACATAGAATGAGATAAACCAACACCATACACAATATAAATATCCATATCGCGTTGTTTGTGGTATTGCTTTCCTCGCGTGATATGCCCCCTAATTCGTATGTATAACTTGCCGGAAGTATATTTCCAGCAGTTTCGTTTATTGCTTTCAATACTTGTCCCGAACTATATCCGGGAGCAGGCGATCCACTTATTGCAATCGCATTGAACATATTGAAACGTGTAAGGTCTGACGGGCCGTTAGTCTTTGTAAGATGGACAAAGTGGCTCAACGGCGACATTGAGCCGTCAGAAGTCCGAACATACAGGTTATTCAGGGATTCAGTGTCCATACGGTATTCTGCCGGAGCCTGCATGGTGACATGGAACAATTTTGAGAAACGGTTGAAGTCAGACACATATTCCCCCGTGCAATATCCTGAAAGTGTTGACAGCACATCGGAGGGTGACACTCCTGACCGCTCGCATTTGGCCGGGTCTATATCCACCCAGTATTGCGGATAATCAGCGGCGAATGATGAATATACCTCGCCGATTTCCGACCTTTGTGACAATGCTTCCACAAATTTATCGGCATCTTTACTGAACGAGGCTATGTCACCGTCGTTTTTGTCCTGTAAATAAAGTTCAAAACCGTTACCCATTCCATATCCGGCAATCATGGGGGGCGACATTGCGAATATCGTGGCATCCGGAATGTCGGCTGTCTCAGAATATATACGGTCTATGACATCGTTGACCGATTGCCCTTCACCCTTACGCTCATCCCAATCTTTGAGAGTAATAAAATACATGGCTTGAGAAGCGCCCGAACCGTTGAAAGAAAAACCTGCCACCGCACCGCTGTATTCAATCTCGGCGATACTGTCAAGACGGTTATTTATGCGCTTCATGGTTTTGCCCGTCTGTGCCATCGACGTACCGGGCTTAGTATTCATACTCACCATGATTGTGCCTGTATCCTCTTCAGGAATCAGTCCGGTTTTTGTGGAATTTATCAATATAGCCAGCAATCCAAGTGACACAGCGATTATACTCCATAACAGCCATTTACGGTGTGCTATAAACATCACTCCGCGCACATAACGCCGGCTCATGCGGTTGAACACGGCATTAAAAGCCTTCCTGAAACGTGCCGCAAAATTATTTTTCACATTGCCATGCTCATCGGTGTATGGTTTCAGCAGCAATGCGCACAAAGCCGGTGAAAGAGTGAACGCGTTGATTGCTGATATTCCGACGGCGACAGCCATTGTTATGCCGAACTGCGTGTAGAACGCCCCCGATGTTCCTCCCATCATGGCAACGGGAATGAACACTGCCATAAAAATTATGGTTGATGTAAGTATTGCTGATGAAACACCCTTCATGGCATCATCCGCGGCCAGCACTGGTGACCGGTAGCCTTCATCGAACTTTGCCTGAACAGCCTCTACTACTACTATGGCATCGTCAACCACCGTACCGATTGCCAACACAAGGGCGAACAGGGTCAAAAGATTTATAGAGAACCCTATTAACGACATGACGGCGAATGTGCCAATGATTGACACAAATATCGATATGGTGGGGATAAGGGTGGATTTTATATCCTGCAAAAAAACATATACGACAATCACCACAAGCAGTATTGCCTCCAACAGTGTGCGTAGCACCGAATTTATGGAGGCATACAGGAATTTGTTGGTGTCGGTCAGCACCACAAATTCCATGCCTTCGGGCAGATCACGGCTAAGGTCGTCAAGAACCCCGTGTATTTCGTTTATTGTGCTTGATGCGTTTGATCCCGATTTTTGGTTTATCATCATCATTGCCGCCGGGTGTCCGTTCACTTCCGATGAATAATTGTAATATTCATCGCCCAGCTCTATATCTGCGACTTCTTTCAATCTCAGGACATCTCCGTCGGGAAGCGATTTTATCACCAGCTCACCGAATTCTTCCGAAGTCGAGAATCTGCCGCGATATTTCATTGTGTATTCGTTTGCCACATCGGAGTTTTGACCCAATGAGCCTGTCGCGGCCTCTATGTTCTGCCGTGCCAGTACATCCGAAATATCATTCGGTATAAGCCCGTATTGCGCCATCCTGTCCGGTTTGAGCCACAGCCGCATACTGTAATTTGACCCGAACAACTGTGCCTTGCCAACACCGCTTATTCGTTTCAGGCGAGGCTCGACATTTATTTTCATGTAGTTGTTCAGGAAAGTCTGGTCAAAACGGTCATCCGGCGAATAGAGCGCGAAAGTCATAAGCTCTGCGTTCTGCTGCTTCTCTGTCATCACGCCACTTTTGGTGGATTCGGCCGGTAGCTGACTCAATGCGCCGTTCACACGGTTCTGTACATTCACCGCCGCCATATCAGCGTTTGCTCCCTGTTTGAAATATATGTTTATGGATGCGTCACCCGTATTTGATGCCGTAGAGGTCATATATGTCATATCCTCTACACCGTTGATTGCCTCCTCAAGCGGAACAATCACAGCTTTTTGGACTGTTTCGGCATTTGCACCGGGATATGTGCAGAAAACATTGACTGTGGGCGGTGCTATGTCGGGATATTGCTCCACAGGCAATGAGAAAATGGATATGACACCCATAAGCACGATTACGACCGATATGACACCGGAAAAAACCGGGCGGTCAATAAAAAATCGCAGGTTCATCTCGTAACGGTTTTTAGTTTGATGTCCATGCCCTCCCTGATAAGCCCGACGCCTTCGGCTATGATGGTGTCGCCTACGGACAATCCTTTTTTCACAATAAAGTTGCTGCCGTCGTCCATGCGGTCAACGTCAAGATAAACAGCCTCAGCTCTCCCGTCTTTTAAGCGATAGGCAATGGTCTTGTCTTGAATTTCCACCGTTGATGTAATAGGCAGGACAATGGCGCTGTCGCTGCTGGAGGTTATGACTACATTGCCGATCGTGCCGCTCAGCAACTCCCGATCGGGATTAGGGAACAATGCCTTGACCTGCACTGTTCCCGTGGTGGAGTTGACGACTCCGCTGACAGTCTCCACATGACCTGTATGACTGTATGAAGAGCCATCATTCAGTTGCAGTGTGATTTCCGGCATTTCCTCTATCATTTTGTCAATTGAGCTGTAATTTGACGATAACCGGCGTAACTTGTTCTCGGACATTGAAAAATAGGCATACATTTCCGTATTGTCTGAAACCACCGTAAAGGGCTGCGACATATCTGGGCTGACGAGTGAACCTATACGGTAAGGCAGCGTGCCGACAACTCCGTTGCTCGGACTTTTGATTTCGGTGTACGACAGGCTGTTTCGCGCGTTTGTTTCCTCTGCCTTTGCCTGTTCGAGTTCGGCAATGGCAACCGCCAACCGATTATTGGCAAGCGACAGTTCATAATCGGAAATAACATTTTCGTCGAAAAGCGATTGTTTCCCCTGCAATTCAATCCGAGCAGTTTCCACCCTCACATTCGCCGCGCTGACATTTGCCGTCGCGGTGCGAAGTGCCGCCTGATAAGGCACTTGGTCGATTATCGCCAACACCTGACCTTTATTGACGGATTCGCCCTCCTTTACACATAGACGGACTATGCGGCCGGATACCTCCGGCATAATTTCCACATCCTGCCTTCCACGAATAGAGGCTGTAAATGATTCCAACATTTCTACGGGCGTCCTCGACACAATAAGAACCGGAAGGCTCTGCGCTGTTTCCTTCTCTTTGTTGTCGGTATTGCATCCCGCCAATGCTATGCAGACTCCGCAAGTCATGAATATCAGTTTGTTCATTTCCACTCACGTTTAAGTATGGCATATACGCAGGTATCTTCATATATAGGAGTGCCGTCCGGATTTTTCACAAACGAGATAAACTCTTTGAAACATCCTTCAAGCCTCATGCCCAGACGCTCACACAATCTTCGGGAACGGATATTGTCACTCTCGACATAGCCGTATATGCGTCGCGCGTTCTCGGTGTTAAAAAGATATGACAAAAATCCTCTTGCCGCTTCATGAGCATACCCTTACCCTCAAATAATTGGTTTATATGCCAGCCGATGTTGAATGTGTCAGGATCTTTTTTCACTGCAAAAACATCACCTATCAAATCATCGGATTCTTTCAGACATATCGCAAAACTATATGCCTCCTTTTGTTTGTCAATAATATATTCCTCGGCCTCCCCTACAGATGAAAGCCGCTCACTCTTAAAGCAATTCACCCTCGGGTTCCCAAGATATGAAAGTAATGCCGCTGCGTCAGACTCTTTGAAATTACGCAGCAATAACCGATTTGTCGCTGTTATTGTCATAATTGAGCATTGTTAATTCTATAATTGAATGCAAAATTATTATCCTCTCAGGAGTAGGTAAAGGTAAAACAGTGTGAAGCGGACAAATTAGAAGTTGAATCGGGCATTTCAAATGCTGAAGCGGAAAAGACAGGGATTGTCCGTTCCAACGGCTCATTTGTCCGTTCCATATCCATTTTTGTCCATTTGAAGCGGTTTTAACGCTGCCCATAACCCCTTAGACTATAACTTTGTACGATATTTTGAGTAATTTTGCATTATGACTAAGGTTAATACAAAAATACTGAACTGGCGAAACGGCATGATATTATCGGCTGTTTCGTATCTGCTGTACCTTGTAATGTGGACATTGCTGGAAAAAGGCACAGACGAAACTTTGGCATCTATGGGCTTTGTCGAATATGTTGTGGATATGCTGTTGTGTACCGTATTTACTTACATATCATTAGGCTTCTGTTATCTTGTGTTCCGGCTTCTGCCATTCAAGGGCTCATATCTCCGTGTTGTCATATATGCCTCTATATTGCTATTGCTTAACAACTTGGTGGCATTCGGCATGATAACCTTGTTTAACTATATATGGGGAGCCACCGGCAATACCCTTGATGATGAACTTATGGACATAAAGGGGGCTTATACGTTTGCTATGATAGCGACTTTTATATCAAGTGTGTATGCCAATTCTTTCTATCTTCAGTCTTATATCAAAGCCAACGATGAAAAGCAGGGGTTGGAGAGAGCATTGATGAAAGAGAAGGAAACCGCGTTGCAATTCCAGCTTAATTCACTGAAATTGTAGATCAATCCGCATTTTCTCTTCAATAATTTCAGTATGCTATCGGATCTGATTGAAACCAACAAGGAATTGGCGGAAGATTTCCTTTCGCATCTGTCAAAAGTATATCGGCATATACTGCGTAATCTGAACCGCGATTTGATATGTGTCGCGGATGAGATAGCATTTTTGGACTCGTATGTAAGTCTTATGAAACTAAGGCACGGGGATAGCCTGATCATAAATATTGATGAACGTTTGAGAAAATGCAAGGATTTTATGCCTCCGGCATCGTTGCAGCTGCTCGTTGAAAACGCTGTAAAACATAACAGTCACACGTTGGAAAAACCACTGTTTATTGAAATTTCCTTGACAGACGATGAATTCCTTACTGTAAGAAATATAAAGTCGCCTCTTAAATCGGAGGTCAGATCTACCGGCATCGGACAACAGAATATCATCGACCGCTACACATTGTTAAGCGCCACTCACATAAGGATAGATAACACGGAACATTATTATTCCGTGAGCTTGCCACTTATAAAAATGTAAAATAAGATATGAACATACTGATTATTGAAGATGAGAAACACAACGCAGACCGTCTTGTCAGGTTGCTGAAATCCATTGACAACGAAGCTGTCATTTTCGGGCCGTTGGGAACAGTGTCCGAAGTTGTCTCCTTCTTCTCCCAAAACAGGGAGATAGATCTGATACTGTCGGATATACGGCTTGCCGACGGTTTATGTTTCGATGCCCTTGACACTGCTCCCCCGTCAGTGCCGGTGATATTCACCACCGCATACGATGAATATGCGATAACGGCATTCAATTTCAATGGCATTGCGTATATTCTTAAACCGGTTGATAAAGATGAACTTGCCAGAGCCATAGAGAAAAGCCGCAATATGCTGACGCATAACACCGGCAGGGAACTGTCGAAGATATACCGGATGTTGCAGAAAAACAGCAATGCTTTCCGCCAACGCTTCTTGGTAGCGGAGAAAGACGGGTATCTGGCTGTAAGCATTGATGAGGTTCGCTATATTGCTACCGATACAGGTGTCGTCAAATTATATCTCAGCAACGGAAGACAATACACCGTGGAATTGTCGCTTGATGAGATTGAGGAACAACTTAATCCAATGACTTTTTTCCGTGCAACCCGCCAACACATTGTTAATATAAATGCAGTGAAGCGTATCTCAAACTGGTTCAACCGCAAGATTAAAATCCAAATAGAGGATTATCCTGATGCCGACATAGTTGTCGGCAAAGAGAAAGTCACCCGTCTGAAGCAGTGGCTCGACCGGTGATATTGATAGCCTGTTGGGGTCAAAGGTTAATAAAGAAATTGGCAACGATATATTATACCGTTGCCAATTTCTCTTTTTAATGGAGATACATAGCAATTCTATTATTTGAATTTCTTTGCACCTTATACTTTTCTTGGGGTTCAGCGACGAGAGAAGATTTATCTTCCTGTTCCTTTGAAGATTGGGGAGGCGTTATGTTAGCAGAGTGCTGCTGTGGAGCCGTGGATTTGATTTCCTCATCATCGGCATTCTCGGCAACGGTTTCGTGTTTGGGCGTAATGTCGGCTGTGATTTTTCGGTCAAGGGCGGCAAGTTCGGATTTGAGGGCTTTCAGTTCATCTTCCTTGCCCCATGTGCGCGACACGATGGCTTCAAGGGTCGGCACATCGACACGCTTTTTATCGGCACGCTCCCGGTGCTGGCGGATTGTGTCGGGCAGTTTCTCCAATGCGTTGAGAAAGTTCATGCAGGCGGCATGGGTGTCCGACATGGCGAGTTGACCGTTGTTGTATGTGTATTTGTACTGACCCTCCACCACAAAACGGTTGCGGATTGCCTCCACACCGTCAACAATCGCTTTCTCCGACACTATGCACACGGGGAAGCCGTAGATCTCGCCGACACGGACATATTCGTTATGGGTGTTGGTGTTCTTCACCAACGCCTGAAGGTACTTGCCCATGCGTTCCTCGTCGGTAAACTGACAGTTGTCGAGTTTTAGAGCGTTTACAGGATTGCCCTCCTTGTCCCATTGAACCGCTGCGGCGTATCGGTCATGGTCGGTTTCCATCTTGCCGATGATTATCTCTATCTTCTCAACCTCGTCGGAGATGTCACGGAGTCTGGCGCGGCTATCGCCCAGTCCCTTGTTGAAGGAGCGGTGTTCACTCTCAAGGGCTGCTATGCGTTTTTCAAGTTTCGCCTTTTCCAAAAGGTCGGTGTTGCCGGAAAGGATAGCCACATATTCCGAGTAGTTCATGCCGGATTTCTCATCGGAGCTACCCTCGTCGATGGTGCGCAGCCCCATCGCCCCGCGTTTGAGCTGGGATATGAAGGTCTGCTTGCAGTGCAGAAGATTGAACTTGTAGGCGTCAAGTGAACGTTCAACGGCATAGATTATGACATCCACCTTGTTGTCGTTGTGGAGTTTGGCAACCTCGTTGCCCTTGCGTATGGCTCGCCCCTCACGTTGCTCCAAGTCGCTGGGTCGCCAAGGGCAATCGAGGTGATGCACCGCCACGGCACGTTGCTGGGCGTTGACTCCCGTTCCCAACATTGAAGTTGAGCCGAAAAGGATACGGACATTTCCGGCGTTCATGTCGGCGATCATACGGTCTTTCGACCGCTGCGTGCCGCACTCCTGTATGAAGCGGATTTCATGGGCGGGTATGCCGTGGTCTTCAACAAGTTTTCGCTTGATTTCGGCATACACGCTCCACTCGCCCGGCTTGTATGTGCCTAAATCACTGAAAACAAACTGTGTGCCCCGGTATTCATCGAAGCGGTGATAATACTCGGCTATCTTGGCGGCGCAGATACTCGCCTTGTTGCCGGGGTTGTCGCCATACTCCGGATCAATCATACGCATATCAAGCGACATCTTGCGGGCATAATCGGTGGCGATGAGCATACGCGCCTTGTCCTCGCTCTCTGTCAACGGCAACCTACCCAGCACGGTGGCGTCGCCGGTCTTGGCGAATACCATCAGCTTTTGTATAAAATCCTCCTGCTCCGGCGTCGGCGGGATATTGCACATGATTTCGTTCTTCTCCGGGCGGTCAACCCCGACATCCTCCGCTGTCTTGTAGTCGGTGATCTCGTTATAGAATGCCGCCAGTTCCGGCACCTTGATGAAGTAACGAAAACGGTCTTTTGCCGCAATGCTATTCGTAACGGTAAACTCAAAGTCGGTGGTTTTCTTGGCGAAAATCGCCGCCCATGCGTCAAAACAGCGTATCTGCTGCGACTCCAGCGCATTGGGGCGCAGATACTTGAACAATAGATACAGCTCCGTCAGAGAGTTGGATATGGTTGTGCCGCTAAGGAATGTGGCTCCGAGGTCTTTGCCGGTGCGTTCCTGTATGGTGCGTATGGCATAGAGAAGATTGAGGGCGCGGTTGCTTCCCACGGAGTTGCCGAGTCCCGCCACACGGTCATGGCGGGTGTTGAAAGTCAAGTTCTTGAAATAGTGCGACTTATCGGAAATTTCCGATAAGAGCCATTATCAGAACTTTTTGCGACTACCGATCC